>NZ_MOWM01000029.1 GCF_016082275.1 Variovorax sp. E3
ACCCGGGGCCCAGCCCTACGTGACTTTCCAGCATCCGGGCCTGAAGCTCATCTACCTGCTGTCCGGGTCGGTGACGTACCGCTACGGGTCCAGGGTGGTGTCGGCGAGGGCCGGGGACTCGCTGCTGTTCGATGCGACGGCGCTGCACGGGATCGAGGCGATTGGCGAGGAACCCGTACGCTATCTGTCGGTGGTGTTTACGCTGCGGGAGTGACTGTGCGGTGGTGAGGGTCGCATGGGGCTTCGGGCTGGCTCGCTGAGGAGCGTCGTTGCGTCGGGCTACTGCGCCACGTGAGCGCCGCTCACCTCAAGTTCGAGACGCACCAGCATCGCCGTCTGACCTGGATGAATCGCCGGCTTTCGCACCCCACTGGATCTTCTCGCGCGATGGCGGCGGTGCGGTGGGGGCACGCATGTATCGAGCGCCGATCGGGGCCCGGTCGCGTTCACACCTTTGCAGTGTTCCAGACGTCGCGCGGCGCTGGGCCGCTGCGCGCGCGGTGCGAGGCCGTTGCGAGACCTCGACCGAGCACGTCGGCCCAGTCCCGTGTGGCTGCGATGCCGAGGAAGGGGGCGAAGTCGTCGGCGTTCAATCCCGCGCGTCGCGCGGCTTCCTGGCCCATGTAGGCAGGACTCGAACTGCCGGTGGCGAGCGCGGCGCGCTCCGCTCGCCGGTGCACGAAACCCACCTTGAAGGCTCTGAGCAGGGTCTCGTTTTCTTCGTCCGACAGATCGATGGGCGCCTTGTCGCCCGCGCGGTATCCCCGCTGGAACATCTCTGGGTTGGCGGTGGCGTTCATTTTTCTTTCTTTTCTTTCTTTCGTGGGAGGGGTCGCGAGGGGCCATGCGTGGGGGCGCAAGTTCTCGCGGGCGGCGTTGCTCCGCGCGGGCGTGGCCGCCGGCAAGGGCGCATGCAGGAGGGGCAGCAGTTTAGCCGCGCGGTGCACGCGGGCTGGGCGCGCAGCCCGCCTGGAGGCGAGTTGCTGAACCGCGAAGCACGCATCGGGATGTTGCATGTCCCTTCCAAAAGAGGTGCGCCGGCGCTAGCCGATGTGATGGGCGGCCACGTGGCGGCCTACTTCGCCAACGCCGGCTCGGCGCTGGGCTACGGGCAGTCGGGGCAGTTGCGGGCTCTGGCAATCACTTCTCGCAAACGCATGGCCGCACGACCGCAGGCCCCCCCATTTCCGAAAGTGGTTTCCCCCACTTCGAAGTCCTCGAGTGGAACGGCTTTTTTGTGCCGAAGGGCACGGCGCAGGCCATTGTCGACCGCCTTTCATCCGAGATCCAAGCGGCAGCGCGAGACCCGAAGACGCGCGCTCGACTCGTCAAGTCGGGCGCAGATCCGGTGGGCGGGACGCCCGCAGAGTTCGCCACCTTCATTGCGGGCCCAACCCGGCACTGGGTCAACTGATCCAATCCGACAAGATCTCCGCCGACTGAATCGTCTTCGTCTTGATCGAACGCGAGTGAGTCGATCTCTGTTCAGCGCTTGAAGAACATGGTCCTTCGCGTATTGCGAAACGCAGGCCGAACCCGCGAGCTCCATGCCGTTGCGCGCACCGCCAGCCAAGCCGGGCTGTCGAGTGCGTCTGGACTTTCGAGGTCGTAGCAGGCGTAGTACCGGGGAGAGCCGGAAGCAACGACATAGCGCGCGGCCCGCACCGTTCCTTTGACGGCTGCCAGCCCGGGCAGATGCTCCTGCGCATACCAGGCGTTGAAGTCTTGCTCGAATTCCGGAAGTACGTCCGTCTCCACAACATAGTGGAACGAGGCCGCCAGGCCATGCGAAGCACCTGCGATCTCCTGCATGCAGTCAAGACGATGCCTTCCAGAGCCGCTGCACGGCAACGTATCGACCGGCGATACGTCGCCCGGCAGGTAGAGGTAGCTTGCGCCGCCGTCCACGGCCTGCCAGTGCCGGACTTGCGCAGAGCGCTGGCGCAGTTCGGCCATGAACGATTCATCGGGTGCGGCAGATGCGTCTCTCTTGAGCAGCCAAAGGTCTTGCATGGCTCGGCTCCGGTTCAGTGCGCGACGTTCAGCGCCACGAGGAGCCGTGACACCATGTTGTAGGCGGCCACAGTGGCCACGAGCTCCACGACGCCCTTGGCATCGAAGTGCCGCTGCACCTGCATCATGAGGGGCTGCGGAACCACGATCTGGCGGGTCATGGCGCCGGTGAGCTCCAGCACCAGGCGTTCCACCGGTGTGAAGACCTCCGGCAGTGCCTCGTCGCGAACGGCCGCGATCTTCTCGGGGCTGACACCCGCCTTCTGCGCGTGGGGCACATGCGCGTCGAACTCGAAGCTGGCGCCATTGAGCACGGCAACGCGAAGAATGATCAGTTCGCGCAGATCCGCCGGCACGCCGGTCTGCTTGCGCACGGCCGTGAGCAAGCGCTCCCAGCCCGAGGCGATCGGCTCGCTGTTGAGCAGCACCTGGTAGAGCAGCGAGACGCGGCCGCGCTCGGCCATGATGCGGGATTCGACGTCGGCCAGTTCGGGCATCGTGCCGGGCTGCACCAAAGGGACACGGATATGAGAGGTGGTCATCAATCGATCCTGATGTTCTTGTCTTGAATCAGCCTGGCCCACTTCTCGGTGTCGTGCTTCAGCAGCACGGCCAGTTCCTGGGGCGTCGATGGGGCGGGCTCGGTGCCCGCCTTGAGCAGCTTTTCGCGCACCTGCGGATCGGCCAGCGTGTTGCGCAGGGCCTTGTTGAGCGCTTCAACAACGGCCACCGGCGTTTTGGCGGGAGCAAACATGGCGTACCAGTTGTTCGTGTCCACGCCCTTGATGCCTTGCTCCTCCAGGGTCTTGACGTCCGGCAACGACGGCAAGCGCTTGGTCGACGCGACGCCAAGTGCCTTGAGACGGCCGCCTTGCACGTAGTTGAGCAACCCCGGCACATCGCCGAAGAAGCCGCGCACCTGCCCACCCATCAGATCGGTGATGGCGAGTGCTCCGCCTTTGTAGGGAACGTGCAAGAGCCTGGCGCCGGTGGCGTCTTTCAACTGCTCAATGGCCAGGTGCGGAATGCTCCCGATGCCAGACGACGCGATGGCGGTGGCTTCGGCGCGGCTTTTCGTTCCTGCCACGAACTCGGCGGCATCCTTCGAAGGTTCGTCCTGGTTCACGACCAGCAGTTCAACGTTGTTGACGACCACGGAGACAGGCGCGAAATCGCGCTGCATGTCATAGGGCAAGGTCTTGTAGAGCGCAGGGTTGATGGCAGCGGCGCCCACGCTGGTCAGCCACACCATGCTGCCGTCGGGCGGGGAGCGCATCACGCTGATAGCACCGATCGCGCCGTTCGCGCCCGGCTTGTTTTCGACGATGACGGTGCGCCCCAGTTCCTTGCCGAGCCGTTCCGCCATGATGCGCGCGACCAGTTCGACCGGTCCGCCCGGCGCGAAGGTGACGATGATGCGCACAACTTTCGGTTGGGCCATTGCGTGGGTCGTGAGGGAAAGGCCGAGCGTTGCGGCGAGAAGGAAGTGTTTGATCATGAATTTGTCTCCGTCAGGTAATTTGTTGGATTGAGTTCAATCGCAACGCGCGGTCATTCCGCCGTCCACGACCAGCTCCGTGCCGGTGATGAAGCGTGCCTCGTCGCTGGCCAGGAACAGCACGGCGCTCGCGGTGTCGCGGCCGTCGCCCATGAAGCCGAGCGGAATCCGCTTCTGGCGTTGAGCGAGCAGCGCTTCGACGTCACCGCCCGAGCGCTGCTTGGCCAGCCGCGTCTCGACCATCGGTGTATGCAACTGCCCCGGCACCACGCTGTTGACCCGCACACCCTTCGCGGCGTGTTGAACGGCAATGACGCGCGACATTTGAATGACGCCGGCCTTGGTCGCCGCATAGGCCACTTGTGCGCTGCCGGTCCAGCGCAGGCCCGAGGTCGACGAGATGTTGACGATAGAGCCAGCACCCTTGGCCAGGAGTGTGGGCAGCACGTGCTTGCAGGTCAGAAACACGCTTTTGAGATTGATGTCGATCTGCGAGTCCCAAGCGTCTTCGGCCAGTTCCACCGGCCCGCCAGCAGCAGAGCCTCCGACGTTGTTGACCAGGATGTCGATCGTGCCGTAGGCCTGCAGGCAAGCCGCCGCCATGGCTGCGACGCTGTCGCTGTCGGTCACGTCACAGACCCAGGGGGTGATCGAGGTCCGCGCCGCGCCGGCGAGCTCCAGGGTTTCATCGAGCCGCGCACGGTCGCGGTCGACCGCCAGCACCCGGGCGCCTTCTTCTGCCAGCCGCACCGCAATGGCGCGGCCGTTTCCCCAGCCGGCACCGACGCATCCGGCGCCGGTCACGATGGCCACTTTGTTCGCAAATCGCAAGCTCATGGGTTGTCTCCAAATTGATAAAGTCGTTCGGGGTTGCGCACGAGCAGGGCTTCGCGCGCGGCCGGGTTCGGCGCGATGGCGGCAATGAGATCGACCAGTTGCTGCTCGTCGGGGATGAGCCCGGCGTGATTGGGGTGAGGCCAGTCGTTGCCCCACAGCACGCGGTTGCCGAACTCCGCAACCAAAGTCCTGGCGAAGGCTTGTGCGTCCGCGTAAGGCGGGCCCAGGCGCGTGATGCGATCCATGCCGCTGACCTTCACCCAGAAGCGCTCGTCGGCCATCAGCTGGAGTAGCGCCTGGAAATTCGGCTGGTTCTGGCCGAGGGCCGCGTCGATCCGGCCGATGTGGTCAATCACCACAGGCGTCGGAGAGCGTCGCAGCGCCGGCGCCAGATCGGTCAGCAGGGCAGGGTCGCCGTGTATTTGCAGATGCCAGCCCAGCGGCGCGATGCGCGTGGCCAGTGCAATGACCTCTTCGATCGGCGTATGCCGGCCCAGATGCCCCATGAAGTTGAAGCGAACACCCCGGAAACCGGCCGCGTGGAGGCGTTGAAGCTCGGCATCCCGGACGTGCGTTGGCAACAGGGCAATGCCGCGATAGTCGCCGGGACGGGACGCCAAGGCGTCTTCTGTCACGCGGTTGTCGAAGCCGTGACAGCTCGACTGAACCACCACACAGCGCGACAGGCCCAGACGGTCGTTCAGCGCGTACAGGGCCTCCTTGGGTGCATCTTCCTTCGGAACGAAGGTGGCGCCGCGCGCATAGGGAAAACGTGAGCGAGGGCCGAAGACGTGGCAATGTGCGTTGCATGCCGCGGAAGGAAGTATCAATGTCATGCCGCGAGTGTTGCAACCCGTCAAACGCGACGATACGGTGATACAGCTATATCAGCTATGCTGGTCTGCTATGGAACTGCGGCAACTTCTTTACTTCGTGACGGTGGTCGATGCTGGCAGTCTCAGCCGAGGTGCCGTGGTCCTCGATCTCGCTCAGCCCAGTCTGAGCAGACAGATCGCGCTCCTCGAAGCCGATCTCGGGCAACGGCTGCTCGTGCGAACGGGGCGGGGCGTGGTGCCGACCGAAGCAGGGGAGGCCTTGCTGGTTCATGCCCGCGCGATGCTCGATATTTCCCGGCAAGCGCGCGACGCGTTGCGCGACATGGATGAGAGCCCTGCCGGTCGAATCATCGTCGGCATGCCACCCCGTGTGGCGTTGGGGCTGAGCACGCCGCTTGTTCAGCGATTCAGAGAAAGGTTCCCACGCGCCGTGATCACGGTGCTTGAAGGACTGAGCGTGGCACTGCGCGAGTCGTTGATTGCGGGAAGACTGGATCTTGCGCTTCTGTTCGACCCTGGGGCCTCACCTCAGTTGACGTTCCAGCCGCTGATGCGAGAGAAGCTGCTCCTCGTCGCACCGCCTGCGAGCCGATTGCCGGCCAAAGTAAGCTTGGCCGCGTTGGCGAACTACCCGATGGTGCTGCCGAGCGCACCGAATGCGATTCGCCATTTGCTCGACTCCGTGTTGATTCCGCGTCGAATCCAATTGCAGGTTCTTGCAGAAGTCGGAGCCGTCCAGACCGTGCTCGCGTTGGTGGCGACGGGTGTTGGATGCACGATCCTGCCGGAAAGCGCACTCCGGGCGAGCGGCAACGAGACGCTGCGGCATGCGCCCATCGGTCCACCCACGATCTGGAATGCACTGGTACTGGCGACGCCGGTGGCGCGTCCCGCGACGCGCTTGACACGCGGGACCGCGCAGCTCTTGCAGGAACTCGATTTCCGTCGGCGCTAGCTGGGCCAGGCCTGCGACCGGGGAGTCCAGGCGGGCCAGCTCAAAGGAGCATAGCCAGTAGACATAGCTGATATAGAAGCAAAGCGCTTACGAGTGCGGGTATCGCGATGCAGACTTCGCCACCATGTTCACCGAAACCCAATCAAGTCCTGCTGCCGGGCCGCTTTCGCAAAGCAAGCTGGTCTCGTACCGGCCGAGACACGCGAGCGCAGATGTCCAGATCGAGTTCAACGACGAGGGTACGGGGCCCGTGATCTGCATCCTGCCGTCACTGGCACGGTCGGGGCGAGACTACGACGTTGTTGCAGCCCACCTCACAGCATCGGGCTTTCGCGTGATTCGGCCCGAGCCGCGCGGCATCGGTCGCAGCAAGGGGCCGATGGAAGGGCTCGATCTGCACGACCTCGCGGGCGATGTGGCCGCAATCCTCGACAGTGAGAAAGTCGGTCCGATCGTGATCGTCGGCCATGCATGGGGCAGCCAACCCGCCCGCATGCTGGCCGCGGATCGTCCCGACCTCGTACGCGGCGTCGTCATGGCGGCGGCCTCGGCCGGCAAGCTTCCGCCTGGCTCGACCGAGAAGCCCTACAGCCGGTTGCGCAATGAAATCGATGGCGCGGGCGACCTCTCCCTGTCGGAGTCCCGAAGGCTCGAGTGCCTTCGCAGGGCTTTCTTCGCGCCGGGGCACGATCCCAGCGTGTGGCTTGGTGGCTGGTTTCCCGAGGCCCACGATGTACAAGGCCGCGCGCGGGAGATCACCCCGGTAGATGACTATTTCTCCGCAGGCGACCGAGTACCTATCCTCGACCTTCAGGCCGAGCATGACGCCGTGGTCATCCCCAACATCATGAAGCCGATGCTGGGCGATCGCGTCACCGTCGAGATCGTTCGCGACGCCGGGCATGCCATGGCACCTGAGCAACCGCGTGCGATGAGCGATGCAATTGCGTCTTTCGCCCGCAAGCTGTATCTCGCGGCCTGAGCGACGACCAGGTTCGCGCTCAGGGTCAAGCCAAAGGCCCGCTCAGCCGGATGCCAGAAGAGCGGCGGTCGCTTTCTCCCCCAGGGACAGCAGGGGGCCACTGAGTTCCTGTTCCACATCGGCCATGTGGGCTGCCGTGGCAACACTGACATTGAGCACATAAATCGGGCGGTCCGCCAGCACGATCGGCGCCGACAGTGCGATCACTTCCGGCTGCCATGCCGCGCTGCAGTAGCCGCGCTGCGCGACGCTCAGCTTCGCGGACTGGATCTCGTCTCGCAACCGGCCCCATCCGGTGGGGCGTCTGCTGCGGAACTGTGCCAGCAGCGCTCGCCTCGTGGATTCCGGAGCGACCGCCAGATAGGCGCGGCCCAACGACGTGAGCTCCATCGGCACCCGCTGACCTGCAACCACATGGCGCAGCGCAACGCGGCGGTTGTAGCGAACGGATTCGAGGTAGACCATTTCGTCGCGGTCCGGCACCGCCAGGCCGACGTTGATATGCATCTTTTCGGCCAGCGCGCGCATCAGCGGGGCGACGGTATGGAGCACCGGCGAGCCCGCGCGCATCGCATGCGCCAAGCTCAAGACATGTGCAGCAAGACGGTAGGCCCGGTGGGCGCGATCGTGCTCGAGCAAGCCGGTTTCCACCAGCGTTTGCGTCAGGCGGCTCACGGTGGCGCGAGACAGTCCCGTGCGTTCCGCGATCTCGCCGTTGCCGAGCAGATCGGCGCCTGGCCTGAACGCCCTGAGCACTTCGACACCGCGCACGAGCGACCGGTTGAGCATCGGGTCTTCGTGGTGTGAGCGGCGCGTTGTTGCAGGAGGCGTTTTTGACATGGTTCGCGGATGGAGTGGGGGCTGAGACCCGGGAAGGGGGCACTTCGCAGCGTATCACCTGTTTCCACCTGTTGGAAATCAGGGGGTGTGCGAATCGCTTCGCAAACCTAAGCTTCACCCATTCGACGAGCAACGCAGTCAATGCGGCCGTCGACGGGGCTTCTCGTACTTCCCTTGTCAAACTGGAGACAAATTCATGCAGATTACGCCGACCTTGGCTCGCGCCAAGCGCGCCATCTTTTTCTCTTGCGCCACTGTGGCGGCAAGCCTGTTGGCCTTTCCCGCTTCCCCCGCCTTCGCGTCCTTTCCGGACAAGGCCGTGAAGATCGTGGTGCCGTTCGCGCCGGGCGGCGGCACGGACCTCGTGGCGCGCACCATGGGCATCACCATGGGCCAGGAACTGGGCCAACCGGTGATCATCGACAACAAGCCTGGTGCAGGCACCCTCATCGGAACCGACACAGTCGCCAAGAGCCGGCCCGACGGCTACACGCTTGTCATGGCGACCGTCGCGCACGTGGTGAATCCAAGCCTTCTGTCAAAGCTTCCCTACGATTACGAGAAGGCGTTTGCGCCTGTCATGCTGGTGGGCATTTCGCCGAACGTGCTCGTCGTTCGCACTGAAAGTCCTTACAAGTCCGTGGGCGATGTCATCGCCGCCGCCAAGGCCCATCCCGGAAAGCTCTCGTTCGCATCGCAGGGCGCAGGCACCTCCGCCCACCTCGCGGGCGAACTCTTCAAGAACCTCACCAAGACCGAGATGACGCACATCCCTACCGGGGCGCCGGTCCGGCCATCACTGATTTGCTGGGCGGCCAGGTCGATGTCATGTTTGCCACGGCAGCCGCAGTCGGCACGTTCATCGAAAGCGGCAGGCTGCGGGCGCTGGCCGTGACCACCGCGCGGCGCTCCACGGCGCCCTCGCTTGCCAAGGTGCCGACCGTCGCGGAGAGCGGCGTGCCCGGTTACGTGGCGGACAGCTGGTATGGGCTCTACGCGCCGGCCGGAACGCCACGCGACGTGATCCTGACGCTGAACGCTGCTGCGAGGAAAGCCGTCCAGACCGAGGCCTTCCGCCAGCGCGTGGAAAGCGAGGGCCTCGTGATCGACGCGGGTTCGCCGGAGGCGTTCGACCAATACGCCAGGGGTGAGGAAGCCCGCTGGCGCAAGGTCGTCAAAGAAAACCACATCACCACCGACTGAGGCCCGAGGGGCAACACACCATGACTGAAAAACTGATTGAGCTCGACATCGTCGACGGCGTTGCCACGCTGTGGTTGAACCGCCCCGAAAAGCGCAATGCCATGAGCGACGCCATGCGCACCGAATTCATTGCGGCCCTGGAACACGTGGCGAACGACAAGGCGATTCGCGCCCTGGTGCTGACGGGCAAAGGCAAGGGCTTCTGCGCCGGCGGCGACATCGCCGGCATGGAGCGCCGGATGCAAGCGCCTGCGGGCGAGGTTGGCTTCAACGGTTGGAGCCGCCAGCAACGCGTGCACCACACGCAGTCGCTGCTGCACACCATGCCCAAGCCGACCATCGCTGCCGTCAATGGCGCTGCTTCGGGCCTGGGTGCCGATACGGCGCTCGCCTGCGACTTCATCATGGCCTCGGATGCGGCGAGCTTCACCTGGTCCTATATCAACCGAGGCATCATTCCAGACGGCGGCGGCATGTACTTCCTGCCCCGCCGCGTCGGCTTGACCAAGGCGAAGGAGCTGATCTTCAGCGGCCGCAAGGTCGAAGCCGAAGAGGCGCTTCGTCTGGGCATCGCCGATCGCAAGGTCGATGCGGACAGCCTGGTTGCGCAGGCACAGCGCTGGGCCGCCGAGATGAGCCATGGCTCCGCCACGGCGCTGGCCCTGGGCAAGACCATCCTCAACCAGAGTTTCGAGTTGTCGGCCCATCAGGTATTTGCCCAAGGTAGCCAGGCCCAAGGCATTTGCTACACCAGCACCGAGCACCGCGAGTCGGTGATGGCTTTCCTGGCCAAGACCGCCGCCCCGGCCGCCAAGGAATGAACGCCATGAGCGCCATGAACGCCATCTCCCGACTCCTCAAGCCACGCAGCGTCGCCGTCATCGGTGCATCGGGCGACGCCACCAAGACTGCTGGCAGGCCCATCTCGTACCTCGTGAAGCATGGCTTCTTGGGTGAGATCTATCCGGTGAACCCGAAGGCCGATCGCATCGGCGAGCTGACCTGCTATGCGGACGTGGCTTCGCTGCCGGCGGTGCCTGACGTGGGCATCGTTCTGCTGGGAGCCGAGCGCGCGCACCTGGCGGTGCGCGACCTGGCCGCCCGCGGCACCGCGGCAGCCATCGTGCTGGCCAGTGGCTACACCGAGACCGGTGAAGAGGGGGCGCGCCGCCAGCGGCAGTTGATGGAGGCGGCCGGGTCCATGCGCATCCTGGGGCCGAACACCATCGGCCTGGTCAACCTCACCGACAACATCGTGCTGTCGGCCTCGGGGGCGCTGGAGATGGCGCATTTTCCCGTCGGTGGCGTCGGCGTGGTGTCGCAGAGTGGCGGCATCCTCGGCTCATTGCTGTCTCGCGCTGCGGTGCGCGGCATCGGCCTGTCCAAGCTGATCTCGACCAGCAACGAGGTCGATCTGGAGCTGGCGGACTTCATCGATCACCTCGCCGAAGACGAGGCCACGAAGGTCATCGCGCTGTACGTGGAGACGGTGCGCAATCCGCAGAAGTTCCGCGCTGCCGCGCTCAAGGCAGCCCGCGCGGGCAAGCCGGTGGTCGCGTTCAAGATCGGCCGCTCCGAGGCGGGCGTCAAGGCTGCGGTGTCGCACACCGGCGCGCTGGCCGGCGCCGACCGCATGTACGACGCACTCTTCAGGCAGGTGGGCGTGATCCGGGCCCAGACATTCAATGACCTGCTGGACATTCCCGCCGCACTGGCCACCGGCCGCAAGCTGCGCGGCAACCGGGTCGCGATCTTGACCTCCACCGGCGGCGCCGGGACGCTGGTGTCGGATGACTTGGGGTTGTCCGGCTTCGATACGCCCGCCCCCGATGCCGCGACGGCCGAAGCATTGCGCGCGCTGCAGACCGGCGACCACGCCGTGCTTGATCGAAACCCGATCGACGTGACCCTGGCAGGCCTGCGGCCTGACCTGTTGCGCGGCGCCATCGACGTGCTGCTGAAGAGTCCCAGTTATGACGCCTTGACCATCATCGTCGGCTCGTCCAGCCTGGCCATGCCCGAATTGATGGCCGGTGCGATCCAGGACTGCCTGCCGACTTCGGACAAGCCCGTCATTGCCTACGTGAGCCCGCATGCGCCGGAAATCAGCGCGCTGTTGACCCAGCGCGGCGTCCCTGCCTTTGCTGCGGCGGAAAGCTGCACCGCCGCGCTTGGTGCCATGCTGCGGGCCGGCCAATGGCAAGACCCCGGCGATCCGACGGCCGCCGCGCGTCCGGTCGCGGTGGGTGATCTGCCGGCGGGCTCGCTCGACGAGGCACAGGCCAAGCAGCTCTTCAGTCGCTTCGGTGTGTCGTGCGCGCGCGAGCTTGTCGTGACCACACCCGCAGAGGCCGAGGTAGCCGCGCACGAGCTCGGCGGTCGGGTCGTGCTGAAGATCCTGTCCGCCGAGATCACGCACAAGAGCGACGTGGGTGGGGTCGCCGTGAACCTCACGCCCGAAACAGTGGGCACGCGCCTGCTGGCCATGGCCTCCGAGGTCGAAGCCAAGGCCGGCATGAGGCCGAAGCGCTTCCTGGTGCAGGAAATGGTGGGCGGGGGTACTGAACTGATCCTCGGCACGCACCGCGATGCGCTGGGCACGGCCATCCTGCTGGGAATGGGCGGCATCACCGCCGAGCTGTTCAAGGACACGGCGATGCGGCTTCTGCCGGCGCAAGGAGGCCTGAGCCGCGATGAGGCGTTGGGCATGGCCCGGGAGTTGAAGACATGGCCGCTGCTGGATGGCTTTCGCGGTCGGCCCAAGGCCGATGTCGAGGCGCTGGTGACGGCCATCGTCGCTTTCTCGCACATGGCGGCCCAACTGGGCGACCGTCTGCTCGAAGCCGAGATCAACCCGGTGTTCGTGCTGCCGCTGGGGCAAGGCGTGCGTGCGGCCGACGGCGTGGTCGTTCTCGCCTGAACGCTTGCACGCGAATGGCCAAATGAAGAAATTGACCCTTTGAATCAGGAGAACCCGGATGCATGCAACGGAAGTATTTGCGCGGTACGCGGGCGAGTTTTACCGACAGCCACTCCATGCGGAGGTCGTACATCACGCCAAGCGGGCAGTGATCGACTGGTACGCATCACTTTTCCCAGGCCTGGATGCGACACCCGTGCGCCTGTTGGAGCAAACCCTGGCCGACGACCTTGATCGGGGTGGCGCATTCCTGGCGCAAGGCGCCCGGCCACCGCGCGTGCGGCTGCGCTCATCAACGGCACGGCTGCGCATGCCGCAGAGGTCGATGACAGCTTTCGCGAGGCCATGTACCACCCGGGAGCCGCCACCATCGCGGCTGCACTGGCCGCAGGGCAGGACTTGGGAGTCTCAGGACTTCAGTTTCTGCGCGGCGTGGTGCTCGGCTACGAGGTGTCCACACGGATTGGCGTGGTGATGGGCCGGTCGCACTACAAGTTCTGGCACAGCACGGGGACGGTGGGCAGCTTCGGTGCCGCCGCTGCTGCGGGTGGGTTGATGGAACTCGATGAAGCGGCCTTCGCGCATGCGCTTGCCACCGCCGCAACCTTCACGTCAGGCCTGCAGCAGGCGTTTCGCATGGACTCGATGTCCAAGCCGCTGCATGCGGGGCGTGCGGCCGAGGCGGGCCTTTTCGCGGCTCAGTTGGCGCGTCGGGGCCTGACAGGCTCGCTGGATGTCCTCGATGGTGAAGCAGGGCTCGGCCAGGCCATGAGCAACGGTCCGGATTGGTCGCAGGTCGGCGCGACGCTGGGGCAGGACTTTCACATCACCCGCCTGACGTTCAAGAACCATATCGGCTGCGGCCACACATTTCCCGCGGTCGATGGCGCGCTTGCGCTGCAGTCGATGCACCACGTCGCGGTCGAAGACATCGTCCGCGTTCGTGTCGGCACGTACCGCCCCGCGCTGGACATTGCCTGCTACGAGCGGCCGGCCTCCGCCAACGAGGCACGCTTCAGCCTGAAGTACATGGTGGCGTCGGCCCTTGTGCATGGCAGCGTACGCATGGCGGCCTTTGAGTCGGCGCGTCTCGAGGATCCCGCAACCCGCGCCCTGATGGAGCGCATCGAGGTCTCGGTGGATCCGGCGCTCGACGCGGCGTTTCCGGGCCAGCGCGCCGCACGCATCGAAATCGATACCGCAGACAGGCGTCGACTCAGCCATCTGCAGCCCAACCGGAAGGGCGATCCCGAGGAGCCGCTCAGTGACGCCGATCTAAAAAGCAAGTTTCTCGAACTGTCCACGCCGGTGATCGGTGCCATGCGGGCGCGTGTGCTTCTTGAGCGGCTTTGGCGTCTGGAGAGCGCGAGCAGTCTTGCATACGAATCCTGATAGGGCAGGGGGCGCTGAGTGCACAACTTCGTGCCGAGCGCCTCAATGATCGGGTGCATTGATGGCGTGAATCAAGCATCGATCCAGTGCACAAGTGCGGTCGATACGAGCCGCGAATGACGGCAGCAACGCAAGCGATTTTATTGATGTCCGGATGCCGCATATGGACTCGTTGACCGCGCCTTGATTGCACGGCAGCCCCAATGCCATGGCACATCGCGTGCAAAGGGCGCACGCTGCGCATGCGTGAAGTCACGACGCTCGAGCCTGGCTGCGGCGACCAGCCGGCTCAGCGCCATCGTAGGAAGGCCGTGCTCCGCGAGATCGCGCGCGCGCAGCAACGGCCGCTGTTCGGCCAGTGCCAGCACGGCTTGTTCGAGTGCCGAGATAGGAGGCCCCATGCCGGAATACGTTGCATTTATTAGTTATTTGTCTATATAAAGAAATAAGAAATGCAACCGCGCTTCGCCGTGCGGGGCTTATTCCCAATTGGCCGCAGGGCTTTTTTTGGTCCTGTACGCGGGATTTCGGCGGCGGTGGGCGCGCGGGGCGTGGGAGGGGGGGCGCTGGTTACAAGGCCGCTCCTCGCCCGAACAGAATCTGCTCGGCCGCGGCGCGCGCCAGAACGCGGCCCGCACCGACGCTCAAGGGGCAGCTTGCGGCGCTTTCGGCGACGGAGCGAACACCAAGGGATCCACATCACCCTCCGCCAGCGCTGCAGCAGCGTCGGCGAACGAGGCACCGACCACCACCCATGTCTCTGGGGACGCCTGAGCAAGAGCGATGGGGTCCACCTGTGCGACGACTCTCAGCAGCCTGATCGCTGACGGATTGACGATGGAGCGCGACACGAATGGCCCGCTTTGCCAGGGGAATGCTTGCAAGCAATGGGGATGCGCAACGAAATCAAGCGTCAAGCAGCCCCCCTCGAGGTGGCGCTCGACCCAGGCATCCGACTGCAAGACGTACCACGCGTCGTTGCTTTCGTAGCTCGAGGACCCGAGGTGTTCAACCGCGTGTTCCTCGACAGAGGCTGTGGGATCAATCAACACAACCACCACGCGTGAGTCGGGGGCATCTGGATGAGCAATGAGCGAAACCAAGGCCATGCAAGTCTTCTTTTGGGTGTGAACAAACGGAAAGAGCTGGTGCACCGGGCGTCATCTTGACGCAGTGATGAAGCTTCGCTGCCACGTTGGGGCGCCAACGGGGGGCGGCAATAGACGATCACGTGGTCGCTGGGCAGCTTCCATGAACGCAGGCGTGGCATCGCCGGTTCGGCCTCCAGGCGCGGCGAGCTCGCGTCCGGGTTGCGCTGGATGAGCTGGTCGGCCTCCTGCAGTTCATTCACAAAGCCTTGGCGCGGTCGGCGCTTGCATGGTGACCGCGTCGTCCAGGATCGCGGCGGTGATTTGCGTACTGGCACACGGGCGGACAGGAATCGCTTGGCGCCCTTGCCTCGCGCTCAAGTCGCCTTCCTTCTCACCGCCTTCGTGGGTGCAGCCTTGGCCTTGCGTGGCGCGGAAACCTTCGACGCGCGCGCGTTCTGCGCGTCAAAGTGTGCGATCTCCGCGCGCAATCCGTCGAAGTGCGCGGGCGTCCACTCGACCGCGGGCCCGGATTCGAGGCCCGCAAGGATGGCCGTTCGAAACTTCGCCCGCGCCCAGTTCCGCCGAACGAGGTCCTGCATGTATTCGCCGGCGTTTCCGTCACGGCGATCAGCGGCCTGCGCGTCCACGAACGCCTTCATCTCGTCTGGAAGAGAAATGTTCATCGTCGTCATGAACGACGTTGTACCGCGCGATGGCAAACTTTGCCATCGTCTGCATCGCGCCTGCAGCCTTGGCTGAGGCGCCCCGGTGCCCCTGTTCACTGATGTGCAGCGCGGAGTGCGGCTTCGGTCGATCTTCATTTTTGGGGGCGGATTTCTTTACGGGGAATGAAACCGTGATTCCTTGGAAATCAACGGTTTGAAAGTGTCTTTGGGTTCGGTCCGACGGCCAGGGCGCGAAGTTGCCGCTTTGCTGAGCATTTGCTCGGCGGGCCATGCCGGCGCGTGACTGGCCAAGTCAAGCAACCGATCGAAGACCGGCGCGTGGCTCGTCCCGGCCGGCGCCGTTTGCGCCGAACCGCCGCCAAGGCCGCCCCGTCTGCGCCGAGGGCAGGGCGCCGATGGGGGCGTCCAGAAGATGGAACTACTGATCGCGTGGGTCGAGTGCTGGCCGGGTCGCGAGCGGGGCGACGGTGATGTCCAACACCCGCGGGATCGTGTGAGGCGTTCCAGCCCCTGAGGACTTGCACGAGAAGTTCGATCTGTCCGTGGCGTTCCGGGGCCAAGGATTCTTCCATCTACAGGAAATGAGATTTCATGTTTGGCTCTTTTTCCCCGCTCAGTGACGGTTCATCATTCGCCCATTGAGGGCCGGCTTGCCAAGCGGGCTTGTTCCCCGAGGCTGATCCTTGCAAGCCGGTCACCGTCACTGGCGACTGCCCGTGCTGGAACCTGCAGACCGCCGGTCGCACAGGGGAGCGCAGTGCAGCTGAAGGCCTTCGATGCCGTGAGACCCGACTGCATCCTTAAAAAATATCCCAGGAGACAAACAATGAATTTCCCTTCAGCCCCTACACAGCAAGGCGCGCCAGCTTCCTACGACGTGGCGGTGATCGGCTACGGCCCGACCGGCCTGGTGGCCGCATCCTTGCTGGGGCAGGCCGGCCACCGGGTCGTGGTCGTCGAACGCTGGCCCACCATGTACGGCCTGCCGCGCCTGACGCACATCGACGGCGAGGTTGCGCGCATCGTGCAGGCGTGCGGCAATGTCGAGCAAGCCATGCGGGATTCCATCCCGCTGCACACCTACCACTACGTGAATGCCGCGGGTGAACTGCTGCTGGAACTGGAGTGGAAGGGCAAGCAATGCGGCTACGCGGCGCACAACTCGATCTACCAACCCGACATCGAGGACGCCATTCACGACCGCGTGGCCACGCTGCCCAACGTCGAGCTGTTGCGCGGTTGGGAGGCCGTGTTCCTGAAGCAGGACGCCGAAGGGGCGACAGTGGCCATTCAACGCACGAACAGCGGAAAGGACAACTCGCCCGAGGCCCGGGATGGGCAATGGGCCGAGCCCGCGCGCACCTTCACTGCCCGCTACGTGATTGGTGCCGACGGCGCCAACAGTTTCGTGCGCCGCGCGCTGGGCATCGAGCGCAACGACTACGGGCAGAAGCACCGCTGGCTGAATCTCGATTCCGAGAACACATCGGACGCGGCCGAACGCTTCAAGCGCACCACCATCTTCTGTGACCCGGCACGCGGCCACATGTACATGCCGATCGGCGACAACCGCACACGCTTCGAGGTGCGCCTGCTGGACGGCGAAAGCATCGACGAATGGGAAGACCCGGCCAAGGGTTGGCGCTGGCTGAACGAGAAGTACGGCGTCGGGCCGACCGACTTCAAGTTCCTGCGCAATGTGGTCTACACCTTCCAGACACGCATGGCAGAACGCTGGCGTGAAGGCAATGTGCTGTTGGGCGGCGACGCGGTTCACGCCATGATGCCCTACATGGGGCAGGGCGCCTGCTCGGGAATGCGCGACGGGATCAACCTGGCCTGGAAGCTGGACCTGGTACTCAGCGGCCGCGCCGCGCCCTCGCTGCTGGACAGCTACGAGGCGGAGCGCCGCCCGCATGCACAGCAGATCATGGAGATGTCGCTGTTCCTCGGCCAGGTGACCAATGAGGACGACCCGCACAAGGCCGCTGCGCGCGACGAGGCCTTTCGCACCCACACCATGCCACCGATGCCGCCCTTCCCGAAGGTGGAAAACGGCGTGCTGCACCGCGAGGCCGACGGCAGCCTGCTGCCTTCCACGGGCGTGCCGGGGCCGCAGGCCGTCGTGCGCCACGGCGATGCCGAAGGCCTTCTGGACGATGTCGTGGGCCGTGGCTTCCTGCTGGTGACGCTGCAGGACCCCGCGCCTTTTCTGAGCGCTGGCCAAAGAGAATTCCTGACTCGACTGGGCTGCCGCAACGTGGTGCTGACGCACGAACAAGTGCCGGGTGCGGTCGTCGAGTTGGACGGCGAGATCTCCCGGTTCATGGCCGAACACGGCCTCCAGGCCTACATCGGTCGTCCGGACTTCGTTGTCTTCGGCTCCGCGCCGCGCATGGAAGAACTCGCGGTCCTGGTGGACGATCTGCGTCTCAAGCTGCACTGGCTCGAAGGTGATGAGTCGGGCGGGCGGGCCTCCTCGGTTCCCGCGGAGCAGCCCGCATGAGCGGCGCGCCATCGTCCTCCGCCACGCTGGCTTTCCAGCGAGCCATGCCGATGACCCGGCTGCTGGACTGCGGGATGGACTTCGCCGATGCCCAGAGCCTCTTCCAGCGCACGAGTGCCGGCGAGGCCTGGGACCAGGTGGCCGACGCGCTGGCGCAGACGCAGCTGGATCGCGCCCGCCAAGCCGCGGCGGCGGGACATCGCGTGACGGCCACAGAGGCGCAAGCTGCGGCGCTGGCGGACCTGCTGTTCGCCCAGATGGCTTTCAATCACGACATCCCGCGCAAGCGCGCCCTCTACAGCCAACTGGCCATGGCGACGCGCCAGCTGTGCGAGTGGTCCGAGGGGTGCATGCAGCGGGTCGAAGTTCCCTTCGGCCCCAGCCATCTCGTCGGCTGGCTGGTGCGGCCACGTGCGGCACCAGCGCGCGGCACGGTGTTGGTGTTCGGCGGCCAGAGCGGCTGGGGCGTGGCCTATCTGCCCGTCGCCCGCGCTCTGGCTCGACGCGGGCTGGCCACTCTCCTGGCCGAAGGGCCGGGCCAGGGCGAGACGCGCCTGAACCAGGGCATCCATGTCGACGTGGACATGGAGGCCGCCTACAGCCAGTTCGTGTCCTTCATCGCGAGCGATGCCTCGCTCGGCGCAACCGGCATCTGGGGCAACAGCGTCGGAGGCCTCTGGGCGGCGCGGACGGCCGCTGCCGACGCGCGCATTCAGGCCTGCTGCATCAACGGCAGCCTGGCTGCTCCGACGCTGTTGCCCTTTCGGACCTTTGCGGAGCAGGCCGCGGCCATGCTTGGCACCGATGACGAGCGGGCCATCCAGCAGAACTTCGAGCGCATGCGCTTTCGCTCGGAGCGGGATCGCATCGCCTGTCCTTTGCTCGTGCTGCACGGGGGGGCCGACCCGTTGGTGCGCCTGGAAGATCAGCAACCCTTTCTCGACGCCGCAGTGAATCCCGATGTCACGCTTCGCGTGTGGGACGACGGCGAACACACGATCTACAACCACGCGGCAGAGCGGACGGCATTTGTCGCAGACTGGTTCAGCGACAGGCTTGCGCGAAGTTGACTTCGTGGCACTTCGAGCGAAACGCAGCCTTGAGCCAGGACGCGTCGAACCACCGATTTCGGAATTCAGCTGCTGAATTCTCCCGATTGCAAGGAGGCACGATGGCACGTAGTAGTTGCAGGTATGGACACGCACACAGCCGTTGATAGACCATGGACATAGAAATCATAGCGTGCGGCCTCGTGACCATCCACTCGCGCTGCAAGCCGGTGGGCTCGCCCTTGATTCCCTATGCGTTGAATGCCGCCAAGATTTGACCCGGCTCGCGCAGTAATTTCCGTTTAAGTCGTGACCTACGTGCAGGTTCTCGCCGACCTGCCGTCGTTGCTGGGCCGTGCGTGCAAAGCGGACAAGCCAGCGAAGTTGATGCATTACAGGAGATGCATCCGATCGAGCAATGCGCGATGCTTCGGTGGCCGCACGAGAAGGTTTACTTGGGCGCACAGCTGACGCCGCCCACCCATCTTCGACAAACTTGCGCAAGTGATCCACGGTAGAACACCCACCTTGATTCCAAGGATGCAGATCATGGAGGCGAGCACCTTCGATTCGCGCGCACACGTCGAATCTGGGATGCGACAAATTCAGACGCTTCTCGTCCATGAATAACAGCCCAGTCGCGCGCCGTTTGCCGACGCACAGGGCCTCGCGCTACCCCTGTCGATGAGGGCATGTTGCAGATTTTCCTGCCGTGGCCGCGAGACCGATGAGGGAAGCCCGTTTAGCCGCCTTCGCGGCAGGCCCGCTTCAGACTGGTTGCTGTCAGTCGGCGCGGCCCGCTGAATGTCTGCTGTGCGCCGCAGTCGAGCCATCCGGCAGCGCATTGATCCGCCTCACCGCCGCAGCAAGGCGGACGGATCTGCGCTGCTCAATCGACGCTCGCTCAGATTTCAGCCTGCTCCGAGATCTCCAGGGCGTCATCCACCTCGATGCCCAGGTATGTGACGGTCGATTCGAGCTTCGAGTGGCCGAGCAGCAACTGCACCGCGCGGAGGTTCCTCATCCGCTGGTAGATCAGCGTCACCTTCGTCCGTCGCATCGAGTGCGTTCCGTAGTCAGCGGGATCTAATCCAAGCTCTCTGACCCAGCCACCAAGAATCCTAGCGTACTGCCGGGTGCCGAGGCGCGGCGAGTCGTGCATTCGGCTCGGGAACAGGAAGTCGTCCGATCGCAGGCCGGTGCGGTGGATCCACGCATGGACAGCCTCTCGGGTTCCAGTCGTGAGCTCGAACTGCACCGGACGCTGAGTCTTGTGCTGCATCACCGTCGCCCGTGGCGCAACCTGCTCCCCATGGCAGACATCCCTGACCTTCAGGCTGACAAGATCGCAGCCGCGCAGCTTGCTGTCCAGGCCCAGGTTGAAGAGAGCCAGTTCGCGCACTCGGCCCTCCAGTTGCAGCCGCACCCGCAGCGCCCAAATGTCCTTGAGCTTGAAAGGCGCCTTCTGGCTATCTGAATAGTAGATTCTTGGTCGCCGCTTCATCTGCAACACTCCTTCCGCCTATGCGGTGGTTAGTGTGTTGCATCGACCGGTTGAATCCGCCGCCAAAAGCGGGCGTTCGCCGGCGGCGAATACGGCGCAAAGCTGCACCGGCCGGCCTACTGGGCCGCATTCGTGCTCTACGGGGCCTGATCCAGAGCCCGCGCTACTTCGTGAGCGCGAAGAACTGCGGCCCGTTGGCTCCGGCCGCGTGCGCGGTTTGCAAAGTGAGCGCGCCGGTGCTCCGGTCGATCGTGAAGATCGAGATCGTGCTGTTGCCTTGGTTCGCCGTGTAGGCGAACCGGCCTGTGCGATCCACGGTCACGGAGTTGGGCGTGTTGGCGCTGACGGAGAACGGCTGGCCCGGCACTGCCGTCAGCGCGCCGGTTCGTGGGTTGATGGCGTAGGCCGAGACGTTGTTGGAGTTCCTGTTCGCAACGTACACGAAGCGTCCGGTCGGATCGATGGCCATGCCAAAGGGCGTGTTGCCGGAGGGCACCGAGCCGATCGAAGTCAACGCGCCCGTGGTCTGGTCGATGGAATAAGCGAGCAGGGTGCCGGGGTTGTTGCCAGCGCTCACGTAGACGAAACGTCCGCTGGGCTCGGCCGCGACGTCGACGAAGCCGCCGACCGGCAGCGCGACCGACACGGGCGGCGAGATCGGAACGCCGGTGCTTTGATCCAGGCGGAACACCTCGATGGACGTGACATTGGGCACGAACGCGAATCGCCCGTCGGGATCGAAACCCAGCTTGCGGCTGTTGCCACCGTTCACGGCCACGGCCGTGCTGCCGTCGAGGTCGCCCGTGGCGGCGTCGATATTGAGCCGATGGATCTGCCCATCGCCGATCACGTAGGCAAAACGTCCCTTGGGTTCGACGCCGACAAAAACCGGGCTCGCGCCGACGCCGGTGGTGATATTGAGGTTCTGCGACAGCGTACCGGCGGGGTCGATGGTGTACTGGGCGACGCCTTCGGTCCCGGTGTAGACGCTGGCGTAGAGTTTTTTCCCCGAGGGATGCGCGGTCACGTGCTGGGGTCTGCCTGCCAAGGGGTACGAGGTGGCTGCCGACAAGCTGCCATCCGGAGAAACGGTGTATGCAGTCACATTGTCCGCCCCCTCGTTGGCCGCAAAGCCGAAACGATCGGCTCCGACCTCCGAGCAATTGACCGTCACCGAGCTCACCGCCGCCCCCGCCACCGTCCCGAGGCCCGTTTCGCAACACAGACCTGCAGCGCCGTGGGCTGCGTCTTCACAGTCACGCCGTAGTCGGCACCGTCGTCCAGCGAAGTGGCGAAGCTGAAGCTGCCGTCGGCTCCTACGGCCAGGTCGTCACCTGCGTTGTTCTGCAGCACCAGCCCGCTGCCTGCCAGGCCGGTGACAGTGCCGCCGATGGTGAACTTCGGCGCGCCCGGGGGCGGCACAGGGGGAGGAGGCGGTGGCGGTGCGTTGCCTCCGCCGCCGTTGGCCGTAGGAAAGGGCACAAAGGAGAAGCCTCCGCCCCCGCCCCCGCCGCACGATCCAAGCATCAAGGGCACGACGATGGCCAGGGCGAGACTCAGACGGGTGCGCGAGGGCAGTGGCGGCATTTTTTTACTTTAGGAAACAAATGTGGCGGCGATGTTATCGGGACGCGCTTTCATTTGCACGCCCCGCGGCTGGCCGCCTGCTTCGCACGACGACTCAGATCCAGTTGAATTCAGCCACTTCGTCCAGCGGCGCACGTTCCGTCTGCAGCGCGCCGAGCGGCTTGCTGCGGTGCACATGCCCGATGGCCATGCCGATGAACAGCAACCGCTGCGGTGCCCAAGGGTGCGAGGTCAGGCCGTGATTCAGCAGGAGCGATTCGCGCTTTTGCATACCGGAAACCGTCGGCTCACTCGTCTCAGCAAGGAAGACGGATCGAATCGGGCTGAAGCGCCCATGTGAACGTGCCAGTGAGGGCCGGTACGACGCATCGGGTGCGAAGCAGCGCGGCTGGGCGGCACCGGCGCAGGGGCGAGAACGCGGCCCGGGCTTCCCTTTTGCATCCCTCTTCGACTTCTCCACACTGCGCCCACCTCCCATGCGACCGCGACATGCCCTCTGCCATCCCTCCCACTTCGACAGACATTCCAACCGGCCTGGCAGCCGTCGACGCCTTGCTGCAACCCTTCAATCGCGGCGACGGACCCGGCCTCGTCGTCGGCATCGCGCGCAACGGCAAGACCCTCTATCGCCGTGGGCTCGGGCTAGCGAGCATCGAGCACGGCATCGCCAACACGCCGCGCACTCGAATGCGCATCGGCTCGACGTCCAAGCACTTTGCCTGCTTGGCCGCGTTGCTGCTGGCAGAGGAAGGCAGGCTTTCCATCGACGATTCGATCCATGCGCATTTGCCGGAACTACCGCGGCTGTCCAAGGTCGCGCCCACGCTGCGCCAGCTGATGAACCACACGAGCGGCTGGCGTTGCCACATCGCTCTGTCGTGCAGTAGCAGCGGCGACGCTGTTCAGCCCAAGGGCGCGGGCCTGGCGTTGCTGACGCGGCAAGGCGAACTCAACTTCGATCCAGGCACCCGCATGCTCTACTGCAATGGTGGCTATCACCTGCTGACGCACGTGATCGAACGCATCAGCGGGCAGCGCTTTGAAAGATTCCTCGCCGAGCGCATCTTCGAACCGCTAGGCATGCACGACACCGAGTCGGTGCCGAGCGATTTCGACATCAAGCCCGGCATGGCCACGCTGTACCAGGCCTTGCCCACGGGCGCCGCAGGAAGCGACGCCGAATGGCGGCGTGGCATCTTCCCTGTAGAAGACATTGGCGGCGAGGGCGCGATCGTCTCGACGGTCGACGACATGCTGCGCTGGATCGCGCATCTGCGCGGCAGCGACAAGCGCGTAGGAAGTGCTGCGAGCTGGGCGCAGATGACGGCGCCGACAGTGCTCGTCGATGGCGCGGTCACATCCTACGGGCTTGGGTTAATGCGGCATTCGTACCGGGGCGTCGAGGTCGTCCGCCATGGCGGGACGGTGATCGGCGGCACGTGCCAGATGCTCACGGTGCCGGCGCATGCGCTGGACATCTCGATCATGACCAACGGCGCCAAGACGTCACCGCGCGCGCTGGCGTGGAAGATTGTCGATGCCTTGTTGGCGGCGCATCTCGGCCCACCGCCCGCGTATGTGCCTCGGCGGAGCGCCCGGCGCTGATGGACCAGCCCTACTATTCGCCCGCCACGGGTGTGCTGGTCCGCTTCGGCGATGCGGAAGGTCGGCTCGGGCTGTCATGGCTGGGATCGCCGCCCATGCCATTGCGATCGGAACTCGGCCGGCTGTCGCTGGCGAGCGAGGACAGCATGATGGCGCCGATCAGCATCAAAACGACGGGCCTAGACGGCGACGTCGCACCCGCCTTCATCACGCTCACCGTGGGCGGTTCGGTGCATCGGTTCGCACACATGAATGCGCCGGCTCCAAGTGCGGCCGATCTCGCGCCGCAGCTGGAGGGGCGCTATCGCGTGCCCGACATGGATGCCATGGCATGCATCGTGCACACGGGCGACACGCTGCGGCTGCACGTCCAGGGCCCGTACGGCAGACGCACCTTGCGGTTGCAGCCACTTTCGACGGATCTGTTCATGATCGCGAGCGACGGCCAGCCATCGTCCACGCCCACCGTCGGGGTGATCCGCATAGATCGCGACGCCGACCGGGTCTTAGGCTTGCGCCTGGAGGAGGGACGCACCCGTGGACTGCGCTTTATCCGCGAGTACCCGGATGCATGAGGATTACTATCCGCACCCCCGACCTGACGAGCGGGCGCAAGAGCGCGCGATGGTCGCCAACCTATCCGCCTTGTGAAGTTTTCACACCTGCGTGGCTCACTTTGTCGTTACGTTCTCCAGCGACGCTGTAGGTGGGCCCCAGTTCCAAGACGACGAGCTTCCCGTACCCGCGCGCGAAGGTCCACAAGGCGCCCGCAAGAAAAAAAAGAGCTTGATGAACCATGAACGACTCCTTGGAAGCAGGCCGAGCGACTATGGATGAACAGCTCTTCCGGAGACGCGACCTGCACAAATCGGTGCGTGGCCTTCTGAGATCTTATGCAGCCACCGCCCTTTTCGATTAGCTTCCGGATGAGCCGTTACCGGGGACAGGCATGCCCGCCTGAAGGCGAGCATCAAGGCTGTTTACGATCTGCACAAGGGCCGCTACGGCTATCGACGCGTCACCGCACAGCTTCGCCAGGCAGGTCAGGTCGTGACCCACAAGACCGTGCAGCAGCTGATGAACAACCTTGGCTTGAAGTCACTGGTGCGCCCGAAGAAATATCGATCGTTTCGCGGCGAACACGCCTCATCGCCCAACGTGCTCAATCGTCAGTTCGATGCGCCACGGCCAAATGAAAAATGGGTGACTGACGTGACCGAGTTCAATGTCAGGGGCGACAAGCTCTACCTTTCACCAATCATGGACCTTTACAACGGGGAAATCGTGACCTACGAGATGCATACACGTCCGCTGTACTCCCTCGTCGGAAACATGCTCGACAAGGCATTGCGCAAGCTAAATGGGCGGCACGACGGGCTGCTTCTGCACTCCGATCAGGGATGGCACTATCAGATGCCTGCCTATCGCAAACAGGTCCGCGAGCATGGGCTGACGCAAAGCATGTCTCGCAAAGGCAATTGCCTGGACAACGCCGCGATGGAGAGCTTCTTGGGAACGCAATCTGAGTTCTTCTACCTCAACAAGTTCGGTAGCATTGAAGAACTGAAGGCAGGCCTACGTCGCTAAATCTACTACTACAACTATCGACGCATAAAGCTCAAACTGAAAGGTCTGAGTCCGGTGTAGTACCGAAATCAGACAATGATCTGCTAACTTCAACTGTCCAACTTCTGGGGGCCAGTTCAAAGCCTCGGCGATTCATCTTGCAAACAGGCAGTCGCCCAATGTGTGCGTAGCCTTAGATTGGTAGCCGCTCGCCGAGGAATGCTGCAATATCGCCCACGCAATCGGACGCACGCTCGACGGTACTGCTGAAGCCGAAGAACAGGTGGGACATGCCCGGGTAAACTTTGTAGGCGTGCAGCCGACCGGCTTTCTCCATTCGTTGGGCAAGAGCAGCGGACGCGTCCCGAAAACGTCGTACTCGGCCGCAGCAAGAAAGGTCGGGGGCATCAAGGACGCATCGGCTAGCAGCAGATTTGCACGTGGATCGTCCCAATCGCTCTCGCGCGGCAGGTATTCGGTGAACATTGGCGCCACTTCAGCCGCAGACGGAAACAGGCCCACGTCGCCATAGTTACGCATCGACTGGCTGTTCGGGTCGGCCCCGAAGGCGCCCGCGACCGCGACCGCAGCGCCCAGCCAAGGTGGGCCGCCGAGCACGACGGCAGCGCCGAAAGCCACCACGGCTCCTGCCGACGTACCGCCCAAAGCGATGCGTTCAGTACTGATACCCCAAGAACCGCCGTTCAGATGCAGCCATGTCAGCAAGGCCGCTGTCTCCTCCACCGCCAATGGAAAGACGTGTTCTGGTACGTGCAGGTAGTCCGCACTTATCACTACACCGCCCCAAGCCTGCGCCAATTCACGCATTTGTCGGTCGTTGGACCACTCGTCGCCGACCCGAAAGCCTCCGCCGTGCAGGTAGACGAACACCGGAAGGGGACGGTCGGAGGCATGCGGCCGGTATACGATGACCGGGATGTCGCGCATAGTTCCTGGGATGGTGCGCGCCTCGTGTGGAACAGCGGGACCGCCTTGGTTCCAGTGACGGCGACTGCGTGCGGCGTGTTCGCGTACGCCGTCCATGCCCGGAGCCGGCCGCCCGAACAGATCCGATAATTCGGCCGCTTCGATGAGGGCGGCACGCAGTTGTGCGTCGATTTCGCAAGATGGAGAAGTGTTCATGCGGTTACGGATGGTTTGTGGGGCGTTGACTGGGCGGCGGGCGTGATAGTCCCTCGACACATGCTGACCCAATGCAACGAAAGCCCGAGCGCCCCTAGTTGGTTTGCTCAAAAGCTCCTTGTTCGGCTATCAGATCAATGGGCAGCCGAACCTCGCACGTCCTCTCGTTGCTTCGAAATCGCTCCATCCAGTTGGGCTCTTATGAGGAGAGCGGTATACCGAGAGTACAGCCGACACATGGTGATGGTGCCGCCAGCGATATAAAGTCCTGGCTGGGCTGTGCGCTTCCACATGTTTCGAAGCTCGAGATCATCACCGACGCCCCAAATTGGGCCGACTCGCTTGCCAACCTCCGCGCCGAACATGGAACTTACCGCCTCTTGCAGAGGCTTGTAACCGGTGCCCAAAACGATGAGGTCAGCTTCGGCAATCGTGCCATCACTGAACTGAACTTCCTGGGGGCCGATACGCTCAATGTCTACGCCAGCCTTGAGTGCGATCTGCCTCTCAGCGATCAGATCGGACGCTCCAACGTTGATGTAGTACCCTGACAAATAGCGGATGAGCTTCATGAAGAAGCCGGTATCGTCTTCCCCGTTATCCAGCAAGAACCCGACTTTCCGTAACCGATTGAGTAACGGAGCATCCTGCTGCGCCATCCAATGACTTAGCGGGCGATGTAGTTGGCGCACCAGGTCGAACGGTATCGATGCTGACATCAAATCTATATCTTCAGTCGGCAGCGCTCCCTCTAATTCGCTGTACATGGCGACTGCTCGTGTGGCACTGGGGTGCAGACTAACGACGGTCGTCGATGATCGTTGAAGCATCGTGACTATTGCTCCGCGGAGATAGAGATCTTGGGCGATGTCGTGAGCGCTTGTGCCAGAGCCCACTACCAGGACGCGCTTTTCCTTCACGTCAAGATCGTCGGTGTGGCGGCTCGAATGAATGATTTGACCGACAAAAGATTCCTGACCCTCGAACTTCGGAATGTTCGCGATCCCGCTCACTCCGATGGCAAGTACTACGTGCTTGGGACGCATCAAGCGTTCCGAACCGTCCGCCTTTCTGACTCGAACTTCCCACACATTCTCCTGGTCTATGTACCGACCACCAAGGAACGCCGTATTGGTCCAGATGTTGAGTTCCATCGTATCTGCGTAGAACTCAAACCAGTTGGCCAGTTTGTCCTTCGGGATGTATACAGGCCAATTGTCCGGGTACGAAAGGTACGGCAAGTGATTGGTGCAGATCTCGTTGTGCAGAGTGAGAGAGTGATAGCGTTTGCGCCAGTTGTCGCCCACTCTTTGCATAGTGTCGACGACAAGGGTGTCAACCCCCAATTGCCCAAGGCGAGCAGCGACTGCCAATCCGCTTTGGCCCGCGCCTACGATCAAGACATCAGGATCCCTATCCTCGAAAGCAACAGTCGCCTTGCGGCGATCAAGCCAGTTTTCGCGGGCTCGGTTTCCACCACTGCCATGCTCACGAGAGCGGTTGTGGATCGACGGTTCCGGATTGGACTTGAGCGATTGCATACTGCTCAAGAGAGTCACTGCGACCCATCGTCCTGGCGAGGCCTTGCTCTCGATCAGCCGCACGTAGCCTTTGCACATTGCAAGCTTCGTCTCAAAAGAAAGGAACGATTCCATCGTCTTCGGCCCCTCCATTCCCAATACACCGGAAGTTGCACTACCAGTGATTCTCAGAGCCGTCATGCCGCAAGCCACTTGGTATTTAGCCAGTGCGAATTCAATCGCCTCGCGGCCTTTAAAAGTTTGAATATCCCAGGTCAGCGCAAGAAGGTCTCGCCAGTACCCATCCTCGGCAAAAAGCGCCGCCACTCGGCCAAGGTCGCCGCTGTCCATCGCCCCATTGAATTCTTGGATCCAAGAAGCGATCTGCTGGTCCGGAGATACGGGGGGGGGGACTAAGAAGTCAGGCAGTTCATTCATTAGGCATCCTTGCTCTTGCTCATTGGTTAAAAGGCTGGGGTTATTGCTGCTTGTCCTAGCCGCAGCAGGCGACCGGCGAGTTCTCACTAGTGAACGGGATCATCGACAGTGGTTGCCGAGTTCGAGGTGTGCAACTGTTGGCGCCCGCCGTCCTGAAATCCTGTGCCGAATTGCCGGGCCATGGCGACGCTCGCGACCGTCCCGATGCCAAGCGGAATAAGCAGCAACATAAAGATCTGGTGGAGCGGGAGATCTCTCGCGAGTAGGAGTCCGCCGAGAACGGGACCGCTCACGGAGCCGATACGCCCGATCGCGAAGGCCCACCCTGAACCGTTGGCGCGAAAGGCGGTCGGGTAGATGAGCACGGAAGCAGCATTAAGTCCAAGCTGCAGGCCGAGCAGGCAGAACCCAGCAAAGAATACGGCGGTCATGAGCGCGGGCTCCATGCTGGTGAGGAAGCCCAACGAACCGACGATCGGCAGCGACAGCGCGAAGAGTACTGCTACGGGCGTGAAACCGACTTTGTCGAGTGGTCGAGCGAGCGCGAGACCCCCGATCATCCCGCCGATCTGAAATATTGACGTAGCCAGCGCTGCGTGGGAGGCCGGCACGTGGGCTGCCGCGAGCACCGTGGGAAGCCAGCTGTTGGTGAAGTAGAACGTCATCTGACAGCAGATAAACATTGCCCAGAGAAGCGGTGTGAGGTACGCAAGCCGGCCGGCGAACAGCAGCTTCGGTGTGAACCCCGAATAGCCCGCCTCCTCCTTGATCACGAATGCTGTCCTCGGTCCGATGCCAAGCGCCGGGTTGAGCGAGCGCACGATGCTAACGATGGCCTCACGACTGCCATTCTTCAGCACGAGGAACTTTAGGGACTCCGGCAGTAAATAAATCGCAAGGAACGCAATCATGATCGGGGCCACGCCGCCGATGTGAAACAGGACCTGCCACCCGTAGTGCGGTACAAGCGTGGTGGAGATGAGGCCAGGCAGTGCACCGCCGAAGGCGATACCAGTAAACATTACGATGATCATCGTCGCGCGGATCCGGCGCGGCGCGAACTCGCCATTCAACGCCGTAATGTTGGGGAGTAAACCGCCAATGCCGATGCCCGCGAGGAAACGCAGATAGAGCAACTCCGACACTGCGCCTGCCTTCGTGCAAGCGAGGGTGAAAGCTCCAAACATGAGGCACGAGGCGATGATTGCGACCTTCCGTCCGAACCGATCACCGATGTAGCCGAAGAGCGGCGAGCCGAAGAAGACGCCGAGTAGGCTCGCGCTGAAGACGGGGCCAAGAGCGGACATGCTCGTGATGTGCCAGTCGCTCACGAGGTACGGCGCCGCAAACGCCGCAGCGGTTATGTCGTATCCGTCTAACAGTACGAGCAGAAAAGAGAGCAGCAACAATTTGATGTTGAAGGCGTTGATGCGGCGTTCGTCGATTAGGCGTGATACGTCGACGGTTTGAAGTTCCACCATGTCCATCTCCTGTTTGTGTGCTGATCATCAGTGAACTGACGATCAGTGTAGGCCTACAATTTGTATGCTTAGTTGGTAAAAACCCTATAAAAAGTGTCGCGTATGACTGTTGAGATCCAGAACCTGCCTGGCTATCACGTACGGCGCCTGCACCAGATTGCAGTAGCCATGTTTTTCGAAGAAACGAAGGCTCAAGGCCTTACTCCTGTGCAGTACGGCGCGCTGGCAGCCGTGGCTGTCCAACCCGGGACGGACCAACGCAGATTGGCCCGTGCGATCGGCATCGACACGTCGACGATAGCCAGCGTTGTGGACCGCTTGGAGGCGCGTGGCCTTATGGCTCGCAACGCGAGTCCGGACGACCGGCGAGTTCGCTTGCTAACACTTTCCAAGGAAGGCGAGCGCCTCGTTTCGGAGATCGAACCCAGCATCTTGCGAATACAAGAACGCATCCTTGCGCCCTTGCCCGTCGCACAGCGCGACCAGTTCGTCGCCATGTTGAGGACGCTGGTAGAGGGGAATACGACCGGGAGCTCTGCTTCCAGCGAGTCAAAACGCTCAATGGGCGGATAGCCGCGGCCAGGCCGGCAAACCGCGGCGTCGAGCACGCGTTCGCTCGTCACCTACATCGTTAACAATCCTGCTCAGCGTCTTGTCGGAGGCGAGTGCCTTCGCCGCCGCATCGGCCGGCCAACTCATCGCGTCCTTGAATTGCTCGCGGCGAGCTGACAGCCTACGTTCCCACATAGATCAACGTGGGAACGTAATGACAGACGAAATGGAAGACCTCAAACGCCGGCTGGTGTTGGGTCGCAAGAGCGTCGGGCGCGGCGTGTACGACGAGGCGGCGAAGTCGGAACTGGTGGCACTGTGCCGCCAGCCGGGCGCCTCGGTGTCGCGCCTTGCGCGCGAGTGCGGTGTCGACGCCAACCAGGTCAGCCGCTGGCTTCGCGAGCATGGCGTCGGCGGGCGTGCGCACAAGACCAACAGCGTGGTGACGCCTGCGTTTGTGGCTGTCGCAGAGCAGCCATCGTCGTTGGTGAAGGCGCGTTCGGGCGAGGACACGGTCGCCGTGATGGACGTGCAGGCACGCTTGCCCAACGGGGTGGCGATCGATCTTCGCGGGGTCGAGCTGCGCATCGTCGGCGAGGTGATCGAAGTGCTTGAGAGGCTTCGGTGTTCCGCTTCGACGAAGAGCTGAGGGTCTACCTGCACCGCGATCCGGTGGACTTCCGGCTGAGCATCAATGGCTTGGCTGGACAATGCAGGGCTCGGTGCGCGTGGCGCAGCTGTGCCAGGCCTGGGGCCTGACCTGGGGCTCGCATTCGAACAACCACTTCGACGTGTCGCTCGCGATGTTCACGCACGTGGCTGCCGCCGCACCCGGCAACGTGAGGGCCATCGACACGCATTGGATCTGGCAAGACGGCCAGCGCCTGACGAAGGCGCCGCTGCAGATCGAGGAAGGCTTCGTGAAGGTGCCCACGCGCGGCGGCCTCGGCGTCGAGCTCGACATGGACGAGGTCGAGAAGGCGCACCAGCTGTACTTGAAGCACGGCCTCGGTGCGCGCAACGATGCGCAAGTCATGAAGTACCTGATTCCCAGCTGGACCTTCGATAACAAGCGGCCCTGCATGGTCCGTTGACGAGGAAGGCACAAGCTTGCGGAACCGGGCTTGTTCAAGTCAGCCGTCGTCGGCTGATGGGGATGTCACGACCCACCTCAGGGGCCGTCTCGGTCGATGCGTGTCGGCGGTGGCGCCAACTACCAAGTTCATTTCGCTTAAGGCAACTCATCGCGGACGTTCAGTGCCGGTATCTTCGAAAATGCATCGGCGATGAAATCCATGAAGACGATGGCCCGCTTCGGAAGCAGCCTGTTCGCGACATAAACAATTTGTATGGGCACGGGCGGGGTGGCATAGGCCGTCAGCAGCAACTGCAAATTGCCGTTCTTCAGCCCTTCCTCGAACAGCCATTCCGGCCCGTACCCGATGCCTAGCCCCGCGTTGACGGATTCGCGTGCGGCCTCAGGTGAGCTGACCCGAAGCCTGCCGGTGACCGGAACTTCGGCATCCCGGAAGCGCCAGGTGGCACCGGACGAGAGCAGGGTGTAGACCACGCAATCGTGCCCGCGCAGGTCGTTGGGCGTGCTGGGGACTCCGCGTTGCGCCAGGTATTTCTTGCTGGCAACGCACACGCGATCGAACAAACCGATGCGGCGCGCGCGCAATGCGCTATCTGCCAGATGTCCGATCCGAATCGCTAGTTCGGCCCCTTCATCGACCAGATTCACATATCGGTCGTTGGTCTGGAGATCCAGCGTCAATCCCGGATAGCGCTCCAGGAATGCGGGCACATGCGGCAACACGAAGGCATAGCTCAGCGCGGTCGGACAGGCAACGCGCAGCAATCCCGACGGATCCACGTTCTCCTTGAACGACGACTCCGATTCGTGCACGGCGTCAAGAATCCGCCGGACTTCCGCGTAGTAGCGCTCGCCCTCCGGCGTGAGGGAAAGCTTGCGCGTCGATCGGTGCAGCAGCCGGGTCTGCAGATGGTCTTCCAGTGCCGCCACGTACCGGCTGACATTCGGCTGTCCCAGGCCCAGGTCGCGGCCCGCGGCGGAAAAGCTGCCCGTCTCCACGGCGCGAGCGAAGCAAGTCATCAGCAGGAATCGATCCAAGGCAAACCTCCGATTCATGCATGTGGGGCATGAATCATATGCAAAGAGACGATCTTATAAGGATCGAGGCATGAGCGCATAGTTCTTCACACGGCAGGTCGGCCAAGGTGGGCCGACCACGAACAAACCTACTGGAGAATTTTCATGTCCCGCTTGCAAGGCAAACGTACTCTCATCACCGGCGGCACCAGCGGCATCGGCCTGGAAACGGCCAGGCAATTCCTCGCCGAAGGCGCGCGTGTCATCGTCACCGGCGTCAATCCGGATTCCATCGCCAAGGCGCAGGCGGAATTGGGCAGCGAGGTCCTGGTGCTGCGCGCCGATTCGGCCAGCGTGGCCGCGCAGAAGGCGTTGGCGCAAGCCGTCCAGACTCGCTACGGTCAACTCGACATCGCTTTCCTCAACGCCGGCGTATCCGTCTGGATGCCGATCGAAACGTGGACGGAAGAAATGTTCGATCGCTCGTTCGACATCAACGTCAAGGGGCCGTACTTCCTGATCCAGGCCTTGCTTCCTGTCTTCGCGAGCCCCGCATCGGTGGTGCTCAACACGTCGATCAATGCGCATGTGGGCGCGGAGCGTTCGTCGGTCTATGCCGCGACCAAAGCTGCGTTCCTGAACATGTCGAAGACGCTTTCGAGCGAACTGCTCGGGCGCGGCATTCGTGTCAACGCCGTCAGCCCCGGCCCGGTCGAAACGCCGCTGTACGACAAGCTCGGCATTCCCGATGCCTACCGCGAGCAGGCCAACAAGGACATCGCCGCAACCATTCCGTTCGGGCGTTTCGGCACGCCGGAAGAGGTTGCCAAGGCGGTGCTGTACCTGGCTTCGGACGAGTCCCGATGGACGGTCGGCTCCGAAATCATCGTCGACGGCGGCCGCACGCTCAACGGCTGATTGCAGACCACTCTCGAACCAGACTTAAAAGGAAACTCTCCAATGAACACGCTTTCCGCCTCCGTGCAGGCCAGCGAATCTCGCAAAAGTGCGCTGATCCTCATCGAATATCAAAACGACTGGGTGGCATCTACCGGCAGCATCAATCCTCAATTCCAGGATCGCAAGCAGTTCGACGACGCGGTCGTGAATTCCAGGAAAGTACTTGCCGACGCCCGGCGTCGCAACCTGGAGGTGATCCACGTCGCCATGGTGCTGGAGCCGGACTACAAGGCAATGGGGCAGGGCAAGTACGGTCTGCGCACCATGATCCCCGCCTACAGATCCTTCCTCGGCGAGCAGACGGGGTTCTTCCCAGGCTTCGAGCCGGTTGCCGGAGAGCATGTCATCACCGAGCGCACCGGCGGCAGCAGCGCCTTTGCCGCCACCACGCTGGACAGCTATTTGCGCAACAACAGGATCGAAGACATCTACCTGATGGGCTTTGCCTTGCGCCAGTGCGTGGAATCGACGCTGCGCAATGCGCACGACCTTGGGTACCACACCAACGTGATCCACGACGCGTCTGCGGCTTTCACGAAGGAGCAGCAGACCTCGTTCCTGGCGGATATCTTGCCTTTCTACGGCAATGCGGTTTCGACTCAAGACTTCTTGAAGTCATAAACCCAAACGATCTGTTATGCGACCGCCCCCATCCGTGGGGGTTTTTTTTACTGAGTGCCTTTCGATGCCACAAACACAGTGGATACTTATCAGCCATCCCTTGTGCCCCTTCGTTCAGCGAGTCGCCATCGTGTTGCACGAAAAAGGGATCACCTTCGAGCGGGTCAATGTTGATCTTCACGACAAACCAGACTGGTTCCTCGCAATCTCGCCAACGGGCAAGGTTCCATTGCTCAAGGTTCAACATGCCGATGGGGGTGGGTCCGTTCTATTTGAAAGCGTCGCGATCTGCGAGTACTTCGAGGACCTGCAGCCCAGTCCAGCATTGCATCCGCAGGATGCGCTGCTTCGTGCACAACATCGTGCGTGGGTTGAATTCGCTTCCGCCACGTTGTCGGATGCATGGGGACTGCTGAACGCTGCCGACCATGAGACGGCCCGTGCCACGGCTGCTGCCTTCAGGAAAAAACTGGAACGGTTCGAAGCCGATATGTCGAGCGGCCCTTACTTCGCGGGAAATAGCTTCAGCATGGTGGATGCCGTCATGGCACCGATCTTTCGCTGCTTCGACATCCTCGACTTCGACTTCGAGCCCACCCATCATGTGTTCGATGGGCTGAAACGGGTGGCAAACTGGCGTCTCGCCTTGGCTCTGCGTCCGAGCATCCAGGCAGCCGTCACGCCAGACTATGCCATTCTGTTTCGCGAGCAGTTGCGGGAAAAGGACGCACTTTTGGCGACTGTATAGAGGGGCGCCCGCTTGTCTCAAGGACGGATTGAGCCCTAGCCCAGTTGTCGAATGACTAGCGAAGCCGCCAACGTATCAGGAGCGGGTCTGTGGAAATGCCTTGTTCCAAAGCAGCCTTATGTTGCAAGGACATAGCCTCGATGTAGCGAGCGGAGGCTCGACTGGACATCGTGGACTGGATCGAGGGCTTTTAAAGCCGCGGGCGCGCTCACTGGCAAATGGATACCTCGCACTGATCACAAGGGAATGCAGCCTCTTGGCTGCTTGACTTGATGTACGTGAAAACGAGGCAAGGTCAACCGAACCACAGGCACAGGCCCGACGGCGCAGAGTTCACCTCGACGGCTCTCGATGGAGGGATTTGGCGACGCGGGGTGAGGCTCGACTACCCGTCCTGGAAGGCACGGACAAACGGGCTGGCGCTTGTGACCTACTCCAAGGTCTGTGGCGGAGCACCAAACGACCGCGCGAGCAGCTCCACGAACAGTGCCTCCATGACCCGCAGAGGCCTCGCGGATATCAGAGGATGTCCAGCGAAGATTGAATGTGCGCAATGTTCCGCGCAATTGAGGTGGCGGCAACTTGTTGATCTTCCCTCGACATGCGGCTGTCGATCGAAGACGTGGTGATCGCGCCCAAGACGTTGCCGCTCGCGTCGCGCATCGCCATTCCAATCCCGACGACGCCCGGCACGTTGTAGTGACCGATGACGGCATGACCTCGGCGTTGGGTCGCACGAATGAGCGCGCGCAGCGTCGACTCGGTCAGCGAACCGTAACTGCCCAGCCGCTTCGCGTTCGCGCGGATGCATTCGCCTTGCTCGGGCACGGGTAACGTCGACAGGATGGCGAGACCACCTGCGCCTACGCCAAGAGGGTTCCTAGTGCCGACATTGACCGTCAACACCTGCACCGGGTATGAGCCAACCACACGGCCCAGACAGATAGATTCGTACCCCACGCGACCAATGAGGAACGCGCTGTTTCCCGTCTCCTCCGATATCCCCCTTAGTGCTGGTTCGCACACTGTCCTCAGATCGGCCCGGTCAGCGAAGGCGGCAGCCATCTGGCGGCAGTAGTCGCCCAGCACATAGCGCTTCGACCCAGCGGGACGCTTCAACAAGCCTTGTCTTTCCAGAGCCTGAACGATGCGGTGCACCGTCGGACGCTCGAGTTCGCAGATTGTCACGAGTTCGGCCACCGTCAAGCCGTGAGCTCCATGGGCAACCACTTGCTTCAAAACACCGAATGTGCGATCGATGCTCTGGGTCCCGCGTGCTTCCGTACTGGTCATGGTTCTGATCATAGCGTGGACAGGGTAGGACGATGAAATGGGATATAGCCGAATACTTTGCTGATGGGTTTCGGTAAAAACATCCATATGGTGGACATGCGGGTTTGGCGCTCAGGCCTCCGAATCTACGATTCAAGCCGACAAGTTCGAGATCTCATCTCGATCACATTCACCCCCTTCGCTGAAATGGAGCATTGCATGACCGACATGACCAAGACCGCCGACCGCAAATACTGGCGCACCGCCATCGGTGACCCGACTCCCCATGAAGGCACGATGGTCAGGGGCTACGACGTCCTCACGGATCTGGTGGGCAAGATCGACTTCGGCGCCATGGTGTACCTGCTCTACAAGGGCGAACTACCCAAGGGCAACGAGTCCAAGATGATCAACGCCATGTTCATCTCGGTCGCGGACCACGGCATTTCGCCATCCTCGACGGTGACCCGTTTTGTGCAGGCAGCTGGCGTGCCGATCCAGTGCGCGGTGGCAGCCGGGGCCATAATGTTTGGCGACGTGCACGGGGGCGCCGGCGAAGAGTTCACCCGCTACATCCAGGAGTTGGTGGCATTGGCTGCCTCGAGCGGTCGCGGCTATGAGGACGTGGCGACGGAGTACGTGGCCAACCACAAGCGGCTCGATGGTTTCGGTCACCCGCAGCATGCCGAGGGCGATCCTCGCAGCAAAGTGCTGTTCGCTCTGGCCGAAGAGTACGGGACCGCTGGCGATCATGTCCGCATGACGCGCGAACTGGAGAAGGCGCTCATCAAGAAGAAGAACCGCCCGCTGCTGGCGAACATCGATGCGGCGGTGGGCGCCCTCATTTCGGACATGGGCTTCGACTGGCGGTTGGCGCGTGCCTTCATCGTCGTGCCGCGCACGGCGGGCCTGTTCGCTCACGCATTCGAAGAGAAGGCGCGTGAGCCGGGCTGGCGCCAGATCACCCTGGACCAAGTCGAGTACGACGGGCCCGCCCGTCGCAAGAACGAAAACCCCAGCGCGATCTGATCGCGCCCGCTTCGACAACCGCCGCAGTCGTCGGCGCTCCCCTTTGACATTTTTATTCCCTGGATTGGAAAGACTATGAACACCCGCGTCGCAATCGTCGGCATTGGCATGACCTCGTTCGGAAAGTTTATGGACCGTTCGGTCAGGACTTCCGCGGAAGAGGCTGTAAAAAATGCCTTGGCTGATGCTGGCATCGGAGCCGAGCGCGTTGACCGCGTCTTTTTCGGCAACGCAGCAGCCGGACTCATCACGGGCCAGGAGATGGTGCGCGCGCAAGCCGCCCTGAGGCATACCGGTCTGCTCGGTAAGCCCATGGTCAGCGTGGAGAACGCCTGCGCCACCGGCAGCACAGCCTTCCACCTCGCCTGGCATTCCGTTGCCAGCGGCCAGTCTGATGTGGCCATGGCCGTCGGTGCGGAAAAGCTGAGTCACCCCGACAAGGCCGTGTCGTTCGGCGCGTTCGGCGGCGCGGTGGACAAGGAAGATGTCATGCCGGCGCACATCGGTTCCGGCAGCGGATCCATCTTCATGGACATCTATGCGGAACGCACGCGGCGCTACATGAAGGCGACCGGCACGACGCCGGAGGACTTCGCCCGGATCACAGTCAAGAGTCGGCGTGCCGGCGCCCTGAACCCGTACGCACAGTTCCGCAAGGAAACGACGGTCGAGGAGGTCTTGGCCGCTCGCATGATCAGCGAGCCGCTCACGCTGCCGATGTGCTCGTCGATCGGAGACGGCGCGGCAGCGATCGTTCTCGTCTCGAGCCGTGTCGCGGCGCAGCTGACGGGGTGCAGACCGGTGTGGGTTGCAAGCTCCGTGCTGCTGTCCGGCATGGCGGACTCTACCAAGCCGAGCGCTTCGGTCAGCGCCGCGAAGGCGGCCTACAAGGAAGCGTCCATCGGGCCTGACGAGGTCCATGTTGCTGAGGTGCACGACGCATCGGCTCCCGGCGAGCTCATCAACTACGAGGTCGTGCAGTTTTGTCCTGAGGGACAGGGTGTCGAGTTGCTGCGCAGCGGTGCAACCGACATCGGCGGCCGCATCTCCGTCAACCCGAGCGGCGGCTTGCTCAGCAGGGGCCATCCGATCGGTGCTACCGGTGCAGCCCAGATTGCCGAGCTGGTGCAGCAACTGCGCGGCGAAGCAGGCGAGCGGCAGCGCCCGTCTGCCAAGGTCGCCTTGGCACAAAACTCGGGCGGCCAAGTCGGCCACGAGTCCGCCGTGGCGGTGGTTTCCATCCTCACCGCATGAAGGAGACAGCAATGACGCAACGACTCCAAGGCAAAGTGATCGTGGTGACCGGCGCGGGCGCGGCGTGGGCAAGGAGATCGCACTCGAGGCGGCGCGCCAAGGCGCGAAGGTTGTCGTGAACGACCTGGGTGTGAACATGGAGGGTGACGGCGCCCGCAGCGCCGGACCGGCCCAGCAGACAGTCGAACAGATTCGCGCCGCAGGTGGCGAGGCCAGCGCCAACACCGATAGCGTCGCCGAGTGGAACTCCGCACAACAGATCGTGAAGCATGCGCTCGACTTGTACGGGCGTGTCGACGGGCTGGTCAACAACGCGGGGAACCTGCGGGACGGGATCTTCCACAAGATGTCGGAAGAGGACTTCGACGCTGTCGTGAAGGTGCACCTGAAGGGCTGCTTCAACATGGCCCGCGCCGTCGCGCCGCATTTCAAAGGTCAGGAGTCCGGTGCCATCGTGCACATGACGTCGACCTCAGGCCTGATCGGCAACGTAGCGCAGGCCAACTACGCCGCTGCAAAGATGGGCGTCGTCGGCCTGTCGAAATCGATCGCGCTCGACATGGAGCGTTTCGGCGTGCGGTCCAACTGTATTGCGCCGTTTGCATTTACCCGCATGGTGAGCTCGATCCCGACCGACACTCCGGAGGGGATGGCTCGCACGCTGGTCAACCAACGGATGGAAGTTGCCAAGATCGCGCCGTTCACCTGCGCACTGCTCACCGACGAGGCCAAGAGCGTTTCAGGTCAGATCTTCGGCGTACGCAGCAACGAGATCTACCTGTTCTCCCAGCCGCGCCCGATTCGGACCGCACACCGCAGCGAGGGCTGGACCGTCGATACCTGCCTCGAAGTGGCGCTGCCCATGATGAAGTCCTCGTTCTTCCCGCTGGACAAGTCGCGAGACATCTTCTCGTGGGATCCCGTCTGACGTGACGAAGACAACCACCAGGAGCAGGCAATGAGTGAAGAGACGCGCGACATGCTGCATGAAGCGGCCCTTCGGATATTCGCGGACAAGCCCGCAAATCTGTGGCTAGTGCTGCAAGAGTCCGGATTCGACAAGACCTTGCTGCCCGAGAGCAAGGGTGGCGCGGGTGTAAGTTGGGCGGATGCATGCGGGCTTCTGATCCTCGCCGGTGAGCATGCCTCGGACGCACTTCTGGCGGAGGCGATGGTCGGCCACTGGCTTTTGGACCATGCCGGCGTCGGGGGCGCATCCTTGCCGACCATTGCGTCGTCAGCGTATCCCGAGCAGATCAGGCTGGTTCGCACCCACGACGGCTGGCGCGTCGATGGCAAGCTCCCGCGTGTGCCATGGGGCGACGCATGCACGCATGTCGCGTTCATCGTGGGTTCCGGCACAGCCGCTCAACTGATCGTCCTGGCTCGGGATGCAGCCGGCATCTCCATCTCTTCAGGCCGCAATCTGGCGGGCGAACCGCGCGACACGCTGATGCTCGAAGGAGTCGTTCCGCAGGCGGTAGTCTCCGCGCCTTTAGACGCACGTGAGTTGCTTTCCCTGTCAGCCATCCTGCGCAGTGCGCTCATGGCCGGAGCGATCGAACGGTCCCTTGCGCTTGCGGTCGAGTACGCCAACCTTCGCGTGCAGTTTGGCCGGCCGATCGGCAAATTCCAGGCGGTGCAGCAGAACATCGCACTGCTCGCAACGCAGGCGGCAGCAGCGCGTGCGGCTGCCGAAGCCGGCAGCGAAGCCATCGATGAATGGCTCGCTGGGGTGGGCGAACCCCTGACGCACAGCATTGCGGCTGTCAGCGCGAAGATCCGGACCGGTGAAGCAGCGGGCCAGGCCTGCGCGATCGCGCACCAGACCTTCGGCGCCATCGGCTTCACCGAAGAGCACGAACTGCACCATTTCACCAAGCGGCTCTGGTCCTGGAGAGACGAGTACGGCAACGAGGCGTTTTGGTCTCGCGCGCTGGGCGAGCGCATCCTGGCTGGTGCCGCGGAGCAGTCGCTGTGGCGCGCCATGGTGCCCATGGCAACGGCTGCGGGTGGCGCAGCAGCACAGGCAGGAGCCGCACGATGAACAAGCTTTCTTTTCCCCGCCCGCGGCAGTCCGAAATCGGTGAGGCGCTGCGTGCCGAAGTTCGAGAGTTCCTCGACGGCTGGCACGGCAATCGTCACGGAGCCGCTTCCTTCGGCGGCTTCGATCCCGAGTTCAGCGAGGCGCTTGGTCGCCGCGGCTGGATCGGCATGGGCTTTCCAAAGCACTATGGCGGCGGTGGCTACGGCTTGATGGAGCGCCTGGTCGTCTTGGAGGAACTGCTCGCCGTGCGCGCACCGATCTTTGCGCATGCGGTGGCCGAACGCCAGAGCGGTCCGCTACTGCTGCGCTTCGGCAGCGAGCGCCAGCGCGAGGAGGTCATTCCTCGGATCGCCGCTGGCACGTGCTACTTCTGCATCGGCCTGAGCGAGCCGGACTCCGGGTCAGACCTCGCGTCTGTGCGCACGCGTGCCACCAAGGTGGACGGTGGCTGGCGGGTCAATGGCGCCAAAATCTGGACCTCGAGCGCGCACCGCGCGCACTACATGATCCTGCTGTGCCGGACGGCGCCCGCAGGTGAGGTGCGGCAAGCCGGCTTGAGCCAGTTCCTGGTCGACATGAAGACGCCGGGCATCACCTGCCGGCCGATCGTCAACATCGCCGGCGACGCCGACTTCAACGAGGTCCATTTCCAGGACGTGTTCCTTGCCGACGACGCTCTCATCGGCGTCGAAGGGCAAGGCTGGCAGCAGGTCACGAGCGAGCTGACGTTCGAACGCAGCGGCCCTGACCGGTTCATGTCCCACATGGGTGCGGTCGAGGAATTCGTTGCCGCGCTCAAGCAGCAGCCGTCGACCGAAGGCGCCCGGACGATAGGGCGCCTGGTCGCCCACCTCTCGACGCTGCGGCGAATGTCGCGTTCGATCGCCACGATGCTCGCCGACGAGCAGGATGCCCCACTGCATGCGGCCTTGGTCAAGGACCTTGGCTCCTGCTTCGAGCAGGAGATTCCTGAGACCCTTCGACTGGCGCTGCCGACCGAGCCTGACACCGGCGCCAGCGGGTACAGCGCCGCGCTGGCCAACGTGATTCTTCACGCACCGTCCTGCACGATCCGCGGCGGTACGAAGGAAGTGCTGCGCGGCATCGTCGCCAAGTCCCTTGGACTGCGCTGAGCAGATCCGATCCAACTCTCAACACCCAATCCTCGAAGGCTGCACATGGAAACCGCACTGAAAACAGAAGAACTCGATCAACAACGGCGCGACGCGGTGCTGTGGTTGAAGCTCAACCGGCCCCAAGCGTTGAACTCGCTGACCCTGTCGCTCGTCAATGCATTGACGCAGGCAATCGAGGATGCCCAGGGTGACCCGGAAGTCCGCGTCATTGTTCTGACGGGCGAAGGCCGAGCCTTCTGCGCCGGCGCGGATCTGAAGGACCCGGCCCGCAGCCGTCCCGAGAGTGGTGCCGAGTTCGTGAAGGCGATCGGCGGTCTGACCGAGCTGATCGAAGCGTCCACCAAGCCTGTCATCGCGGCCATCAACGGGATCGCGGTGGCGGGTGGGCTGGAACTCGTGCTCGCCTGTGACCTCGTCATCGCTGCCGAGTCCGCCCGCCTCGGCGATGCACATTCGAACTACGCCCTGTTTCCGGGCGCCGGCGCCACCGCGCGCCTGCCGCGCAAGGTGGGATTGAACAACGCCAAGCTTCTGATGTTCACGGGCGACATGCATCCAGCCAGCGAATGGAAGGCCCTCGGCCTCGTCAACCTGGTGGTCGCCGACGACGGCTTCATCGGCGCCGTCGAGGCGCTGGCCAAGAAGCTCGCGGCCAAGAGCCCGTTGGTGCTGGGCCGCATGAAGCAGGCGCTCAATGATGCGCTGGATCAGCCGCTGTCCATTGGGCTGCGCTATGAGCGCGCCCTGAGCAACTTGCACCATTTCTCCGCGGACCGGGTCGAAGGGCTGACGGCGTTCAAGGAAAAGCGCGCTCCTCGGTTCACCGGCAAATGAGCCTTCACCGATGTGCGGTGACTTGATATCGACGACTTGAAGGAAACAGAGTATGGAACCGAAAGACAAAGGGCCTCTGGCCGGCATCCGCGTGATCGACATCGGCACGATGGTTGCGGGCCCCGTTGCCGCAACGCTGCTTGCAGACCTCGGTGCCGACGTGATCAAGATCGAGCAGCCGGGCCGCGGCGACTCTCTGCGTCATATCGGGCCATCGGTGGAAGGCGAAAGCCTTTGGTGGAACGTCGAAGGGCGCAACAAGAAGTCCGTCACGCTCGATCTGCATCATCCCGAAGGCCAACGGATCCTAAAGGAGATGTTGAAGCACGCCGATGTGCTCGTGGAGAACTTCCGCCCCGGCATCCTGGGCAAGTGGAACCTCTCGTGGGAACACCTGAAGCAGGTCAACCCAAGGCTTGTCATGCTGAGTGTGTCCGGCTATGGCCAGACCGGCCCGTACGCGAACCGCGCGGGGTACGACCGCATCGCCCTGGCGATGGGCGGTACGCTGAACGCCACCGGCTATCCGGACCGCGCTCCGGTCAAGCTGGGCACGGCGATGGCCGACTACTCGACCGCGTTGTTCGGCGCTTTCGGAATCATGGTCGCGCTCTACCACCGGGATATGCGCGACGGCGAAGGTCAGCAGATCGATCTCTCGTTGTACGAAACGGTGTTCCGCTTCACCGACGTGATGGTCACGGCCTACGACAAGATGGGACTGCCGCGCGAACGTACCGGAAACCTTCACTTTGCGGCAGCCCCGGGCGACCATTTCGAAACCTGCGATGGACGCTACATCGTCCTGACCGTGTCCAACGACCGCATGTTCGGCCGCTTGTGCGAAGTCATCCCGGCCCTGGGCGAGGAAGAGCGCTATTCGACCCACGCGAAACGCACTGCGTGCGTCGAGGAGCTCAACGTCATCGTCGCGGCGTGGATCAAGTCGCTGCCGGTGCTGGAGGTCTGCCGTATCCTCGAAGAGAAGGGCCTGGCTTATTCCTTGATTTACTCGATCAAGGACATCGTGGCAGACCCGCACTACGAGGCCCGGGGCACCATTGCCAGCGTCGAGCACCCGCAGATCGGCGAGCTGAAGATGCCTGCAGTGCAGCCACGGTTCAGCGGGACGCCGTCCCCGCAGATCAAGCCAGCGCCAGCACTGGGCGCGGACACCGATGAGATCCTGCGCGAACTGGCGGGGCTCTCGGTCAGGCAGATTGCCGAGCTGCGCCAGGCGGGCACGGTCTGAGGTGCTGAACGCTATGGAGACACCCATGACCATGTCCCAGGTCGATGCAGCCGTTCGGGATCCGGCCAGCGTGGTAGCGGCCATCGAAAGCCGCTTCTCGTGCCGCGCGTTCTCGCCCGACAGGCCGGTCTCGCGCGAGCACGTCGAGGAGATTCTGCGGATCGCGAGTTGCACGGCGTCCAGCACGAACACTCAACCGTGGAAGGTGTACGTGCTGCAGGGCGAACGTCGGGATGCACTTGTCGCACAAGTGTGTGCTGCGCACGATGCGACCCGTGCCAATTCCTCCCTGACCGCCGAGTACGGCGAGGTGGACGGCTACTACCCTTCAGAGTGGGTCTCGCCCTACATCGACCGGCGACGCCAGAACGGCTGGACCTTGTACGGCCACCTCGGCATCGAAAAAGGCGACAAGGACAAGATGCACGCCCAGGGACAACGGAACTACCGCTTTTTCGACGCGCCGGTCGGCCTTATGTTCACGATCGACCGCGTCATGGGCCGTGGTTCGCTGATCGACTACGGCATGTTCCTGCAGACGCTGATGCTGGCGGCGCGCGCGTCGGCCTGCACACCTGCCCCCAGGCAGCGTGGAACAACTGCGCAAAGATCGTCCTGCCATTCATCGATGCGGGCGCCAACGAAATGCTGGTGTGCGGCATGGCGCTGGGCTACGCGGACGAGTCCGCGCCGGTGAACACCTACAGAACCCCGCGAGAGCCAGTGGAGAGTTTCACCCGATGGATCTGAGATGGCCGCCTGCCTAGGTCTTCAACCCGTTCAACGAACGCACCGAGGAAACTCATGGACTTCAAGCTCTCCGACGATTCGCTCGCCATGCAGGCGTCGACGCATAAGGTGGTCAACGACTTGCTCAGGTATGGCAATGGAGCACCATGCCGCGCGAATGCTGCTGCTGGAAGCTGCATGGGGCCTTCAGGCCGGCGTCGATGTGCGCTTGAAGTCTTCTTACGCCAAAGTGTTCTGCACAGAAGTCGCAAACCGCATTGCGGACAAAGCCTTGCAGATTTTCGGAGGCGCGGGCTACATCAAGGGCATGGTGGTCGAGCGGGTCTACCGCGAGTTGAGGGTCATGCGGATTTTCGAGGGCGCCAACGAGATACAGCGAAACATGATCGCGAAACAGCTGTTGAAGACGTAGGCTCCACCGTCACATTGTGGACGAATGGTTGCAACGTGCGATGCCGAAAAACACGTTTTCGATGTCGGTCGTGAAGGTGATTGTGTTGCATCAAGGCCCGTTTGGATGGGTGGAGGGAAATGCAGGCGCGCAGCGGCATAGGCGTCCAGAGATCGTCTTCCTGTTCGGCGACATGGCCTGCCCACAGAGAGGGTCCGCTACTCGGCATTCGCTTCTGCTGTCGTCGAGCCAGACATCGAATTCCTTCAAAAATGGCCACATTATGGACACTTCACTTTCAAATCGCGCCGCCGAAACTACGATTCACCGACTCAGTTTCGGGCTGACTGCTGTGACCTGAGCGCCACCCCACGTCGTTCGACGATGGTCCCAGATACAACAACGAAAGTGAGACAAATGAAATTTCAGAACGCTTGTTCGAGCCGCCGCAACTTCCTCCTGGGCGCTGCAGCCGTTTCCCTGTCGCCCCACTTGTCCTTCGCCCAGGCGCCGGCTTGGCCTACCCGAGCAGTGAAGATCGTGGTGGGAACCGGCCCCGGTTCGGGGACCGACACGATCACGCGCCTTCTCGCGCCGAGGTTGGAAGCGATCTGGAAGCAGCCCGTCATCGTGGAAAACAAGGCAGGCGCAGGCGGCATCATCGGCACCGAGTACGTGCTGGCCGCAAACGATGGCCACACGATTCTCATGGCCAGCCCGAGCATGCTCCTGGCGAAGTACACGACACGCCACCTCCGCTTCGACCCCCTGACGGACCTGATCCCGGTCTACCGGGTCTTCAACACGCCGGTTGTGTTCATCACCAATGCGAAAACGGCGCAGCGCGCGAAGACGATGGCCGAGTTGGTGGCGTTGAGCAAGTCCTCGCCGCAAGGAATCTTTTTTGCCGGAGCCGGACGCGCGTCGTTCTTTAACCTTGCGATGGCGGTTGTGGCGAAACCGATGGGGCTGCGCTATACGGCGGTCGACTTCACCGGCGTGGGCCCACTGACCATGGCACTCATGCGCGACGACACGCAACTGGCCATCAGCGCACATATCTCGGTGAAGGGCCAGCTTGACTCGAAGGAGTTGCATGCGCTCGCGGTGATCGACAGCCATCGGCTCGCCGCTCTGCCGGACGTACCTACGCTCGAAGAAGCAGTGGGCTACAAGGGCTTCCTGCCCATATCGTGGGGCGGGATCTTCGCGCCCAAGGGCACGCCTGCAGAGGCGGTCAACACCATCGCGCGCGCCTTCGGCACCTTGTATGCGGACGAAGCGGCCCGCAAGGCGTTGGAGGCTCGCCTCTCAGGCACCTTGCTCCAGTCGTCGCCGGCACAGTTCGCCAAGGAGTACGCGGAGGAAGCGAATGGGTGGAAGAACACGTTTGCGACGGTGGGGATCGTTCCGGAGTAGGGGCAAATGCACGACGGTCTTGCGCGCCGTAACCCACGGCGTTCGGTCTCTCTCTTCGGGGCGCCCACCACGGCCGATGCGCAGCGCGCCAGGGGCTGACGCCACTTCGAAGGTGATCTTGCTGGTTTCGGCCGGCACTACTACACCCCTGATCCAACGGCTTTCCGTCTTGAACTGTTTCAGTCAAGGTGCGCCGTACAAAACACCTGAACACGCCATCGAACCTCACCTGAACGGAGACAACATGATTTCTCGACGTCAACTGACGCAAGCTGGCCTTGCGGCACTCGCACTTCCATCGATCGCCGTGGCGGCTCCCTTCACGTCACAAACAATCAAGGTGATTGTTCCGAATTCGCCTGGCCCAGGCACCGACGTGCTGGGACGCTTTTTCGCGACCTACATGGCGAAGCAGTGGAATACTCCCGTTTTTGTTGAAAACAAGGTGGGCTCCGGCGGCCAACTCGCGACTGACTTTGCCGCCAAAGCTCCGGCGGATGGCACTGTGATCCTGATAACCACGAGTGCGCATTTCACCTACCCGTATCTCCATGCGAAGTTGCCGTTCAATCCCCTGACCGACTTCACCCCGGTCGCCCAATTCGTTCAGGGTGCATTTGCGGTCGTGGTGGCGACGGATTCACCTTTCAAGACGATACAAGACCTCATCAACGAAGCCAAGCGCAACCCGGGAGTGATCAGTTTTGCTTCGGCTGGTGTGGGCTCGCCCACCCATATGGCGGGCGCGCAATTTGGGCACGCGGCTGGCATCAACATCGTTCACATTCCCTATAAAGACGCCTCACAGGTGATGACTGATGTCATAGGCGGGCAACTTCAAATGGGACTCACCGGCACCTCAACTGCCATGTCGATGATCCAAGCTGGAAAGTTGCGGGCCTTGGCCGTCACTGCTCCGAAACGCGTTCCGGCACTCGCCAATGTGCCGACCTTGGATGAGTCGGGCCTGCGCGGCTACGATGTGACCTCGCCCATATTCGCACTCACGCGGCTGGTACGCCACCAGCCACAGTCTCAGAAATTTCTCGGGTCATGCTCGAGGCTGCCAACACTCCTGAGTTCAAGGAGGTGGCCGACAAGCTGGGTTATGTGATGGATCTGCAAGACGCGGCAAAGATGCGCAGCAATATGCCGAGCGAATTTGCCAAATGGAAGCGAATGGTCGACATCTCTGGCGCAAAGCCGGGCTAAGTGCGACCGTTACCGTCACCGTCTGACAAGCTATGTGCTGCGGTCATTTCCATACGTTTGGCACCTCTTGCCGTCATTCGATCTGGAGCACCCCGATGGCGTCGGTGCAGGCCATGGTCAGTGGCGGTGTTGGACCCGACGGTTCAACGAATGCTGCCAGAGTTGCCGAGGATGGTGTGAAGGCGCTCGAGGTTTTGCGCAGAGTCATCTCGGTGGATGTCCACACGCATGGCGGACCGCAAGGCATCTACTCACCGGCTCCTCCCAACGGCACCCTTGCAGCCGGCATGCGGGCAGGCTCCCTTGCTGCCGTGTGCCTGTCGGAAATCCCGGATGAACCGCTTCTCGGCAGGAATACCGCCGGGATCACCGGCGTCTCCCGTTCGCCAGGGCCGAATGAGCTCTACAGGCACCACCTGGTACGACTCGCCTGGACCGACGACATGGTTGCGCACCATGGCTTGCAGCGCGCACTGACGGCAGCCGATCTGGCATCGGCCCATGCCGCAGGACAGCCGGCGCTGATCGGCGGCGTCGAGGGGCTGGACTTCCTGGAAGGAAAGCTCGAGCGGCTGGAAGAAGCCCACCAACGCGGCATCCGCTCAGCTCAGCTTGTGCACTACACCCCGAACGATATCGGTGACTTCCAGATGGGCGCGGTGACGCATGAAGGGTTGACCGCATTCGGCGCCGAGGTGATCCGTGGCTGCCATCGCTTGGGCATGGTCGTCGATGTTGCACACGCCACTGAGACCACGGCCAAGGCCGCGGCGAACGTCTCTACCAAGCCGCTGCTGCTGTCGCACACGGCACTCGCCGGTTCCCGGGCAATGGCATCGACCCGGCTGGCCGCTCGTTGCGTGAGCCAGAACCATGCGAGGGCGATTGCAGAGACCGGTGGCGCCATCGGGATCTGGGCCATCTTTCCTGATCTCGACAAGTACGTCGAGGGACTGAAGGAAATGGCCGACGTCGTCGGCGTGGACCATGTCTGCGTCGGGACCGATCAACAGGTCGCCCCTGGTGTGTTGCAAGACTACGCGCAGTGGGTCAACCTGATTGCGGCGATGCTGCGCGGCGGGTTCACTTCCGAGGAGGCGGGGAAGATCGCAGGCGGCAACTACATGCGCATCTTCCGAGCTGCGGTGGGCTGAAGCACGCACAAGGCCGGAGAATTTCATGAGCACCAATGCAGTGACCCGCGAGGAGTTGCACCACCGCGCCGTGGACATGCGCTTCTACCGTCGCAGTGACGGCCTGTTCGAAGTCGAAGGCCGCCTGGTCGACACCAAGACACACCCGTTTCGTCGCCTGCTGGCGAAGGAAGATGCTCCGCCCGGGCACCATCTGCACGACATCACCGTTCGCCTCGTGCTGGACGCCGAACTTCAAGTTCACTCTGCGGACGCAAAGATGTTGGCAACGCCCTTCAGCATTTGCCCGGGGGCGGCTGCTGCGCTGCAAGCGCTGGTAGGGCTCAGCATCGGGGCAGGCTGGAACAAGCGCGTGCGCGAACTGCTCGGGGGCGTAGCGTCCTGCACGCACATCGTGGAGCTGTTGGGGCCCATGGCCACGACCGTGCTGCAAGGCATCGCGCCGCTGCGCATCGTCTCTACTGATGATCCTGAAGAAGACGCGCTGCGCCGCTTTCGTGTGGACAGCTGCTACGCGTTCGCGGCGGAACGCGAGGTCGTGGTTCGCCTGTTGCCACACCTGCAGCGCGACAAGCCTGGGGCGTCGATCTGACCACCCCGCTATCAAACTCAGAGGTACGTGCATGACTTATGAAGCGATCGAGTTCGACATCGAAGACGGCATTGCCTTTCTTCATTTGAACCGCCCGGAGGCCAAGAACGCGCTCGACGATGTCATGCGGGTCGAGATCGCCGATGTCATCCAACGCTTGCGCAATGGCATCGACCACAAGGAACTCGATGTCAGAGCACTGGTGGTCGGCGGGCGCGGCGGCGCCTTCTGCGGCGGTGGCGATGTGAAGGGCATGGCCACCAAGAAGACCAGTCAGATGATGCACAGCCGCATGACGAACGTTCAGGACTGGTTTCGCGACCTCCTCAAGCTCGAGATGCCTGTCATCGCGGCGGTGGACGGGCCTGCTTTCGGTGCCGGGTTCAGCATCGCGCTCGCAGCCGACTTCATCATCGCCACGCCGAAGACGAGCTTCTGTGCAGCGTTCGGCCGCATGGGACTGGTGCCGGACACATCCATCGTCTTCACGCTGCCTCGCATCGTGGGCTTGCAGCGCGCCAAGGAGTTGATCTTCTCGGCGCGGGTGCTAGGTGCCGAAGAGGCCAAGGCGATGGGCATCGTGTACGGCTTGGTGCCAGAAGGCGAAGCCATCGAGGCGGCGACCGAGCTCGCGCGCAAGATGAAATTGGCGTCCGTGGCCGCTGTGGGGCTTACCAAGCAGTTGCTCCATCAGACTTTCGAGTCGAGCCAGACGGCGATGGCGCAGGCCGAGGCGCTCGCTCAGGCCGTCGCCATCGGCACGGATTACCACGCGGATGCTGTTCAACGTTTCGTTGGCAAGTCCCCGCTGTTGTTCACGGGCTTCAGCGAGCGGAACTGGCGCAAGCCAACGCAGCCAACGTAGCCCATTACCCGTTCATTTTTCTCTCTGGAAAAAGCCACATCAGCCATGTTCGACCGCTCCAGCCTTTCGCTTCCCGTCATCTGCGCACCCATGTTCCTCGTCACCGGGCCCAGCCTGGTGCGGGAGGCTTGCCTTGCGGGACTGGTGGGTGTTCTACCGCGCCACAACGCGAGAACCCTCGAACAGTTCGAGGAATGGCTGGATGCGATCCAGACCGCGCGCAAGGAAGCGCTGGCCCATTCCACCAAGGTGGGCCCGCTCGTGGTCAACGTTTCCGCCAAGCTGCCCGCGGCTGAGTTGGAGGAGACCTTGGCGCTTGCAGGCCGCTATGGCGTGCAGACGGCCATCAGTGTGGGCGGCGGGCCGCGCGAGGTCGTGCGCGTCGCGCATTCGAAGAGCATGGCCGTGCTGCACGATGTCATCAGTGTGGAGTTCGCGAAGAAGGCGATTGGCCAGGGCGTGGACGGCCTGATCGCCATTGGTCTGGGCGGTGGAGGCCATTCCGGGCTTCTGTCGCATCTGACGTTGATCGAGAAAATTCGCACGATATTCAAAGGGCCCTTGGTCATGGCGGGGGGCGTCTCGACGGGTGCCGGCGTGCGGGCCGCGGAGGTTCTGGGCGCCGACTATGCGTACATGGGGACGCGCTTCATCGCCACCAAGGAAGCCGATGCGCCTGCCGACTACAAGCAGATGCTTGTTGAATCGACGTCGGAAGACTTGGTCTACACGCCCCACGTCACTGGCGTGTCGGCGAACTGGTTGAAGCCCTCGCTGAAGCGTTGCGGGATCGACATCGAAACGCTCGTGAAGCCCGGCGCCGGGCGTTTCGACCATTTGCCGAACGACATCCGACCGTGGCGGGACATCTGGAGCGGCGGCCAAGGCATCGATCTCATCGATGACATCCCCGACGTCGCCTCGCTGGTCGCACGGCTCGTCGGCGAATACGAGGCGGCCTGCGCGCGCCGGGATTCGCTTTTAGCAATAGAGAACACATGCGCAACAGCCACCTGATCCCTCTCGGCAACACGGGGCTGCAGGTCTCGCGCCTGTGCCTTGGCACGATGACCTTCGGATCCAGTGCCGACGAGACCGAGTCGATGTCGATCCTGAATGCCGCCGCCGATGCAGGCGTCAATTTCATCGACACTGCGAATCGATATCCGAGTGACGCGTCGGACGAGCGCAAGGGAGCCACAGAGCTAATCATCGGCAAATGGCTGAAGGGCCACCGCGAACGTTTCATCCTCACGACCAAGGCCGGGGGGCCCATGGGGCCGATGCCATGGGATGCCGGCACGTCGCGCAAACACCTCCTGAGCGCCATTGACGCATCCCTGACGCGACTCGGCACTGACTACGTAGACCTGTTCCAGTTGCACCGGGACGATCCCACTACACCGCTCGACGAAACGCTCGAGGCACTTGACACCATCGTGCGCACCGGCCGGGCGCGCTACGTAGGCGTCTCGAACTGGGGCGCGTGGCGCATCGCGCGCGCACTTGGGCGGAGCGAGGCACTGCACTTGGTGAAGCCCGTCACCGTCCAGCCTCGGTACAACCTTCTGTTCCGGCAGTTCGAGCGCGACCTGTTCCCCATGTGCGTCGCGGAGAACCTCGCCACGCTCTGCTACAACCCCCTGGCCGGTGGCTTGCTGACGGGCAAGTACCGCGGCAAGACACAGGCCGATGCGTCCACGCGCTTTGGCGCAGGAAGCACCGCAGCCGCATACAGGCAGCGGTACTGGCACGACAAGGAGCTCCAGGCAGTGAGCCGCATCACGGATGTGGCTCGGCTTGCTGGCCTGGCGCCTGAGCGACTTGCAGGGGCATGGGTACTTGCACAAGCTGGCGTCACTTGCATGGTCCTCGGGGCAAGCCGTGCGTCGCAGTTGCCTGAAGTGCTACGGGCCGTCGATACGTCGCTCGACGATCAAGTCTTGCAAGAGCTGGACGCGATCACGCGGGAATTCCGGCTCGGTGACGCACCGCCATTTTGATCGTGCTCGTTTTCATTCAACCAAGGACCTGAAAGCGCTTTATGCAGTTCGACGACGTCATCGGCGGCCGCCGCAGCATCCGTGGCTGCAAGCCTGACCCGGTTCCCAAGACGTTGATTGCGGAAATCATTGAGTTGGCCATGCGGGCCCCATCGTCCAACAGCACCCAACCGTGGAACTTCTATGTCGTCACCGGTGAGTCGCTGGCCCGCATTCGCGCCGACGATACGGAGAACATGATGACCGGTGTGCTGCAATCGCGAGAGTTCCGGGCCGGCCTGGTCTTCGCCGGCCCAGCCGTGAGAGGAAGGGTGGGGCGCCAGGCAGCTGTTCTCGGGATGGGCATCGCGTGCAACGACAAGGAGGGCGCCACGATTGGGTCATGCGTGGCATCCGCCAGTTCACGCGCCGGTCTGCATCATCGTTACCTACGACCACCTGCTCGATGGCAGCGGCGATACCCCACTCGTGGCTTGGGCTGCGCGCTCAACAGCCGGGGCATCATGCAGTCGCTGGTGGTGCGCGAGCATGCCGGCATTGCGGAAAGCCACGTGCTCATTAAGAGCAATGGGCTCGGCTGGCCTGACGATGCCTTTCCCTCCAACGCGCTGATCTCCGAGCGCAAATGCGTCGCCGAGGCCGGCGTCTTTATGACCTTTGATGAACCGAACACATGACCGATACCCCTACCAATACCCCCACCGCGGCCCAAGCGATTCGCTCCTGGCTGGGCATCCCTTACGCCACCGCAGAACGCTTCCGCCGACCAATCCTGCTGCCGTTCAACCCGGACCTGTCCTACGACCAGAAGGGACCTGCCCCGATGCAAGCCGGCGACACGAGCTGGCTCGAGGCCGACAACGGCTTGAGCGAGGACTGCCTGAATCTCAATGTCTGGGCACCTGAGGACGCTGGAGATGAACCGCTCCCCGTGATCGTCTACATCTTCGGCGGCGGCTTTGAAGTCGGAGCCAACACCCAGACCACCTCGAATGCCTCTGGCCTCGCCGCAACCGGTCGCGCCATCGGCGTATCCCTGAACTATCGGCTTGGCCCGTTCGGGTGGCTGTCGCTCTCCCAGTACGGGGGCGTGTTCGCGGACGCCACCAATCTTGGCCTGCAGGACATCATCACCGCGCTCAGGTGGGTGCAGGAGAATATTGCCCGGTTCGGCGGCGATCCTCGGAACGTCACCGTCACCGGTCACAGCGCCGGCGCGTATTCCACGATCGGGCTCCTCGCCGCACCGACGGCCGACGGCCTCTACCAGCGCCTCGCTGCATTCTCCGGTGGCGCATCCCGGATCGTTCCCGCTTGGTGGGCCGAAGAACTCGCGATCACGTTCCTCACCGAACTCGGCATCGCGGGCGATCCCGAACAGCTGCTCGCTCTGGATGCGAAGCTCCTTGCCGAGACACTCATCAAGGTCAGTCCGCGCGACATTGGCGACCGGCACGGCATCGACAACACGACAATCGGCATCGTGAACGACCATTCTCAACCCGGTGCCGTTCTCGCCGGCACCCCGCTGCGTGTCCTCGAAGCCGGACGTCGCCGCGACATCGACATCCTCCTCAGCACAGCGACAAATGAGGCGGACTGGTGGGTCATCAACGCCACCAAAAAGTTCGACCCGGGCAGCATCGACAATCTCGTCGACGAGCTCGTCAAGAAGTCGCGGATAGCCCGCAGCCGTGCCCGGCGCATCGTCGCGGCGTACGACGTCAATGGACGCACGCCGGTCGAGGTTCGCGGAGCGCTTTTCACCGACTACTTCTTCACCTTGCCAGCCACACGCGCGGCACTCGCCCACGCCGCCGCGGGCGGCAACGCTCACCTGCTAACCGTGGGCCGTGTCGAGGGTGCGCCAGCCGTCCACGGCACGGAGATGTACGGCATCGTCGGACAGCAACGCCCAGGACAAAGCGACGAGCAAACCATCCGGGACACCTTTGTCCGCGACGCGCTCCTCGACTTCGCCGCGGGCGATCATGGCCGGCTTTGGAACGCCGTGACCACGGCACCCACCTCGCACGGCATCGGCAACCCACCCTGTGACCCCACCACCCATGCAGCCGAGCTCCTGTGCACCTTTGCGGGCATCGAGAGAACCTGACTTGGACCCGATGGGCGCGCGCGGATGCGCGGCGTGGTTGGCGGGGGAATCTCTGTTCGGCGATAGAGCGGGCAGCCGACCAAGCTTCCGGCTTCCACAGATGGTCAGACGCGACGCGGTGAATCTCAACACGCGCGACGCTTTATCAGAATCGAGAGGCCTTCATGACCACTGATATTCCTCTGCTGCTTGAGCGCGACGGCGCGGTGGCCTCAATCTGCTTCAACCGGCCGTCGGCCCTCAATGCCGCCGACCTGAGCGTGTGCGCCGTGATCATGCGCCGCGCTGGAAATGGCTTCATGGCCGGCGGCGACCTGGCCGTGCTCAGCGCCGACCCCGCAGCGCGGGGCGGACGAGCTGATCGGCCCGCTGCACGAGGCCATGACCACGCTCGACGCCATGTACGCGCCCGGGGTCGACTAGGTGCATGGCATGGCAGCTGGCGCGGGGCGGAGCCTGATGCCGGAAGCCGACTTCGTGCTGGCCGCCGCCGGCACGCGCTTTTAACCTCGCGTACGCGAACATCGGCGCCAACTGCGACGTCGGCGCATCGTAGGCTTTGCCGCGCCGGGTGGCCGAGCGCATCGCGTTCCTTCTTGAGGCGAGGGGCGTGACGGAGGAGGGCATGGGGTGGTCGTGCGCTCCTTCCACAGCTGGTGCGAGGCCATGGTACGCACCTACCAGTTGCAGGTGAACGCGCCGCGCAGTCCTACGGATGCCTATTTCGCCGAGCTTGCGGCGACGGTCGAACGGGCCTTGGCCAGCGGCTTCGTGCCCAAGGGCCAGTACACGGCAGTGATGATCGATGAAGCCCATGATTTCGAGGATGCATGGCTTCGCATGACGGTCAGCTTTTCGGTCATCGTGGGATAGAGGGTGGCCATCCGCCGATCGTAGCCGCCGGGCCACTGCGCACAGCCCTGGTTCTCGGTCGCCGGCCTGCGGTATTTGTTGCTACTGCGCCGTAGGCCCAGTCGGACGCGCGCGCCGGAGAGTTTTGCATTGCCCGATGTGAGAACGTGTTTTAGCATTCGATTACTATGGCCGACGAGGCAAGCGTCGTTGATCTGCCCCAATGGATGTGCATGCTGGCTGGAGTTGACGAAGGCGCCGGAAGGCGGGTTCTCCGGAAAGGGGGAATTGCGCCAGGGCCACGCCACTCGTTGCGCGTTCATTCTCACCCAGCATCCCACGCGTGACGCTGCGGTGGAGCGTCTGCGCGTCCGTGCGAAGGACTTCATCGCTGATTGGAGCGGCCGGCAGGGCGAGGCCCGCGCGAGCCCATGAAGAAGCCGCTTCAGGGACGGCTTTTCGTGGGGCGTTCGTTCAGCTGGTGAAGCCATGCGATCTTCGTCGCGTGGGGCAGGTCGAGGGATGCGCGTCGTCTCCTGCGGTTCGATTCCACCTTTGGCCTTTTCACTCGGGTGGCGCCCCAACTGGAGATGCATCTTCGTCGTCGCCGGCCCTGCGTGGCCCTATGCGCTCGTCAGGCGCATAGCCGATGAGCGCCTTCGTGCCGCCTTGCAGCGCGTCAAGCCACATATCGTAGGGCTCGTCGGCAGACTCGAGCTCGCGCCATTGCGAGGCATCGTCGCCTTCCTCCATGAGCACCCAGTAGAAGTGACCCGGATCCGGTTCGTCGACGTGCGCCGAGATTCGGCGGAGCGGGGTCATCAGCGCTCCTCACTGGCCAAGTACTTCCGCACCGCCTCGGCGGAGTGGCCGACCGCCTTGACCGCCTCACGCAGTTGCGCTTCGGTGACACCCAGCGACTCCGTCCAGGACCGCACCTCGTGCGGCTCCTCCAGGGAGATGAGTTTGCGGTCGAGGCCTGTCTTTTTCGGATCGTCTGCCATGTGGTCTCCTGTAAGCACCGGCACCGCGCCAGCATTGCCTGAAGATCTCCCCGCGGCGGCCGCGCGGCCATCCTCAAAAAGCGATTCCGGCTGACAGCACCTCTCCTACGCCAGCAGGACGCTTTCGTCATGCCGCACTTGGCCGACTACCCGCCCATGCTGCTCGATGAGCGCCCACTCGACTTGGACGAGCCCGGCGGGATCTACGAGATCCAGTACAACGGCTACCGGGTAGGTGCCGCGTTCGACCGCGGTGTGGTGCAGCTGCGTTCTCGCAAGGGCGCCGACGCGACGAAATGGTTTCCCGAGATCACCCAGGCGCTGGCCACGATCAAGGGCCAGTACGTGGTGGACGGGGAGATTTGCGTGCTCGACGAGCTCGGCCGCAGCGACTTCGACAAGCTTCAGGACCGCGCGCGCCGGCGCCGCTGGTACGCGGGGGCTTCGCCTGTCGTCTACTGCATCTTTGACCTCTTGGTGAATCGCGGCGTGGACATCACGCGCCAGCCGCTGGTGAAGCGCAAGGCTGCGCTCTCCACGGTCTTCAGGCCGTCCAGGCCGGGCATTCTGGTGGTGCAGCATTTCGATGACCAGGCTGGCAGGATCTTCGAGGAGGCGGTGATCCCCCTGAAGCTTGAGGGGATCGTGGCCAAGCGCGCCGCGAGCGCCTACCTGCCGGCGTGCGTTCGAGCGACTGGGTGAAGATCAAGCGCTAGGACGCGGTGCCGCCCGAGCGGTTCAAGCGCCCATAGGGCGCCAGCTCGCGCCCGGCGCTGCGAGGGTCGAGACCTTGTCCGCGTAGCGAGGCAACTACAGACAGGTACGAGGCCGGCCGGCTGACGATCTCATCAATGCCGTGCAAACGAAGTCGCGTCGAAGACCATGGAATCTCCAGGCTGAACCGTGATGGTCTTTGTGCCATACCGGACTCGCTCCCGTCGAGAGGCATCATCGTTTGGGTCATGATTGATGGGCCAAGTGACGGCAAATACTTCGGAGGGATTGCTGCAGCGCCTGTGTTCAGCGAAGTCGTACAGCAGACGCTTCGAGTGATGAACGTCGCGCCCGACTTGCCGGTCAAGACCATGATTTTGACCACCGGTGTGCCCGAAAGCTTTTGACGCTGAGGCAGTAGCGGCGAGGCCGGACAAGCGGCGGTCACGATATTGACGATGGGGTTGCTCGTCTGCAAGTGCATCGCCCTCAGAGGCTCGATACCTTGTCCAAGACGATGCTTTGGAGATCGGCGATGCCATGGATGCCTGCGACAGCCATGCAGATGCGCGCGTCGTCGTTTTCAGCGGTGCCGGCAGTTCCTGGGTCAGGTTCTATCGGGCGTTGGATGCCCTTGACCGACTTTTTGCGCCATCGCGCCGGCTTCCGGAATAGCATCCGGACGCTCTCAGCTTTCGCTACGGATCGCCAGGTGCTTCGTGCTCGTAGCGCAGGATCGGCTCGGCAGGCTCCAGGTCACTCAGCTTGGACATGCCTGCTCGTGCCAGCACGCGGCTGGGTGTCCTGAGTCGATTGGGTGTTTGGCGACTTCCAGTCGCTCAAACCCAATCCGGATGAACACCGGATACAACCTTATATGGGCGCCTCCCGGATCACAAGTGACTCGTGTGCGTGAGGAATCAGGAGGCAGGGCTGCAGTCTTATATCCGGCCTGTTGTGCAGGCGTTTGATCTGCTGGCCCTGATGGCATTCGCTGACGAGGCTCCTATCTATTGGTCGAGCTTTCGGCTATTGGAGCTTCACAGCTAGGCAGCCCTTGTCTCCGGCTCGAACGTAATCGGAATCGTGATGTGCAAGTCGAAGATGTGGACGCTCCGCTCTGTAATCAAATGCTGCAACAGCCGCTTCTCCTTGACGGCCCTCTTCTCGGGGTAGTCCCTGAATCCGTCGTTGCTCAGGACGAAGGTGTGAGCATCGTCTTCAGCCGCAATGAGGGCGGGTTCATCCGCCTGGCGACCGTTCGGGAGAACGTGGACTCGCGCTTGTGGAAACCGGGCTTCGAAGTCCCTGTCACTCATGAGCAGTTGGTGCCGAATGTTGGCATCGAAGATCAGCGTCACCTCGTAGCTCTTGGCCAGGACAGGGACCAGGGCCTCCAAAGCGACGAGTGTCGGGCGCTTTTTCGGTCGATTGTTGGAACCACCGTCGTTGGCAGCTTGGCCTGCGTGGTGAGCACCTGGATCGGACTTGCCGCGGTTGCCCTGGTCGACGTAGCACAAATTGCTGCCGTCAATGACGATGTGTCGGATCTCCCGCTGGGCCATGAGGACCGCTGTCTCCACCCGCAGCCGGATCTTTTCGAGACTGCCCTCGACGCCGCGCAGCTTACCTTCACACCGCTCGATGACGGCGTTCGGACTGCGGTGGCCCAATTCCCGTTCGCAGTTTCCGTGGATCCATTTCCGCTCAGCACCACCGGCCCTACTGAGAGCCAGGTTGAAGTGTTCCGCTTGAGAGATTTTCTTCATGAGCGCGAGTCGCTCCGCTTCGTAGCCGTGCAGGCTTGCCAGGGGCTCGCGCAAAAGGTTTTCCAGATCGTCGTGGCGTTGACGCAGGCTCGCCAACCGAGGCTCAATCCGTCGGAGGGTGGCCTCCAGTGCGGCAATGGCGGACTGTGCGAGCAATGGATCGGACGCGCGTGCCGCAGCGATTTCGCCTCGTTTCGTTCGACGAATTTCTGCTGATTTCTTGATCTCGCTCTCCAAGTTCGAGATCGTCGACTTGAGATTTTTAAGATCCTCTTCCAGCGTCGCCACCTGTCGAACGGCGATCGCGCGCTCCGACGAGACCCAGTAACGCGGGTCAAAGCCGAAATCGGTCTTGGGCTTCAGAGCCGCAATCGACGCCACGAGACTTCGGGCGTCTTTCTGTGCCTTTTCAAGCCTGGTCTCCATCTCGGCCTGAGCGCGCTCGGTTTGCCCGAGGCTGGCACTTGCTTGGTCCATGTTGAAGCCGTGAAACCGGGCGGCCTCGTTTTCCAATCCTTCAATTCGCTGTCGGCTGCCTCATGCTCACGCTGCAACGCTTCGAGGTCTTTGCTGAAAGGGTTCGTAGTCACTCCGTCCTCCTTGTTTGGTGAAATTTCTTCGGTGTATTCCGTGCGGACTAGCAGCCGGTCACGGAATCGTCTTGCTTGGAGCGATCGGAGCGGGTGAGGTGCCAGCCGATGGCGAGCGCCGCGCCCGCGGCAAGCGTCAAGGCGTAGGACGCCGCGATGCGAAGCGGGGTCGAGACAATGATGATCATGGGATCTTTCGTTCAGGTTCAGCTGGTTGTGTTGGCGCCATGGCCGGGCTGAGGCAGCAGTAGAGCGAGGGGGCTGCCACACTCGCCGCAGAACTTCTTGCCGGGATCCGCGGGCGCGTTGCAGTTCGGACAGCTGCGAAAGGCCGCCTTCTGGCGCATGTAGGCGATCTGGATCACGCAGGGCACGGTGACGCGATAGGCGGGGCTGCCAAGATCAAAAACCGTCCAGATCGCGGTGATGGCCCAGCCGATAGGGCCCGTGAACACGCTGATTCCCCGCATCAATCCCGCTGTGGCGCCGAAGGCCAGGCCACGTCCAAGGATCGCCTTGGCCACGGCGTTGGCCACGACCGCCGCGAGCTTGTACGCACCAAAGCCCGATGCCCTGATGGCAGCTTGGAGCGCCGCCATCATGGCCGGGCCGGCGCTCGGCTTGTAGGTGCTCCCGAATTCGGCGAACAGATCGGCCTTCTCTTGCTCACTCATCTTCATCACCGATTGCTCCAGCACAGCCTGCAGAATCGCAATCTCGATCGTGGCGCAGTCGCTCTTGGGGTTGTGGCGAGCCTTGACGTGGCTGGCGACGTCGCCGAGGACTTCCCGATAACGCACGCCAGAACCTCCGCGCATCAGGTTGAATAGCGAGTTACCACCGAAACGCTGCAACTCCTCGGCGATCAGCGCTCGAGTCACTTCGTCGATCCGGCCGGCAGACTTCGCGTTTGTCAGGGCCTTGCACGTTTCCGATGGCAAAGAAATGCGACCATCTCCTCCGTCCGTGATGTGGTCGATCAGCACGATGAGGTCATCGACGTCGGCGGCGCCCAAGACCAGGGCGAGATCGGGGTCGGAAATGAGGGATGTCATGGTTGGGAGCCTTCGGATTGACCGCCGGACTCGTCCGGCGCTGGGTTGTAGGGAGTCATTTCGTTGGCCAGGGCCGCGGCCAATGCAGTCAGGTCGGCAAAAGAGTTTCGGTCGCCGCGAGCTGCGGGCTG
>NZ_MOWM01000030.1 GCF_016082275.1 Variovorax sp. E3
GACGAAGAGCACGACTGAGCTGCAGGCCGCGATCACTGGCGCCACGTCCAAGTACACCCAGCTGGACCGGGTCATTGACAAGGTCGGCCGCAACACGAGCACCGAGCGCCAAGCCAACTACATGCGGCAGATCGCCACATCGGCCGATCAGGCAGAGAGGCGAGTGAAGACCCTTCAGCAGCGGCTCGCAACGGGATGGCGGGCCGGGGTCACCGTGGGCGGCGGGGTTCTGGCCGCCGGGCGCGCGATCTCGGGCGATGTGAAGGACGGCATGAGCTATGACCGCCTGTTGGCCGGCATGGCAAACACCGCCTTCGCTGACCAGAACGTGGGCGGTCGCATTTCGGGCATGAAGACGCTGGAAACGGCCGTCGATTCGGCGCGAAAGGCCGGAGGCGGCGGGCGCGAGCAGGCGGCCGGAGCGTTGGACACGATGATTGCTTCGGGCACGGTGTCGGTGGCGGACGCGATGAAGATGCTGCCGGGCGTCACGAAAGCAGCTACCGCATCAGGCGCGGGCTCAAACGAGTTGGCGACCATCGGCATTCGGGCCAATCAATCGTTTCACATCCCCGCCGAAGAACTCCCCTCGCTGCTGAGCGCTGCGATGGTGGCGGGTCAGGCCGGTGGCTTTGAACTCAAGGACATGGCGAAGTGGCTGCCGCAGCAGATGGCGATGGCGAAGAACCTCGGCATTTCAGGCAAAGAGGGGTTCGCCAAGCTCACGGCCTGGAACCAGGCGTCAGTGATCACGGCCGGCACCAAGGATGAGGCGGGCAACAACCTGCGTGACCTGCTGAACGAGCTGAATACGCCGCACTTTCGTGACTTCATGGCGAAGGAATTGCTCAACGGCGGGAAGGCCCTCAAGAAGGGCGGCAAGCTCAAGCAGCAACAGAAGATCGACGACATCTTTCTGGACTACCAGTCTCGAGGTGTTGACAAGGTCAGCGCGACCCTTGAGTTGCTGGACAAGCACATGGCGGCCGATCCGAAGTACGCTGCACTCCAGAAGAAGCTCCGCGCACTGCCCAAGGATGACATCGACGGGCGGGCAACCATTCTCGAATCCATGTCCGCCCAGGTGCAGGGAACGAACACCGGGAAGATCTTCCACAACCAACAGTCGCTCATGGCTTTCTTGGCGTTGTCGAACAACCGCGACTACACCGCCGACGTGCTCTCGAAGGTGCGCGAGGAGTACGGCGCCAAGCCAGGCCAATCGGCGGTTGATGTGGCGCATACCGTCATCGCTAGCACCGCCGACTACAAAGTCGAGCAGGGCAAAGAGGACGCGCGCAAGGCAGAAAAATCAGCAACCGACAAGTTCACCCCTTCACTCGGCTCGCTCGCGGAAAAATTCTCCAGCGCAGTGTCGAGCAATCCGGAGGCCGCCGGCTCCGCACTACTGCTGGGCAAGGCGGCGGCGGCGTTCTCAGTCGTTGGCGGCGGGCTATGGGCTCTTCTGCGTGGCGGCGGCGGTGCGGCCCCGGCGGGCACCGCCGCCGCTGCATCTGCAGTCTCCAATGCATCGAACCTCTCCAAGGCGGGCATGCTGGCCCGGGGCGCGTCCCTGGTCAATCCGCTGATGCTGCTGGAAATGCTGACCGGCCCCAGCGAAGAAGACATTGCCAAGCTGCGCGCAATGGACCGCGAGAAGGCGGGCTATCGCGGCAAGGGCTTCGACGATCCGCGCCGCCTGGACCGCCCGGCAGCCGATGCAGGAAGCCTGGCAGGACCGCCACGACTGGGCTCGCGGCTGGATGTGCCGCAGTTGGACCTCCTGACAATCACGGCGCCGGGGGCCGGCACCTCCGAGCCGCTGCAGGCCGGCAGGACCACCGAGGTGAAGGTGGGCGAAGGGCGCATCTCGCTCGACATCCACGTGAGCGATGACCGAATCCTCGCGCTGCCCACGATCACGCAACAGCCTTCGCTCGTGAGGCTCGACGCGGGCGGCACCAACCCGGGAGGTTCAAGCGATGAGCTGGCTGGACTACCTGCTACCGGCATCGTTCCGGGGCGTGCCCTTCCAGGTGCACACCATCGAGGTGACGGCCGGCGACAACGTGGTGCTGCGCGAGTACCCGTTCCAGGACTTGCCTACGGTCTTTCGCATGGGAGAGGCAGCGGAGGAAATCAAGTTCAGCGCCTACGTGGTGGGCGACGACTACATCGAACAGCGCGAGGCATTGCGCGACGTGCTCACCGGTGAAGGCATCCTGGTACATCCCACGGCCGGGTCGATCCGGGTATTCGTCAACGGCAAGTTTCCGATCAAGGAAAACCTGCTCGATGAGGGCGGCATGGCCCGCTTCGACCTGGTGTTTGTGCGCGCAGAGTCCCGCCGCTACCCGGCCGGAATCGAGAACACCGAGAGCGAGGCCGAAGACGCGGCCGAGGACGCCATCGAGGCGGCCATGGATGACTTCGAGGCGAGCTTCGACCTGGACAGCGCGGCCGGCTGGGTTGGCGAGCGCGTAGGCCTGCGGATGTTCGACAGCATCGGGGCGGTCTGGTCACAGGTCGGCCCGGTCATTGGCTCGGTGGGCGAGTTCGCGAGCGGCGTTATCGGCCAGTACCAAGAGCTGCGGCAAGGTTTCGACGGGCTGCTCTCCAGTGCGGTCAACCTGGCGGCCGGCATCAGCTCGCTGTTCACGTTGCCCGCAGACCTGACGCCCGAGCGCGCGGTGCTCTTTCAAGCCGCGTTTAGCGGGCTTTTCGACATGGGTGCGGTAGTGCCCCGGAACGACTTCGATGTGGCCGTTGTGCCCCCCGTAGGGGCCGGCCTGGTCATGTTCGGCAGCGCGAAGCCCGACGTGATCGTGGGCGACACGGCCGCGCGCGCCGACCTTGAGCGCCTGATGGCCATCGGCGACCAGTTCATCGAGACCTTGGCGGTCGCGGCCTACGTGCAGGCGGGCACGGTGGTGGAGATCGCGGACTACGACGCCGGCATCACGATGCGCCGGGCCGTGCACGACCAGTGCACCCGACTGATCGTCGAGAACTCGTCGCGGGCAGCTCCTGACGCGCTGCCGGCCACCGCCTGGCACGACGCGGTCTCGACCATGCACGCGGCGGCGCTCAAGGACTTGCAAGTGCGTTCCCGCGACCTGGTGCGAATGACCACCTACACGCCACAGGCGTGGCAGCCGGTCTGGTACATCAGCTATCGGCTCTTCGGGACAGCCGACTACGCGGACGAAATCCTCGGGCTCAACCCCCACATCCGGCACCCGCTGCTCGTGCCTCCGGGCATTCCGTTGAGGGTGCTGCGGCGCGACTGACATGGCAACACAAGGCGAGCGCTACACGCGCAACGAAACGGACAGCGCGGAAATTCGCGTCAAGGTGCGCGGCCGGCTCTATGAGGGCTGGCTGCAGAGCGAGGTCGAGCGCAGCATCGAGGCGATCAGCGGGACGTTCAACATCCCAGTGTCTCTCGATCCGGGCGACCCGCCCGACATCAACCGCCAGGACGACATCGAGATCTGGATCGGCGAGACCCTCGTGATCACCGGCTCTGTGCTGGCGGCCGCGCCGTTCTATCGACGCGGCGACTGTGGCTTTCGGGTCGTGGGCCGGGACCGCACGGGCGACCTGGTGCACGCCTCCGCGATCCACAAGGGCGGCCAGTGGCGCGGCGCAACTCTGGAGCGGATCGCGCGCGATCTGGCCGCTCCGTATGGCCTCGGCGTCAAGGTGGACACGGACATCGGCGGCCCGATTCAGGACTTCAAGCTCTATCACGGGGAAACCGTGGTCGACGCGCTTTCCCGCGCGGCCCGACTCCGCGGCGTCCTCGTGACGCGCGACAACGCGGGCAACCTGCTGCTCACCAAGGCGGGCAAGAACCGCTTCAAGGGCGCCATCGTGCGGGGGCACAACGTCATCAGCATGGACGATATCGGCACCGACGAGCAGCGGCACAGCGAATACATCGTGTACGGCCAGAGCAACTGCGCCGACGACTTCGAGACGGCACGCGGGCTCAAGGCCAGCGCCAAGGACGACGAGATCAAGCGCTATATGCCGCTGGTGATCAATGCCGACGGCAACACGACCAAGGGCGAGCTGGAAGCGCTGGTGCAGCACACGGTCCGCGTACGTCGTGGGCGCGCCTACGGCTTTCGCTATGTGGTCGAGGGCTGGACGGTCGACGGCGAGGCATGGCCGGTCAATGAGCGGGTGCCGATCTATGACGACATCGCCGGGCTCGACGGTGAAGAATGGCTGATCACCTTGGTGAAGCAAACCTGCGACCTCAAGGAAGGCGACGTCACCGAACTGACCGTGCGTCCCGTCGAGGCCTACGACACAGTGCCGTTGAAATCCAAGGTCAAGCGCAAGCGCTGGGCCCCCAAGGGCGACGACTTTGAGCACACAAGGGGGCCGCGCGACAAGGCGCGGAGCTGACATGTCCGAGAACATGATTCGCCGCGCACGCCTGCGCAACCTCAAGGAAGGCAAGGTGCAGACGCTGCGGGCCGAGGCGCTGGACGATGACGCCAAGGACGCGGTGGAACGCTTCCAGGACTACGGGTTCGCAGCGAACCCGGTGGACGGTCAGGGCCTGGTGATCAATGCGGGCGGGCACACCATCGCGGTGCGCATGGACCGCCTGGCCGAGCGCCCCCGGCTCGCCAGCTACGAGGTCCGCGTCTGGCACAAGGAAGGCCACAGCATCGCGCTAAAGGACGGCAGGCTGATCGAAGTGGAGTGCGACGACTTCGTGCTCAAGGCCGCGAACAGCGTGAAGATTCAGACCAAGACCATGACGGTCGAGGCCTCCGAGAAGACCCGCGTGGAGGCGCCGCTCACGGAGAACACGGGCCGGCTCAAGACCCAAGACTTCACCATCGGACTCAGCGGGCCGGGCACTGCGACGATGGACGGCGGCACGATCACCTACCAGAACGTCAGCTTGAACTACAAGTCCTGCGCGACCACCTTCGAGCTGGGAACGATCATGCACGACGGTCGCGACATCAGTGGCAAGCACAAGCACCCGGTGACGGGTGCCATCACGGATATTCCCAACCCGCCGTAGTGCGGCGGTGAAGCGTTTCACCCTGACGGGGCGGGCAGGTCTCGCGAGACTTGCGCCATGTTTGATGTGGCAACCCGTCCCTCTCCCTCCAGCGATGCCTCGGCCGCGCTCGGCGTGCCGTTCGACTGGCGGCTGACACCGCCCGCACCAGCGTCCGCCTACCCTTGGACGGACTTCGCCAGCTCGACCGGTGTTCCGCAGCCCTACGTCGAGGTGCTGCAGACCTACGCGCTGGAGCTGGAAGACACATTCTCCACGGCCATCGTGATCTCCCTGTTCACCGACGCGCGCGCCGGCCGAGACGACAAGCTGCCGCTGAACCAGACCGACCGGCGCGGCTGGATCGGCGACGAGTTCATGGGACAGACCTTCGACACCCGAGGCGACCGGTGGGGCAACCTGTTGTGGCTGTACTACATCACCAAAGTGCAGGCCGACATCCTGGAGGCCGCCCGCTTCACGGCGCAGGAGAGCCTCGATTGGATGGTTCGGGACGGCCTGGCGAGCCGCGTTACTGTGAGCACGCTGTGGACCGGCCCTGATCTTGACCGCCTCGCGGTGCGCCCCACGATCTACCAGGCCGACCAGACCCGGCCGGTCTATGACGTGCTCTGGGGCACCAGCCTTCGGAAGGCCATTCGATGAGTAAGTCGCCCCTGAACGTTCCGATTCCGAGCATCGGGCAGCTGTCCCAAAACGGCGCGCGGCTGCTGCAGGAGTCGCTTGCGCAAGCATCGCAGGCGGCCGGGCCCGCACTCGTCGCGACGGCGGCCGACATCGAGCTGGCCCGCAGCAACATGAAGGCCGTCTCGTTCGTGAACGGCATGGGTATGCACGGGGTGTATCGCTATCTGCGCGACTTCATCGCGCGGCAGGCTATCCCCATTAAGTCGGTAGGCGAGTTCCTCGACGGGTGGCTGGCAACCTACAAGATGCCGCGCAAGGATGCGTCAGCCGCGAGCGGCAAGACGTCGGGCTCTGGCATCACCAACACGCTGTTGCCCGCCGGCACGCTCTTGCAATCTCAAGACGGGCGGCAATACCGCGTCATCTCTGACGTGCCTGTGGTGGCGGGTGTGGTGACGCCCAACCTGATGGCCTTGCTGGCGGGCGCAGCGGGCAATCTCCCGCCTGGTAGCCCGCTGACGCTGGTGTCGCCCGTATCAGGCATCGACGCCGATTTCGTGGCCGACGTCGTCAGCGGCATCAGCGGCGGGGCCGACCGGGAGACAGATGCGCTGGCCGTCTATCGGCTGCAGCAACGGCTCTCCAATCCGCCGATGGGCGGCAGTCCCGCCGACTACGCGAACTGGGCGCTCGCATTGCCCAGCATCACCCGCGCGTGGGGCGTCAGGAACCCCGCAGGAGCGACCTCGGCCGGCGTGCTGATCATGGCGGACGGGAATGCGCCGAACGGCCTTCCTACGCTCGCTCAGCAACAGGAGGTGTTCAGCTACATCCGTGATCCGAGGCGCGGGCCGCCCGACGAGCTGTTCGTGATCATCCCCAAGCTCGACGTGATCGACTTCGTGATCCGCCTCGATGTGGACACGCCCGCGACTCGCAAGGGCACGACGGACGCCCTGGCCGACCTCTTCTTCCGCGAGGCAGTGCCGGGCGGGAAGATTCCGCAAGGCCATGCGGTGGAGGCGATCAGCGGCGTGGTCGGCGAATACAACCACACGATCATTTCTCCGGTCATCACCAGCGGCACCTTCTGGTCTGCCGCCGCCTTCGACCACCTCCTGGCGCGCGGCACCGTCGCCTTCGTGGCCTGACATGGAAAAGTTTCTCCAGGCCCTGTCGTTCCTGCTGCCCACGGGCTTCGCCTGGCCGCGCCACCCCGACTCGACCTGATGCGCGTACTGCGCGGCATCGCGGGAACCTTCGACGAGGTGCAACGCTTCATCGAAGAGTGCGTGCGGCAGTGGCAGCCTCATACGGCCGTCACGCGGCTTGCCGAGTGGGAGGAAGCCGTGGGCCTGCCGGACCCGTGCTTCGGCCCCGATCAGACGCCAGCGCTGCGCCGCAGCCTCCTGCTTGCGCGGCTACGCGGGCTTGAGCTGGCCTACCCGGACTCCAGCCCGGCCGCGACCGGCTCCATCGAGGCGCTGTGTGCCGCGATGGGCTACACGGTGCGCGTCTTCTACAACGTGCCGTTCCGCGTCGGCCGCAATCGAGTCGGCGACCGCCTCGGAGCGCTGGACGGCGTTCTGTACATCAAGGTAACTGCCACGAGCGCGCCCTTTCGCGTCGGGGTAAATCGGGTTGGCGACCGGCTCGTGCAGGTGTCGCAAGACTTCGGCCCGCTGGAGTGCTACCTCCGGCGCATCGTTCCCGCTCGATACCGCATCAACGTGAGCCTCGAAACCTGAGAGACCTATGGACTACACCCTAAGCAACAGCTACGACACTGATCCTGGCACCGGGAATCGGATGCATGAGGACTCGAAGGCGGTGCCCACCGCCGTCTCTGACCTGGACATGAACTCCCTCATCTGGAGTTCGATGGAGATCGTCAAGGCTGCCGGCTTGCCCGGCATCCAGTTCGACAAAGTGAACCCAGCGAGCTATCGGCTGCTACTGAAAGCACTGCGCTCGAATGCGCTCGTCAGCGGGTTGGACACGGGCGCCGCGAACGCCGCTGTTCTAGATTTCGCTCCACCGGTCGACGCGCTGGTTGACAACATGGTGCTCTGGTTCAAGGCCAAGGCCACCAGTACCGGGCGCGCCACGCTGAACGTGAGCAGCCTTGGCGTGAAAGACATTCTCGACAGCGCGCACAACCAGCTGCAAGGCGGGGAAATCGTCGCCAATGGAACATGCCAGGTCGTCTGGAAGGCGAGCCTCAATTCCTTCGTGCTGGTCGGGTGCACTGGTTCACCGGTGCAGGCCGCGCAGGGTTCGCGCATCAAGGGGTTGACCGGCAATACGGTTGGCGCCGGGTTCACGACTGCCACGTTCTCGGCCGCTGAAGTACTGATGCGCAACCCCACGACCGGCAACAGCCGCGTCGCGCTGAATGTGGGCCCCGTGGTTTGCAACATCAACACCGCCGGCCCCGCCGCCAACGGCCGCGACCAGGTTGCCGCCTTCGGCAGCAACTCGTGGGTGCATTTCTGGTTCATCACGGACGGCACCGCTGTGGCGACCTTGGCAAGCGCCTCCGCAACCGCACCCACGCTTCCCACCGGCTTCGCGGCTCAGGCCTACATCGGCGCCGTACGCCTGGGCGTGGGCACCCTGGCCAACGTGCGGTTCTATGGCGCCACCACGACCTACAACACAAGCCAGCAGACGCTTCTGAACGGTCAAGCGGCCGCAATGACGGCGGTCAACGTCGCAGCCTTCGCGCCTCCGAACGCCCTGGCATTCAGCCTGATGGTGCGTGACTTCGTCGGGACGCCCGCATCCGGAACGGGCATCTTCGATTTGACCCAGTCCATCGGGCCAACCGCGACCGACATCATGTTCCGGGCCGGCTTCGGGGGTACGCAGTCCAACGTCGTCAATGCAACGACAGGGGGGTGGACCTTCCTGGTGCCGAACATCGCTCAGCAGTACTTCTATTCCGTCGCCAGCGGCAACAGCCAGCCGGTCTCGACATCCCACCACATCAACAGCTACAAGAATCCGAACGGAGGCGAGTGAGCCATGAAGAACGCATTCATCGACGCCAACGGCGTTCTGACCAGCCATGGCTATGCCGAGTCCAACAACGACGACACGATGGTGGAAGTACCTGACGACTTCGACAAAGAGCCGGGCAAATGGAAGTTTTCTGGGGCGCACTGGGTCGCCTATGTCGCCCCCGAAACCGTGCCGCACAGTGTGACCAAGCGGCAGGGGCGCCTTGCGTTGCTGGAGGCCGGGAAGTTTCAGGCGGTGCTTGACGCCATCGAGGCCCTGGCGAGCCCCGAAAAAGAGCGGGCGCTGATCGAGTGGGACGCGTCGACCTACGAGCGAGCCTCGCCTTTCGTCGCATCCCTGGGGGCGGCGGTTGGCCTGAACGATCCGCAGCTTGATGCGCTGTTCATCGCCGCCGCACGGATTGGGGGCTGACCCTGCACCCAGCCTGAGTACAGGAGACGCCAGAGAGGAAAAAAGACAGGGCGAGTGATACGGGTGCGGTAACACCCGCGTCACCCGCCTCCGCCGTGAGTGACCACGGCATCAGCCAAAGACCCTGCCACCTAGCTAGGCGGGGCGAATCATAGGTGATGCCGAATGGATGACGTGAGATGCGGTGCCTGCAACCGCAAGTTGGCGACCGGGGAATACCGGCGCCTGCAGATCAAATGCCCGCGCTGCGGTGCATTCAACGACCTGAGGGCCGTGAGCCCCACCATCGAGCGCCCCCGAGCGTCCAACCCTGAAAGGACGCCCGATGCTCAAATCCCCAGTCAAACCCGCCTCAAAGCCCCCTCGAAGGGCCGGTGAGAACGGTTTCACCTACCGCCAGCGTTACGCCCTCGTGGTGCCGTGCCGCGACGAGACCCATCAGCAGGAACTGCACGCCCAACTCGGCCAGCTCGGCCTCAAGACGAAGGTGGTGTGCGTATGAAGCTCACCATCAGCCACCGATGCGACGACTTCGATACGTACCGCGCCGCCCGCGTGAAGTCGCTTTTCAATGTCGACTCCGGGGCCAACTTCGCCCTGGAGGCCGACCTCGACCTCGACGCGGCGCCGTGGCAGATCGGCGTGATCGTGGGGCCGAGCGGGTCGGGCAAGACCAGCATGGGCCGGGCGTTGTGGGGCCGCAAGGCGGTCTATGCGCCCCGCTGGCCGGCGGATCAGCCCTTGATCGATGCCATCACGCCTGAAGGCTCGTTCGACGCCGTGACGGCCGCGTTGTCGAGCGTGGGCCTGGGGAGCGTGCCGACCTGGCTGCGGCCGTACCCGGTGCTTTCCAACGGCGAGCAGTTCCGGGCCAACCTCGCCCGGCTGATCGCAGAGGCACCCGAGCGGGCCGTGCTGGACGAATTCAGTAGCGTGGTCGACCGCCAGATAGCCCAGATCGGCGCGGGCGCGTTCGCCAAGGCCTGGCGGCGCACGGCCGGCCAGGTCGTGCTCCTGAGCTGCCACTACGACGTGCTCGACTGGCTGCAGCCGGACTGGGTGTTCGACACGGCCACGGGCCAGTTTTCACGGGGGTTACTTCGGCGACGACCGCGCGTCGACGTGGAGCTGTGGGAAACCGACTGGCGGCATTGGGCGGCCTTTGAGCCGCATCACTATCTGAAGATGCCGAAGATGATCGCCGCGACCAACTACGTCGCCAGCGTCGACGGCCAGCTCGTGGCTCACGTCGCTGTCAGCACCAGGCCGGGGCTCAAAGAGGCGCGCGCGTGCCGGTTGGTGGTCATGCCAGAGTGGCAAGGCGCGGGCGTTGGCCTGCGCTTCCTTGACGCCATCTGTGAGCGGTGGCGGCTCGGCCAGAACCGCTACGGCCTGCCGATGCTGTCCCTGTTCCACACCAGCCACCCCGGGCTTGCCACGGCGCTGCGCCGCTCCAGGAACTGGACGCAGGTATCGGCCGCGCTCGTCGGGCAGGACAAGGCCAGGAGCGCCGCCAGCATCGAGCGTTCGGGCGGCAAGGGCGCCGGCTACGGCGGCCACTTTCGCGCCGTGCAGGGCTTTCGCTACCTCGGGGAGGCCGCATGCGCGTGATGATCGTCGGCCAGAAGTATCTCGGGGCAGAGGTGCTGAAGCTGTGCCTCGGCCGAGGCGACGACGTAGCGGCCGTCAGCGCGCCGCGCGTGGATGACCGGCTGGCCGCCGTTGCGGTCGACGCGGGCGTGCCGCTCTGCCAGGTGCCGCGACGACTGGACGCATCGTGGGTTCCCGAAGACGTCGACCTGATCCTGTGCGCGCATGCTCACGTCTTCGTGACCCGTGAGGCGCGCCTGAAGGCCCGGTATGGAGCGCTGGGCTACCACCCCAGCCTGTTGCCCCGCCATCGCGGCCGTGACGCCATCGTTTGGGCGGTTCACATGCGCGACCTGATCACAGGCGGGACCGCCTACTGGTTGGACGACGGGGCGGATACGGGAGACATCGCCGCGCAGGACTGGTGTTGGGTCAGGCCTGGCGACACGCCCGAGGCGCTCTGGCGTCGTGACCTGGCGCCCATGGGCCTGCGCCTGTTTGGAGACGTTCTCGGCCGCCTGGACGCCGGGGAAGTGCCGCGCCGGCCCCAAGACCCGGAACTGGCGACCTGGGAGCCGGCTCACGCCGCGCAGAAACTGGCTTCAAAGGGCGTTTGAAAGCCCCCCGCATCCGGGGCTATGCTGGCGGCAATGTTCTTTGCCCGTGTCACATTGCTGATGGCCCCAGACGGGGAACGCCTACCTCCGAACCAGCGTCAGCCGCCCATGCGCGGCACCGTGACTTTCGGCGAGATGAACCGGGCCCCCGGCTCGGAACCGTACTCGACCGTGGTTGACCTCTGGGAAGACTACGACTCCAGCCGTAGGCGCTGCATGGCGCACATGTCGACACCGGTTATCTTGCCCAACGGGAAGAGAGCCGGCCTGCTCATCTCCGGCATCCAGCGGGAGACTTGGCACGACAACGAGGGGAAGCTGCGGATCAAGGAGCATCGCCAGGTCTGGGAGGTTGTGCCGATACCCTCCACCGATTGACCGGCGCCAAGCGGAAAATGCTGGATCAAATCAAACGTTCGGCCGGGTCAAACCAAACGTCGCGCTACTGCATCGCGCCGCGTTGAGTCTTGCTCCCTCTCCCCTTGGGGAGAGGGGACAAGAAGGGTCAGTGCTGCGGTGGAGGCGCCGCGATCTCGTGATACCGGCGGTCGAAATAGATCAGGCCTTGCGCCGCACCGCCGATGGCAATCGCCACGGCCTCGCAGAACAGCACGTCATGCGTCCCCGCGCTCGTCGCATGCACCACGCGGCAGTCGAAGGACACGGCCGCGTCGTCGAGCATCGGCGAGCCTGTCGTCTTGCGGCTCCAGCGGCCGGCGGCAAAGCGTTCGTCCATCGGCGTCTTGCCGCCGAACAAGGCGGACAGCGACTGGTGTCCGGCCGCCAGCACGTTCACGCACAGCACGCCGTTGGCCTTGAACGCCGGGTACACGGAGGCCGATCGGTTCAGGCACACGAGCAGGGTCGGCGGCTCGTCGGTCACGCTGCACACGGCCGAGGCCGTGAAGCCCGCGCGGCCCGCGGGGCCGTCGGTGGTGATGATGTTCACGGCGGCGCCCAGGCGCGCCATCGCGTTGCGGTAGTCGGCCTTGGGCAAGCCGGGCGGCAGGCCCGCGGGGTTCGATGAAGCGGCGTGGGAAGCCATGGCGTTGAGCATGGAAGGTGGCTCCTTCAGGCCAGCAGGCAGGCTTCGTCGAAGGGCAGCCGCGGCAGGCGGCCGAACACCTTCGACGCATCGCCGTGGCCGAGGTTGATGAGGAAGTTGACGGTCCAGTCGGTGCCCTCGAAAAAGGCGGCATCGACCTTCGCCTTGTCGAAGCCCGACATCGGCCCGGCGTCCAGGCCCACCGCGCGCGCGGCCAGCAGCAGATAGCCGGCCTGCAGGCTGGCATTGCGAAAGGCGGTTTCGTGCGCGGCCTCGGGGCTGCCGGTGAACCAGCTGCGCGCGTCGGCGTGCGGGAACAGCGTGGGCAGCTTGTCGTAGAACTTGCGGTCCCACGCGGCAATGACGGTGACGGGCGCGCGCATGGTTTTTTCGAGGTTGCCCTTGGACAGCGCGGGTGCCAGGCGCTGCTTGCCTTCGGGCGTGCGCACGAACACGAAGCGCGCGGGCGAGCAGTTGGCCGAGGTCGGGCCGAGGCTCGCGAGCGCGTGGATCTGCCGCAGCTGCGCGTCGGTGACGGCCTCGTCGGTCCAGCCGTTGTGGCTGCGCGCGGCGGTGAAGAGCAGCGACAGCGCGGCGTCGTCGAGTGGGGTGGCGAGGGGGGTCATGCGGGAACGGCGGGTGCGCTGACCCGCGAAAGAAAGGCCAGCAAGGTGCTGTTGAAGGCGTCCGCCTCGGTCACGCTGTGCGCGTGGCCGCCGTGCGCCATGAGGTTGAGCGTGGCGTTCGGCAGGCCCTCGGCCAGGCGCTGCGAGCAGGTCCAGGGCACGAGCACGTCGTCCTTGGCGGCGGCCGCCAGCGTGGGCGCGGCAATGTCGGCCAGGCGCGCGTCGATGTCGAAGGCGCGCAGCGCGGCGATGCGCGCACGCATGTTGGCCTCGCCGGGGAAGTGCGCGAACGCGTGGTCGACCTCGTCGGCCACGCGCTTCGCATGGGCCGCGCACCACGCGGCGGGGTACAGGAAGATCGGCTGCGCTTCCACGTAGCGCGCGGGCCGACCGCGCCGAGCAGCGCGAGCCGCGTGTCGAAGCAGCGCGCCGAGTGCGGGTTGGGCTTGGCCCATGCGTTGACGAGCACGAGGCTCGCCACGCGCGCCGGCGCATCGAGCGCGAGCCGCAGCCCCACGAGGCCGCCGAGCGCATGGCCCGCGAAGTGGCATTGCGTGGTCTGGGTGGCGTCGAGAATTTCCAGCACGTCCTGCGCCATGTGCTCGATGGCGTAGGCCTCGGGCAACGCGGCGGGGCTGCGGCCCGTGCCGCGCTGGTCGTAGGCGATGACGCGGTGTCCGGCGGCAATCAGTGCGCCCAGTTGCGGCTGCCAGAAACCGGCCGAGCCACCGAGGCCCGACGACAGCAGCACGGTGGCGGCCGCGTCGGACGGCCCGTGCACCTCGTAATGCAGAGACGACGACGGCATGCGGCTCAGCCCTTCTTGCCGACGTGGGCGATCGAGGCGATCTCGATCAGCGCGTCGGGCTTCACCAGGCCGCACTGGATGCAGTAGCGCGCGGGCTTGGTGCCCGGAAAGAACTCGGCGTACACCGCGTTGATCTTCGCGTAGTCGGCCCAGTCCTTGAGCATGATCTGGTTGAAGGTCACGTCGTCCATGGTGCCGCCCGCGGCTTCGACCACGCCCTGGATGGTGGTGAGCACGTGGCGCGCCTGCGCGCTCGCGTCGCCGACGTGCACCACGTTGTTGTCCTTGTCGAAGGGCAGCGTGCCCGACACGTAGAGCACGCCGTCGGCGAGCGTGCCGGGAACATAAGGGGCGAGCGGCACGCCGGTGCCGGGCGGGATGATGGCTTGCTTGGGCATGGAACAGTCCTTGGTGAAAGAGTCAGGCGAGGGCCGCTTCGGCGGCCGGTGCGGGTGTGGTGGCGGCCGAGGGCGCGAAGGTGCTGCAGAAACTTTCCACGCTGCAGACCCAGCCGAAGAAGGTCTCGACGTTGTAGACGGAGGCCTTCTGGATCGCGGGGCCGCCCAGTTCGTGCGTCGCGTCCTCGAGCATCACGGCGAAATATTCGAGGTGGAAGGCATCGCGCAGCGTCGACTCCACGCATACGTTGGTGGCGATGCCGGTGAACGCCAGGTGGCGGATGCCGCGCGCGCGCAGCGTGCTGTCGAGCGTGCTGTTGAAGAAGCCGCTGTAGCGCGTCTTCGGCACCACGATGTCGCCGGGCTGCGGCTGCATCGGGTCGATGAGTTCGTAGTCCCAGCCGCCCTTGGCGAGGAACTTGCCCTGCAGCTCGGGCTTGGCGCGCATGGTCTTGAGCGCGTTCGACTTGTGCCAGTTCGGCGAGCCGGGGCCGCCGGCTTCGACGTAGGCGGCGTCCCAGCCGTTCTGCAGAAACACGACCAGCATGCCGGCCGCGCGCGCCGCCGCGATGGCGCGCACGATGTTGGCGATGGTGCCCTGCGCACCGGAAATGTCGAAGCCCGCCGAGTCGACGTACCCGCCGATCGACGCATAGGCGTTCTGCATGTCGACGACGATCAGTGCGGTGTCGCTGGCGTGCAGCGCGAGCGGCTCGGGGCGCGCGGGCAGCACCACGGCGGCGGGTGCGCCCGGCAGGCGCGGCGCGCCGACCGGCGTGCTCGAGGTGAGGGTGGTGTTGCGTGCGGGTGTGGTGCTCATGAACGTGCTCCGCTTCATGCCGCGAGGCGCTCGGGTTCGACCTGCGAAGGCACCGGGCTCTGCACATGCGCGCGGCTCTTCATGAGCGGCTGGATGCGTTCGCCGAAGGCTTCCACGCCCTGCATGAAGTCGTCGAAGGTCAGCAGCACGCCTTCGGTGCCGGGCACCTCGGCCACTTCGTCGAGCATGCGCGCAACGCTCTCGTAGGAGCCCACGAGCGTGCCCATGTTGATGTTCACGGCAGAGGTCGGGTCGGCCATCTGGCGCACGTTGGTGTCGGCGCCCGACCTGGTGTCGACCGCGCCCTGCTGGCCGAGCCAGGCGATGGCCTCGTGGTCGGCGCCGGCCTTGTAGTGCTCCCACTTGGCGCGCGCGGCTTCGTCGGTGGCATCGGCGATCACCATCATCAGCACGTAGGTGGTGACGTGGCGGCCGGTCTCGGCGGTGGCCTCGATGAGCTTCTGCGCGGCGGGCGCGAAGGCCTTGGGCGTGTTCACGCCCTTGCCGAAGCAGAAGTTGTAGTCGGCGTACCTGGCGGAGAACGCCATGCCCGCGTCGCTCTGGCCGGCGCAGATGACCTTCATGTCGGCCTGCGGCTGCGGGCTCATGCGGCAGTCGTCCATCTGGAAGTGCTCGCCCTTGAAGTCCGACTGTCCGGTGCCCCACAGGTCGCGCAGCACCTGGATGTATTCGGACAGGTACTGGTAGCGCGTGCCGAAGAACTGGTCGCCGGGCCACATGCCCATCTGCGAATACTCGGGCCGCTGCCAGCCGGTGACGAGGTTCAGGCCGAAGCGGCCGTTGGAGATGGAGTCGATGGTCGACGACATGCGCGCGACGATGGCCGGCGGCATGACCAGCGAGGCGGCCGTGGCAAACAGCTTGATCTTGCTGGTGACGGCCGCAAGGCCGGCCATGAGCGTGAACGACTCGAGGTTGTGGTCCCAGAACTCGGTCTTGCCGCCGAAGCCGCGCAGCTTGATCATGGACAGCGCGAAGTCGACGCCGTAGCGCTCGGCCTTCAGCGTGATCTGCTTGTTGAGCTCGAAACTGGGCTTGTACTGCGGCGCGTTTTCGGAAAGCAGCCAGCCGTTGTTGCCGATGGGAATGAAGATGCCGACGTTCATGAAGGGGCTCCTGTTGCGATTGCGAAGCCTCTTGCATGCGCCGTGCCAGTTGAATAAGTTGTTTTGAATCAATGGCTTAGCAAAAATAGCCATCCACGTTTTGACCATTTGGTCCAAAGTGGAGCAGGCGATCAGCCCGGATTGCGGCGGCGCGGTGCGGGCCGGGCCAAAGCGGTGCAGTGCCGCCGTCACGGACGGCACGGCAGAATCACGCCATGCCCAAGACTCCACTCCGCGCCGCCGCGGCGATCGGCGGCACTGCCGACGACGTCGAAGCGGCCTTCTATGAAGCGCTGCAACGCGGCGACATCGATGCGCTCATGGCCTGCTGGGCCGACGAGGACGAGGTGTTCTGCGTGCACCCCGGCGGCCCCCGGCTGGTGGGGGCGGTCGCGATCCGCGCGGCTTTCGAGCAGATGTTCGGCAACGGCGCCATCCACGCCATGCCGGCGCGGGTGCGCAAGATCGAATCGCTCGCAAGCGCGGTGCACAACGTGCTCGAACGCATCGAGGTGCTCACGGCCGAAGGCCCGCGCCATGCGTTCGTGCTGGCCACCAACGTCTATCACAAGACCGCGCAGGGCTGGCGCCTGGTGGCGCACCACGCAAGCCCCGGCAGCGCGCGCGAACCCGACGACGCGAACGATCCGCCCCAGACCCTGCATTGATGCCTTCCTTCGTTTCCGCTCCTTCCGCTTCCGGTTCTTCTCCCCTGACGGCCATGGACTACGCGGCGCCGCGCTGGCTGCCCGGCGGCAACCTGCAGACCATCTGGGCCGCGCTCTATGCGCGGCGCTTCGACGGGCCGGCGCCGGTCTACCGGCGCGAGCGCTGGCCGACGCCGGACGGCGACTTCATCGACGTCGATTTCGTCGATGCGCCGGTGCCGGGCAAGGCGCCGCTGCTGGTGCTGTTCCACGGGCTCGAAGGCTCGTCGCGCAGCCACTACGCCGAAGCCTTCGCGGCGTTCGCGGCAGCGCAGGGCATGGCCTTCGCGGTGCCGCATTTCCGCGGCTGCAGCGGCGAGCTGAACCTGGCGCCGCGCGCCTACCACTCGGGCGACTTCGAGGAGATCGGCTGGATCCTGGCGCGCATGCGCGAGCAGCACACGCTGAAAGGCGGCGGGCCGGTGCTGGCGGCAGGCGTGTCGCTGGGCGGCAATGCGCTCATGCGATGGGCCTCCGAAGCCGGAGAAACGGCCTCGGGCGTGGTGAGCGCCGTGGCCTCGGTGTGCGCGCCGCTCGACCTCGCGGCGGGCGGCGAGGCGATCGGCAAGGGCTTCAACAAGCTGGTCTACACGCGCATGTTCCTGAACACCATGAAGCCCAAGGCGATGGCCAAGCTGGCGCAGTTTCCGGGCCTGTTCGACCGCGACCGCCTGCTGGCCGCGCGCAACCTGTACGACTTCGACGACGTGTTCACCGCGCCGCTGCACGGCTTTCGCGACACCGACGACTATTGGTCGCGGGGCTCGGCCAAGCCGCACCTGGCGTCGATCCGCGTGCCCGCGCTGGTGGTGAACGCGCGCAACGACCCCTTCATTCCCGCGAGCAGCTTGCCGCTGCCCGGCCAGGTGGGCGCGCACGTCACGCTGTGGCAGCCCGCGCATGGCGGGCATGTCGGTTTTCCGATGGGGGCGCTGCCGCCGGGGCATGTGCGCGGCATGCCGCAGCGCGTGGGCGGCTGGCTGGCGCGCCACGTCTGACGGCAGGTTTTTTCATGGGGCCGCCCCCGGTAGGGGGTAGGAGAAGCGACACGAAGTGCGCGCAGCCTGGGGGCGAGCAAAATAGCGCCATGGATGACATCGTCAAACAGGCACTCGCCAAATGGCCCAACGTGCCGCACTGCTACGGCTGGCTCGGCCTCGATGCGCGCGGCAACTGGTACATGCGCGACGACCGCACGCAGGCCCAGGGGCCGTTTCGCACGGCCAAGGGCTCGATGCTCAAGCACGACAAGCTGATCGACTTCATTCACCGCAACTACGAGCACGACGACGACGGGCAGTGGTTCTTCCAGAACGGGCCGCAGCGCGTGTACGTGGAGCTGGAGGCCGCGCCGCTGGTGTGGCGCGTGTCGGAAGACGAGACCGGCGCTTTCACTGTCACTTCCCACACCGGCCAGCGGGTCGAAGTGTCGGGCTGCCTGCTCGACGAGCACGGCCTGCTCTACCTGGTCGCGCCGATCGGGCTGGGGCTGGTGCATACGCAGGACGTGGGCATTGCGGCCGAGGCCGTCGAACGCGGCCTGTGGACGCCGGAGGCCGTGCGGGCCGACGCCTTGCCCGGCCGCTTCGGGCACGTGCTGAGCCCTGCGCAGCGCCACGCCGAAACAGTCACGTCGGCCCCCTGAATGAAAAAAGCCGGCGCTGGGCCGGCTTTGTTTCAGGACTAGGGAAAACGCTTAGTTGGCTGCCGGCGTGCTGGCCGCCGGAGCTGCCGCCGCTGCGGCAGGAGCGGGGGCTGCGCCTTCCGCCGGAGCTTCCGCGGCGGCCGGACGATCAGGCACCGGGAACTTGGCGCCGCCGGCATTGGCCATGTAGACCACGGCACGGCCGATTTCGAGGTCTTCGAAGTCGCCGCCACCCTGGGCAGGCATCGCGCCCTTGCCCTTCAGTGCGTGCTCAAGCAGGGTCGGATAGCCCTGGCCGATGCGCGGGCCCCATGCGGCCGCGTCCTGGAAGTGCGGAGCACCGGGGATGCCGGGCGCGCCGTGGCAGGCAACGCACTGGGCCTTGAACACGGCCTCGCCGGCCGCCAGCGGGCGGTTGGCGTCGCGGATCTCGATGGCGCCGACCTTCTTCAGGCGCTCGGCCACTTCGCGGTCGCGCGCTTCCTTGGTCACGCCGTACAGCGACATGTCGCCGCCCTGCGCGGTGCCTGCGGGCTTGTCGCCCGAGACCACGTACGACACCAGACCCACGATGATCAGGATCGGTGCTATGAAGGAGAAAAATACCGCGAGCAGCAGTTGCTTCGGGTTCTTGATGGGCCCGGTGTGGGCTTCTTCTGTGGCCTGGTAATGCGGGTCTGCGCTCATTGGCGTCCTCAATTATCGGGGGCTCGTCGGGGGGCTTGTCCTAACCAACCGGCGATTATAGAGAGACCCCTTGCCTCAGCGGGCAAGGGACCTACCCTTATCGGACGCCGATGCGTCTCAACCCTTGTCGCGTGTGGCCCAGCCGCCACCCAGCGTCTTGTACAGCGTGACCTGGTTCTGCAGCTGCAGCAGCTGCGTGGTCACCGCCGATTGCTGCGCCGTGAACAGCGAGCGCTGCGCGTCGAGCAGGTCGAGCGCGCTGGCCACGCCGTTGCGATAGCGCAGGTCGGACAGCTTGAAGCGCACCGCTTCCGCGTCGGCCTGCGCACGCTGCGCGCGCACCTGCTCGCCCAGCGTGGCGCGGCCCGCCAGGCGTCGGCCACTTCGCGGAACGCCGTCTGGATCGACTTCTCGTACTGCGCCACCGCGATCTCGCGCCCGGCCTTGGCCGAGTCGAGCGTGGCGATGTTGCGGCCCGCGTCGAAGATCGGCAGCGTCACCGTGGGCGCGAACGACCAGGCCTTGGAGCCGCGGTCGAACAAGCCCGAGAACTCGGTGCTGGTGGTGCCGATGGAGCTGGTCAGCGACACGCGCGGGAAGAAGTTCGCGCGCGCCGCGCCGATGTTGGCGTTGGCCGCGATCAGCTGCTGCTCGGCCGAACGGATGTCCGGCCGCTCGGCCAGCAGGTCCGAGGGCAGGCCGGCCGGCACGTCGGGCAGCGGCTGGATGCCGTCCAGGCCCTTGGCGTTGTTCGCCGTGGCCTCGGCCGGCACCGGCGCGCCCAGCAGGAGGGCGAGTGCGTTCTCGTCCTGCGCGCGCGCACGCTGTTGCTGTGCATAGGCCGCGCGGGCCGTTTCCAGCAGCGAGTTGGCCGACTGGAAGTCGAGCTCGGACGACACGCCGTTGTCGAAGCGCATCTTCGTGAGGCGCACCGACTCTTCGCGCGTGACCATGGTCTGGCGCGTGATCTCGAGCAACTGGTCGTCGGCCAGCAGCGTGAGCCAGCCGTTCGCCACCGAAGCGATCAGGCTGATCTGCACCGCCTTGCGGGTTTCGTCGGTGGCCAGGTACTGTGCCAGCGCCTGGTCCTTCAGCGCGCGGATGCGGCCGAAGAAGTCCAGCTCCCAGGCCGTGAAGCCGAAGTTGACGCTGTACTGCGAGGCCACGCTGCCCATGCCGGGCTCGACGCCCTGGTACGGGTTGGGGCCCGAGCGCGAGCCCGTGCCCGTCAGGCCCAGCGCCGGGAACAGCGCCGAGCGCTCGACCTGGAACTGCGCGCGCGCCTGCTCGATGTTGAGCACCGACACACGCAGGTCGCGGTTGTTCGCCAGCGCCGTCTGGATCAGGCCCGCCAGCCGCGGGTCGGTGAAAAAGTCCTGCCAGGGCAGGCTGGCCGCGGCCTGGCCGGCCGGCTGCGCCGGGTCACCCGGGAAGGTGGTCGGCACCGGCGCGGCGGGGCGCTCGTAGGTCGGAATCAGCGAGCAGCCGGCCAGCAGCATTGCCGCTGCCAGGGCTGTAGGGATCAGTTTCTTAGTCATGCGTTTTTTCCTCCGAGATGCCGGCGGCTTCGGCGTGCCGCTTGTCGGCCTCGCGCTGGCGCGCGCTGCCCTTGAACAGGCTGCGCACCACCACGAAGAACACCGGCACGAAGATCACGGCCAGGGCCGTACCCGTCACCATGCCGCCCAGCACGCCAGTGCCGATGGCACGCTGGCTGGCCGAGCCCGCGCCCGAGGCGAGCACCAGCGGCACCACGCCCAGGCCGAAGGCCAGCGAGGTCATCACGATCGGGCGGAACCGCAGGTGCGCGGCGGCCAGTGCCGATTCGATGACGCCCTTGCCCTGCGCCTGCAGGTCCTTGGCGAACTCGATGATCAGAATCGCGTTCTTCGCGGAGAGGCCGATGATGGTGATCAGCCCCACCTGGAAGTACACGTCGTTCGAATAGGCGCGCAGCATCGTTGCCAGCAGCACGCCCAGCACGCCCAGCGGCACCACCAGAATCACCGACAGCGGGATCGACCAGCTCTCGTACAGCGCGGCCAGGCACAGGAACACCGCCAGGATCGCGAAGCCGTACAGCACGATGGCTTGCGAGCCCGCGAGCTTTTCTTCACGCGACTGGCCGGTCCATTCGAAGCCGAAGCCTTGCGGCAGCTGCGAGGCGAGCTTTTCCATCTCGGCCATCGCGGCGCCCGTGCTGTAGCCGGCGGCCGCGTCGCCGCTGATGCGGATCGCGGGGTAGCCGTTGTAGCGCACCGTTTGCGTGGCGCCCGTGACCCACTTGGTGGTCGCGAAGGCCGACAGCGGCACCGGCAGGCCCTGCGAGTTGCTGGCGTTCAGCTTGAGCAGGTCGTCGGGTTGCATCCGCGCCGGCGCGTCGGCCTGCACCACCACGCGCTGCAGGCGGCCGCGGTTCGGGAAGTCGTTGATGTAGCTCGAACCCAGGCCGGTCGACAGCGTGTTGTTGATCGCGTCGAAGCTCACGCCCAGGGCGTTGGCCTTGTCGCGGTCGATGTCGATCTGCAGCTGCGGCGCGTCTTCCAGGCCGTCAGGGCGAACCTGCGACAGGATCTTGCTCTGCCCGGCCATGCCCAGCAGCTGGTTGCGTGCGTTGATCAGCGCTTCGTGGCCCGCGCCCGAACGGTCCTGCAGGCGGAAGCTGAAGCCGCTGGCGTTGCCCAGCTCGGGAATGGGCGGCGGGCTCAGCGGGTAGATGAAGGCGTCGCGGATGCCCGACAGCGCACCGAAGGCTCGGCCGGCCAGCGCGCTGGCCGAGTGGGCCGGGTCCTTGCGCTCGTCCCAGTCCTTCAGCGTCACGAAGGCAAGGCCCGCGTTCTGGCCCTGGCCCGAGAAGCTGAAGCCCATCACGCCCACCATGCTCTGCACTTCGGGTTGCTTCAGGATGAAGCCCTCGACCTGCTGCATGACCGACAGCGCGCGCTCTTGCGTGGCGCCCGGGGGCAGCTGCACGTTCACGATGATGTTGCCCTGGTCTTCCTGCGGCAGGAACGAGCTGGGCAGGCGGGTGTAGGTGAACACCACCGCGCCGATGATCGCGACGTAGATGACCAGGTAGCGCGCGGCGCGGCGCAGCACGCGCGCAACGACGCTTTCATAGCCCTTGGCCGTGCGCGCGAAGCCGCGGTTGAACCAGCCGAAGAAGCCGGTCTTCTCGTGGTGGTGGCCTGCTTCCACGGGCTTGAGCAGCGTGGCGCACAGCGCCGGCGTGAGCGACAGCGCCATGAACGCCGAGAAGCCGATCGACGCCACCATCACCGCCGAGAACTGGCGGTAGATGTTGCCGGTCGAACCCGCGAAGAACGCGAGCGGCACGAACACCGAGATCAGCACCACGGTCACGCCGATGATGGCGCCCGAGATCTGGCGCATGGCCTTGCGCGTGGCTTCGAGCGGCGACAGCCCCTCCTCGCTCATGATGCGCTCGACGTTCTCCACCACCACGATGGCGTCGTCCACCACGATACCGATCACCAGCACCATGCCGAACATGGTCAGCACGTTGATCGAGAAGCCCAGCGCCAGCAGCGAGGCGAAGGTGCCCAGCAGCGCGATCGGCACCACGATGGTCGGGATGATCGTGTAGCGCCAGTTCTGCAGGAACAGGAACATCACCACGAACACCAGCGCCACGGCTTCCAGCAGCGTCTTGACCACTTCGGTGATCGAGATCTGCACGAAGCGCGAGCTGTCGTACGGAATGGCCCACTTCACGCCCTGCGGGAAGTAGCGCTCCAGCTCGGCCATCTTGGCGCGGATCGCCTTGGCCGACTGCAGCGCGTTGCCGTTGGGCGTGGGCTGCACGCCCACGCCGACCGCCGGCACGCCGTTCAGGCGCGCCGAGGTGGCGTACGACTGGCCGCCGAGTTCGACCCGGGCCACGTCCTTCAGCCGCACGGTCGAGCCGTCGGTGTTGGCGCGCAGCACGATGTTCTTGAACTGGTCGACGTTGGCGAGCTGGCCGTTCACCACCACCGTGGCCGCGATGGCCTGGCCGGGAATGTTGGGCAGGTCGCCGATGGTGCCCGAGGACACCTGGGCGTTCTGTGCGCGGATGGCGTTGTTGACGTCGGTGGCCGACAGGTTGTAGCCCTGCAGCTTGGCCGGGTCGATCCAGATGCGCATGGCGTTTTCGGAGCCGAACAGCTGGGCCTGGCCCACGCCGACCACGCGCTGCAGCTCGGGCACGACGTTGCGCGCCGCGTAGTCGCCGAGCGCCACCGGGTCGAAGTTCGGGTTGTCCGAGGACAGCATCACGAACATCAGGAAGTTGTTGCGCGACTTGTCCACGCGCACGCCCTGCTGCGTCACGGCGGCGGGCAGGCGCGGCGTCGCGCGCGACAGCCGGTTCTGCACGTCCACCTGCGCCAGGTCGTCGTTGGTGCCGGCCTCGAAGCTGATCGTGATGGAGCCGGTGCCGTCGGCCTGGGCCACCGACTCCATGTAGATCAGGCCCGGCGAGCCGTTCATTTCACGCTCGATGACGGACAGCACGCTGTCCTCGAGCGTCTGGGCCGAGGCGCCGGGGTAGGCGACGTTGATGACGATGGCGGGCGGTGCCACCGGCGGGTACTGCGAGATCGGCAGCTGGGTGATTGCCACGCCGCCCACCACGAGGATGAACAGTGCGATCACCCACGCGAAGATCGGGCGGTCGATAAAAAAATTTGGCCATTTGCGGGCGCGCTCCTGATTACTTCTTCTCGCCCGCGGCCGGGGCTGCCGGTGCGGCGGCGCCAGCGGGGGCGGCGGCGGCCGGGGCGGCCGCTGCGTTCGGGTTCGGCTTGGTCCACGGCACCGCCTTCACGGGCGTGCCGGGCGGCATCATCTGCAGCTTCTGGAAGCCGTCGACCATCACCTGTTCGCCGGCCTTCAGGCCGTCGAGCACCACCCACTGGTTGTCCTTGGCGGCGCTGATCTTCACCGTGCGCTTGGCCAGCTTGCCGTCCTTGTCGACCACGGTCACGGTGTCGCCCTGCTGGGTGCGCGTGACGGCCTGCTGCGGCAGCGTGATCGCGTTGGTGGCTTGCGCCTGCTCGAGCTTCACGCGAACGTAGAGGCCGGGCAGCAGCTCGCCCTTGGGGTTGGGCACTTCGGCGCGCAGCGTGATCTGGCCGGTGGTCGAGTCGACCGTGAGGTCGGAGAACAGCAGCTTGCCTTCCAGCGGGTAGTCGGAGCCGTCTTCCAGCACCACGCGGACGCTGGCGGCTTCTTCGCCGCCGGCGCGCTTGTACTGGCCGTCGGCCAGCGCGCGGCGCAGCTTCAGCACGTCGGAGGCCGACTGCGTGAAGTTGACGTACACGGGGTTGATCTGCTGCACCACGGCCAGCTCGGTGGCGTCGCCCTGGCCCACCAGCGCGCCTTCGGTCACGAGGGCGCGGCCGATGCGGCCCGCGATGGGCGAGGTCACGTCGGCGTAGCCGAGGTTGATCTTGGCGGTCTGCACGGCGGCGCGGCCGGCGGCCACGTCGGCTTCGGCCGTCTTCTGCGAGGCCACGGCCGTCGCGTATTCCTGCTTGCTCACGGCGTTGGCTTCCACCAGCGGCTTGTAGCGGTCGGCCAGGGCCTTGGCCTGCACGGCGTTGGCCTCGGCGCGGGCCAGCGTGGCCTGGGCGTTCTGCGAGGCCGCCACCAGCGGTGCCGGGTCGATGCGGAACAGCAGCTGGCCGGCCTTCACGTCGCTGCCTTCGCGGAATTCGCGTTTCAGCAGGATGCCCGAGGCGCGGGCGCGGACCTGGGCGATGCGCGAGGCCTCGAGGCGGCCGGGCAGCTCGGTGACGAGGCCGACATCGGTCGGTGCCGCCACCACCACGCCGACTTCGGGCGCCGGGTGGGCGCCGCCGCCGGGGCCGCCGGCACCTGCGGGCGCGTCGCTCTTGCCACAGCCCGCGAGGACCAGCAGGACGACGGCGGCCACGGTCGCGAGACGCGGCGAAAAGGACGATTGACGCGAAACATGCAGGAGAGGCATGCGATTCCTTTGAAGCGAAGACGGGAGATGGCGCGTTCGCGGAACGCGAACCGGAAACCTGTACAGCCAGGCGGGCCATCGGGGAAGCCCGGTAGTTTACATACATTCATGGATGTATAGTGACAGCCACGCAATGGCCCCACGATACGTAAAGGGCGTTGCCTTTACAAATCAGGAGACTTGGTGGCACGTCGTACGAAGGAAGAAGCAATGGCCACGCGTCATCGGTTGCTCGATGCCGCGGAGCTGCTGTTTCAGGCGCAAGGGGTTTCGCAGACCACGCTGCAGCAGATCGCGCAGCAGGCCGGCGCGACCCGCGGCGCCATCTATTGGCATTTCAAGGACAAGGCCGACCTGTTCAACGCCATGATGGAGCGCGTCATCCTGCCGCTCGAGGCCGGGCCGAAGGCCGCCGTTGCCAACGGCACCGACGACCCCCTGGCCGAAATCGAAGAGGGCATGGCCCACGCCCTGACCCTCATGACCACCGACCCGCAGGTGCGCCGCGTGTTCGACATCGCCACCCACAAGGTCGAGTACACGCACGACATGGCCTCGGTGCAGCAGCGCCACCTGGACGCCCGCAACGCCTGCATCGGCGACTTCGAAAAAGCCCTGCGGCTGGCCGCGCGCCGCGCGCACATCAAGCTGCCGGTGCCCGGCGCCGTGGCGGCGCAGGGGCTGCACGCCCTCATCAGCGGGCTCATCCAGAACTGGCTGCTCGACCCCGAGGGCTTCGACCTCGTGCCCACCGGCAGGCGCACTTTCCGGGTCTATCTGGCGGGTCTGGGCTTCGGCCGCGCACAGTGCGGCGCGGCTGTTGTGCACGAAGCCGAAACCCTCGTCGCCTGATAGGCGATAATGCGTGGCTCCGGTGATTGCCGGAGCCCTCTCTCGCTGTATTTCAACGGATAGAATTCGGCCCTCCGAAGGCTGAGATCCAGGTTCGATTCCTGGCGGCGGGACCACATATCAAACCGGAAGCTCTCAAAGGCTCCCGGTTTTTTTTCTTCCCCCACACATGACGGAGTTGACTGATCTGGACGAGGCCAGCCTGGCCGCGCATGCCGCGGAATGGCGGCGCCGCGCATTGCGCGGAGAGAAAAAAGCGCGCGGCATCGCCCACGCGCTCGAAACCGAAATGCGGCGCCGCTGCGGCGACTCGATCGCGCCCTCGAACGCCGACCTCGACACCCGCCCGCTCGCGCTGCGCCAGGCACCGCGCCCCTGGTGGAAATTCTGGTGAGCCTGTAGCCGCGGCCGGCCGCGGCCCGGTGCGGCTACGCCATCGTGAAGTGCGAGGGCGGTCGGCCCAGCGTCTTGCGGAACATCGTCGAGAACGCCCCCGGGCTGTCGTAGCCCATGTCCAGCGCCACGGTGGTCACCGGCTCGCCCGCCGCGAGCCGCGACAGCGCCACCAGCACGCAGGCGCGCTGGCGCCACCTGCCGAAGGCCATGCCCGTCTCGAGGCTGAAGCGGCGGTTGAAGGTGCGCTCGCTGACGTTCAGTTGCCCGGCCCACGTCGCCGGCGGTGCGTGAATGTCGGGCCGGCGAAGAAATTCCACGCACAGCCCCGCCAGCGCCGCCTCGCGCGGCAGCGGCACGTGCAGCAGCGGCAGTGCTTCGGCGCCCGCCACCTCATGCAGCACGAGCTTCATCAGCACGCCGTCGCGGCCCTGCCTGTCGTACTTGACGGGCACCTCGATCGCTTCCATCAGCAACTGGCGCAGCAGCGGCGACACGTTCAGCACCTCGCACTGGTCGCCCTTGCGCGGTGCGTCGCGCGGCTCGATGTAGAGGCTGCGCGTGCTCACGCCGAGCATGCGCACGCGGTGCGGCTTGCCGGCCGGAATCCACACGCCGCGCTGCGGCGGCACCACCCATGCGCCGTCGTCGGTGCCCACTTCCATCACGCCCGTGGCGCCGTACAGCAACTGCGCGCGCCGGTGGCTGTGCGTGTGCAGCATCGTGCCCGGCGGGTAGTCGGTGCCGATGGCCAGCACCGGGCGGGCGATGGCATCCACGGAAGCGAGCGGAACATTGCGCATGGCGGGCCGGAAAAAAGGAGGTTGGCAAAAACGCAAACATTATTGGCTTACATGCGCAAGCACGCCAAGCCATGCCGACCTATCGTGACGCTCTTGTTCCACGTGTCCAGGAGTGTTTCGTGTCGATCTATCTCGTGCTTGCCGCCTTCGGGTGCCTGGCAGGCGTCACCACCGTGCTGTTCGGTTTCGGCGGCGGCTTCGTCGTGGTTCCCTTGCTCTACCAGGCGCTGGTGCTCACGCACGGCGCCGACAGCGCCACCGGCCAGTCGGCCATGCACATCGCCGTGGCGACCTCGACCTGCGTGATGATCGTCAGCGCGCTGCTCGCCACCCGGCGGCACCAGCGCGCCGGCACGCTCGACTGGGCGCAGGTGCGTCCGCTGCTGCGGCCCATCGGTGCCGGCGCGGTCGTCGGCGCGGCGGCGGCGGTCGCGGCCGACGGCGAATTCGTGCGCTGGGCTTTCATCGTGTACCTCGGCGCGACCATCCTCGACTGCGTGTTCCGGCCCGGCTTCCTCGCGCACACCGCGCCGTCCGTGGCGCGCCCGCTGTCGCGCCAGGTCGCCACCTTCGGCAGCTTCGTCATCGGCCTGGTCGCCGCGTTCCTCGGCGTGGGTGGCAGCGTGATGACCGTGCCGCTGATGCGCCGCCGGGGCGTCGACATGACGCGCGCGACGGCCATGGCCAACCCGCTGTCGCTGCCGATCGCGCTGGCCGGCACCGCCACCTACATGGCGCTTGCGTGGAACTCGGCGGCGTCGCTGGAAGGGTGGCACGTCGGCTATGTGGACGTGCCCGCGTTCGGCGCGCTGGTCGCGGGTTCGCTGATGGGCGTGCGCGCGGCCGCGCCGCTGATCGGGCGCATTCCGGACCGCATCCACACCTGGGTCTACCTGGGCCTGCTGGTGGTGGTGCTGGCGGGCATGGTGCTGCGCTGACAGCGCGTGTCAGCCGATGCCGACGCTTCGTCCCAAAAGGTTGCGGCGGCGCGCCGGCCCTGACACCATGGCCGCATGCCATACCAACTGCATTACTGGCCCACCATCCAGGGCCGCGGCGAATTCGTGCGGCTCGCGCTCGAGGCGGCCGGCGCCGAGTACGTCGACGTGGCGCGGCTGCCCGCATCGAAGGGCGGCGGCGAGTCCGCGCTGGGCCGCCGCCTGGGCGATGCCGACAACGCGCGCCCCGCGTTCGCGCCGCCGTTCCTGGTCGACGGTGACATCGTGGTCGGCCAGACCGCCGCGATCCTGCTGTACCTCGGGCCGCGACTCGGCCTGTCGGGCGTGGGCGAGTCCGACGGGCTGTGGACGCACCAGCTGCAGCTCACCATCGCCGACGCGGTGGCCGAGGCGCACGACACGCACCACCCGATCTCTACCGGCGCCTATTACGAAGACCAGCGCGACGCGGCCGTGCAGCGCGCGAAGGCTTTTCGCGACGAACGCATTCCCAAGTTCCTGAACTGGTTCGAGCAGGTGCTGCAGCGCAACCCCGCGGGCAGCCTGCACCTGGTGGGCGATGTGCTGACCTATGCGGACCTGTCGCTGTTCCAGCTGGTCGACGGCTTGCACTATGCATTCCCGAAGGCCACGGCACGGGCGCTGGCGGCCACGCCCGCCGTCGAGAAGCTGCATGGCAACGTCAAGCGCCGCCAGCGCGTGCACGACTATCTGCAGAGCCCGCGTCGCATTGCGTTCAATGAAGACGGGATCTTCAGGCGCTACGCGGAGCTGGATGCGTAGCGGCCGTTCGTTTATTCGTCGGCAGCGTCGTTGCGGATGCGCAGCGCCAGGTCGTACAACGTATTGCGCGGCGCGCCGCTGATCTCCGCCGCCAGCTTCACCGCCGTCTTCACCGGCAGCTCCGCCAGCAGCAGGCGCAGCACGCGCTCGCCCTCGGCCCCGCCGTCGCCGCTCACCGCCACCGGGTGCAGCACCAGCGCGAACTCGCCGCGCGTGCGGTCGCGGTCGGCGCCGAACCAGTCGGGCAGGGCGCTGGCCGCCACGGTCGCGATGTCCTCGAACTGCTTGGTCAGCTCGCGGCCCACGGTGATGCGGCGTTCGCCCAGCGTCGCGAGCGCGCGCGCCAGGCTCTCGATGCGGTGCGGCGCCTCCAGCAGCACCACGCGCGCGGCTCCTGCGACAGCGCCTGCACGGCGGTGTCGCGCTCGCCGGCCTTGCTCGGCAGGAAGCCCGCGAACACGAAGGCGCTGCTGGCGTTGCCGTCGCCGCCGTCGGCCACCAGGCCCGCCGCGCCGATCAGCGTGGTCACGCTGCTGGCGCCCGGCAAGGGCAGCACGCGCTGGCCGGCCGCGCACACGGCGGCGGCCAGGCGGGCGCCGGGGTCGCTCACGCCGGGCGTGCCGGCGTCGCTGACATAGGCGATGCGTTCGCCCTGCGCGAGCCGCGCGACCACGGCCTGCGCGGCCTCGGCCTCGTTGTGCTGGTGCACCGCCAGCAGCCGCGCGCCGGGGCGGTCGATGCCGTAGGCGCGCAGCATGCCCTGCGTGTGGCGGGTGTCTTCGCAGGCGATGGTGTCGACCAGCTGCAGCACATGCAGCGCGCGCAGCGTGATGTCGGCGAGGTTGCCGATCGGCGTGGCGACCACGTAGAGCGTGCCCTGCGGATAATGCTGCGCACCCGCGGCGTCGTGCGCGGCCGCGAGGGCGGCGCCGAAAGAAGCAGGGGCGAGTGAAGCCAAGAGGTTTCTCCGTGACAAGAATGAACGACGACGACAACAAGAAGACGGCAGGGAGCCATGAAGACCACCACAACGAAGCATCGCGGCGATGCGGCGGAAGACGCCGCGCTCGACCATCTGCAAGACGCCGGCCTGGTGCTGGTCGCGCGCAATTATCGGACGCCCGGGCGCGGCGGCGGCGAGATCGACCTGATCATGCGCGATCCGCGCGACCACACGCTGGTGTTCGTCGAGGTACGCCAGCGCAGCAGCGGTGCGCACGGCGGCGCGGGCGGCAGCATCACGGGCCTGAAGCAGCGGCGCATCGTGTTCGCCGCGCGCCACTACCTGAACCAGCTGCGCGTGCTGCCGCCGTGCCGTTTCGACGTGGTGCTGGTCGAGGAGAAAATCACCTGGTTGAAAGCGGCCTTCGACGCCGGCTGATGCCGCCCGCGCGGGAACTGAAGCCCTCCTGAAGGCTCCACAACTCACACGTCTTGTTTCACAACCCCCAGTTATCATCCCGCCACATGCTCGAGCAACGTATTCAGCAGCACTTCATCGACAGTGCCGACCTCAAATACCAGACCGGCCCGGTCCTCAGCAAACCCATCTCGCAAGCAATGCAGGCCATCCTGGCCTGCGTGACCAGCGGCGGCAAGGTGCTCGCCTGCGGTGCTGGCGTGTCGGGGCTGCTGGCGGCCCAGTTCGCCGCGCAGTTCGTCGGCCGCTTCGAACGCGAGCGGCCCGAGCTCGGCGCCATCGCGCTGCCCGGCGACAGCACCGACCCGAATGCCGACAGCGCCAACGCCATCGACGCCGACCGCTTCGCCCGCCAGGTGCGCGCGCTGGGCCAGGCCGGCGACGTGCTGCTGGCACTCAGCGCCAGCGGCCAGTCGGCGGCGGTGCTGGCCGCCGTGATGGCCGCGCACGAGCGCGACATGACCGTGGTCGCGCTGCTCGGCAATGCCGTGTCGGGCCCGCCCTCGACGCCGGGCGCCGGCAGCAGCGGCACCGGCGGCGTCATCGGCCGCGCGCTGCGCGAAACCGACGTCCAGATCAGCGTGCCGCACGAGCGTGCGGCGCGAATTCACGAAGTCCACCTGCTCGCCCTGCATTGCCTGTGCGACGGCGTGGATGCCCAGTTACTCGGAGAACAGGAAGTTTCCCCATGACCTTCGCACCCCTGACAACGACACCGGCCCGACGTTTCGCCATCGCCCTGACGATGGGCGCCGCACTGGTTGCCGGCCTTTCCGCTTGCGTGCCGCTGGTGGTGGGCGGCGCGGCGGTGGTGGGCGTGGGCATGGTCGCCACCGACCGCCGCAGCTCGGGCGCCCAGCTCGACGACCAGGGCATCGAGTTGCGCGCCGCCGCCCGCGTGCGCGACATCGCCAACGACCAGATGTACGTGAGCGTCACCAGCTTCAACCGCCAGGTGCTGCTGACCGGCGCGGTGGGCAACGACGCCGACCGCCGCCGCGTCGAGGACGAAGTGAGCCGCGTGGTGAACGTGCGCTCGGTGGTGAACGAGCTGACCATCGGCACGCCGAGCACCTTCCAGGACCGCTCGAACGACCTGTACGTCACCGGCAAGATCAAGGCCTCGCTGCTCGACGCCAAGGACATCTTCGCCAATTCCTTCAAGGTGGTGACGGAGCGCGGCGTGGTCTACCTGATGGGCATCGCCACCCGCCGCGAGACCGATCGCGCCACCGAAATCACGCGTGGCGTGACGGGCGTGGTGAAGGTGGTGCGCGTGGTCGAGATCGTGTCCGAAGCCGATCTGGCGGCCAGCCAGGCCGCGAACCAGGCCGCCGCGCAGCGCGGTGGCCAGGGCCCGGCACCGGTGACGTCGGCCACGCCCTCGACGCCCGCACCCGCGCCGTCGTCTTCTTCTGGTTCCACGTCGCGCGTGCCGCTGCCGCCGATGGAGCCGCTGCCCGCGACGACCACGCCGGTGCGCTGAACAACAGAAGCACCCCCGAATTGAAAAAGCCCGCTGAGCGGGCTTTTTTCATTTGAGGCGGATGATCAGGCTCGACGTGTCCCAGCGCCGTCCGCCGGCCTGCTGCACGTCGGCATAGAACTGGTCGACCAGCGCCGTCACCGGCACGCGCGCGCCGTTGCGCTTGGCCTCGTCGAGCACCAGGCCCAGGTCCTTGCGCATCCAGTCGACCGCGAAGCCGTAGTCGAACTTGCCCTCGATCATGGTCTTGCCGCGGTTTTCCATCTGCCAGCTCTGGGCCGCGCCCTTGCTGATGACGCCCAGCACGGCTTCCATGTCCAAGCCCGCGCGCTGGCCGAAGGCGATGGCTTCCGACAGGCCCTGCACCAGCCCCGCGATGGCGATCTGGTTCACCATTTTCGCGAGCTGGCCGGCGCCGCTTTCGCCCAGCAGCGTGACCGCGCGCGAGAACGCCATGGCCACCGGCTTGATGCGCTCGAACACGGCCGCGTCGCCGCCGCACATGACCGTGAGCGCGCCGTTCTGCGCGCCGGCCTGGCCGCCCGAGACGGGCGCGTCGATGAAGTGCAGGCCCAGCGCCTGCGCCGCCTTCGACAGCTCGCGCGCCACGTCGGCCGAGGCCGTGGTGTGGTCGACGAAGGCCGCGCCCTTCTTCATGCCGGCGAAGGCGCCGTCGTCGCCCAGCACCACCGAGCGCAGGTCGTCGTCGTTGCCGACGCAGCAGAACACGATGTCGGCGCCGGCGGCCGCTTCGCGCGGGGTGGCGGCGTGGCGGCCGGGCGCGCCGAATTCGGCGACCCAGGCCTGCGACTTGGCGGGCGTGCGGTTGTAGACCGTGACGCTGTGCCCGGCCTTGGCCAGGTGGCCTGCCATGGGGCCGCCCATGACGCCGAGGCCGAGAAAGGCCACGGTCTGCGCGGGGACGGATTCGTAGGTGCGGGTGTTGATGCTGCTCATGGGGCGACAGCTTAAAGCCATTCCGCGGCAGGTGCGATGACCCAAACATGAACGTGAACGTACAGGTTTGGGTAAAATGGCCCCATCATGACCGTTGCCAACCCCGCCAGGACCATCACCGTGCGCGATGCCGCGGCCCGGCTCGACGTCACGCCGCGCACGCTCAAGTACTATGAGGAGCTGGGCATCGTGGTGCCGGTGCGCAGCGAGGGCGGCTACCGCCTCTACGAGCAGGCCGACCTCGACAAGCTGGCGCGCGTGCTGCGCATGCGTTCGCTGGGCTTCTCGCTCACGGCCATCACCGCGATGCTTCAGCAGCCCATGGAGGCGCCGGCCGAGGGCGGGCGCCCGCGGCTGTCGAACAGCTCGCTCAAGACGCTGCGCGAAACGCTGACCGAGCAGCTCGGAATGCTCGACGCGCGCGTGGCGCAGGTCCGCAAGGAGCTCAAGGAGGCCGCCGTGCTGCAAGGCCAACTGCGGCGCGACCTCGACTACGTCGAGCGCCGCCTGGCCGGCGAACCGGTGGAAGAGGCACTGGAGCAGCGCCGCAAGGAGCGGCCGGCGCCATGAACGCCCCGGCCCTGGCGTGGCCTTCGCGCGGCAATGCCGCGGTCGCGCTGCTGCCCTGGGCCATCGGCCTCGTCACGGCCATCGACTATTTCGACAACGCGCTGTTCGCCTTCTTCGCGAGCTACATCGCCGGCGGCGTCAACGCCTCGCCCGACGAGCTGGTGTGGGCTTCCAGCGCGTACGCGCTGGGCGCGGTGCTCGGCATCCTGCAGCAGCACGCGTGGGTCGAGCGGCTGGGCTACCGGCGCTACCTCGCGGTCAGCATGTTCGCCTTCGCGCTGGGCGGCGTGGGCGCGGCGCTGTGCGACAGCTCGATGCAGCTCACGGCCGCGCGCGCGGTGCAGGGCTACTTCGTGGGCCCGATGCTCGGCGCCTGCCGCATCCTGATCCAGATCGGCATTGCACCCGCGCGCCGTGCCAAGGCGCTGAAGGCCTTCATGGTGCTGATCGTGTTCGGCGGCGCGCTGGCGCCCATTGCCGGCGCCTTTCTCGTCGCCAATTTCGACTGGCGCTGGCTGTTCGCGAGCACCGCGCCGGCCGCCGTGCTGATCGGCCTGCTGGTGCTGTGGACGCTGCCCGACATCGGCGACGTGGCGCCGCACGAGCGCACCGAGCCGCACTACGTCGCGTACGTGGTGTTCGCGCTCGCGCAGGCCGCGCTGCAGGTGGTGCTCACGCGCTCGCACTTCGAGCTGTTCACGGGCTCGCCCGCGCTCATCGGGCTCACGCTCGCCGGTGTCGCGGGGCTCGCATGGTTTGGCTGGCAGCAGTGGCGGCACCCGGCGCCGCTGGTGCGGCTGCACGCGCTGCGCAATGCGTCGTTCCGCGTGGGGCTGGCCTTGTACGTCGTGTACTACTACCTCTCGACGGGCTTCAGCTACCTGCTGCCGCGAATGATGGAGGGCGGGCTCGGCTTCACCGTCGGCAACACCGGCTACTTCACCGGCGCGGCCTCGCTCGCGACCGGGCTGCTGGTGTTCGTCTACCTGCGTTATTCGGGGCGCTTGACGCGCAAGAAGTGGCTCATCGTCGCGGGCTTCGGCATTGCTGCGCTGGCGGCGTGGTGGCTGTCGCGGGTCACGCCGCAGGCCGGGCGCGAGGCCTTGCTGGCGCCGCTGCTGCTGCGCGGGCTGCTGATGCTGTTCGTGGTGCTGCCGGTCGCCAACCTCACGTTCAAGCCCTTCGCCGCCGAGGAGTTCGCGCACGGCTACCGGCTCAAGAACCTCGTGCGGCAGCTGGCGATTTCATTCGCCACATCGAGCGTGATCGCGCTGCAGCAGCACCGGCTGGCGCTGCACGAGGTGCGCCTGAGCGAGTCGGCCAACGCCGCGAACGCCAGCTTCATGCAGGCGCTGGAGTCGCTGACCCACGGGTTCGCCGCGGCGGGCCATGCGGCCGGCGAAGCGCATGCCATGGCGCTGGGCACGCTGTACCGCACGCTCGAGCAGCAGGCCACCTTCATGGCCTCGCTCGACGGGTTCACCGCGATGGCGGTGATTGCGCTGGCGGCGGGCGTGTTCGCCGCTTGGCAGAAGACGATCGACTAGACGATCGCGAAGTGTTCGGTGCCGGCAGCCAGGTCGCTGCTGCGTGCGCGCTGGCTGTTGAGCTTGATCTGCAGCCGCAGGTCGTTGGCCGAGTCGGCGTTGCGGATCGCGTCCTCGAAGCTGATCGAGTGGCTCTCGAACAAATCGAACAACGCCTGGTCGAAGGTCTGCATGCCCAGGTTGCGGCTCTTCTTCATGATCTCCTTGATCTCGCCGACTTCGCCCTTGAAGATCAGGTCGGAGATCAGCGGCGTGTTCAGCAGCACCTCGACGGCGGCCACGCGGCCCACGCCGTCCTCGGTCGGCACCAGCCGCTGCGACACCAGCGAGCGCAGGTTCAGCGACAGGTCCATCAGCAGCTGCGTGCGGCGCTCTTCGGGGAAGAAGTTGATGATGCGGTCCAGCGCCTGGTTGGCGCTGTTGGCGTGCAGCGTGGCCATGCACAGGTGGCCGGTCTCGGCGAAGGCCACCGCGTGTTCCATGGTCTCGCGGTCGCGGATTTCGCCCATCAGGATGACGTCGGGCGCCTGGCGCAGCGTGTTCTTCAGCGCTGCTTCCCAACTGTCGGTGTCGATGCCCACTTCGCGCTGCGTCACCACGCAGTTCTTGTGCGGGTGCACGAACTCCACCGGGTCTTCGACCGTCACGATGTGGCCGTAGGAGTTCTCGTTGCGCCAGTCGATCATCGCGGCCAGCGTGGTCGACTTGCCCGAGCCCGTGGCACCCACCAGGATGCACAGGCCGCGCTTGGTCATCGTCACTTCCTTCAGCACCTGCGGCATGCCCAGGCCGTCGATGGTCGGCAGCTTGGCGGGAATGGTCCGCAGCACCATGCCGACCTTGCCCTGCTGCACGAACGCGTTCACGCGGAAACGGCCGATGCCGGTCGGCGAAATCGCGAAGTTGCACTCCTTGGTGCGCTCGAACTCCGCCGTCTGGCGGTCGTTCATGATCGAGCGCGTGAGCGCCAGCGTGTGCAGCGCGCCGAGCGCCTGCTGCGACACCTTGGTGATCTTGCCGTCGACCTTGATGGCCGGCGGAAAGTCGGCCGTGATGAACAGGTCGCTGCCGGCGCGGCTCACCATGAGCTTGAGCAGGTCGTTGATGAACTGGCTGGCTTGATCGCGTTCCATGAGAGCGCTCCTTGATGTCTAAATTGAACCTGCCGGCGGCCGACCGCCGGGCCGCCCCAAGGCGGCCGCGCCTCCCCCTTGGGGGGTGGAGTTACACGAAGCGCAGCGAAGTGAAAAGCCGGGGGGCCTCATGATCAGCCTGGGAAATTCTCGGGGATCTTGGCCTTGCCGCGGGCTTCGGCTGCGGAGATGGTATTGCGGCGCACCAGGTCCGTCAGGTTCTGGTCCAGCGTCTGCATGCCCGAGCCCTGGCCGGTCTGGATGGTGGAGTACATCTGCGCCACCTTGGCCTCGCGGATCAGGTTGCGGATGGCCGGCGTGCCCAGCATGATCTCGTGCGCCGCCACGCGGCTCTGGCCGTCCTTGGTCTTGCACAGCGTCTGCGAGATCACCGCCTGCAGCGACTCCGACAGCATCGCGCGGATCATTTCCTTTTCTTCGCCCGGGAACACGTCGATGATCCGGTCGATGGTCTTGGCGGCCGACGAGGTGTGCAGCGTGCCGAACACCAGGTGGCCCGTCTCGGCCGCGGTCATGGCCAGGCGAATGGTTTCCAGGTCGCGCAACTCGCCCACCAGGATGGCGTCAGGGTCTTCGCGCAGGGCCGAGCGCAGCGCGTTGGAGAACGACAGCGTCATCGGGCCGACTTCACGCTGGTTGATCAGGCACTTCTTGGACTCGTGCACGAACTCGATCGGGTCTTCCACCGTGAGGATGTGGCCGTACTCGTTCTCGTTGAGGTAGTTGACCATCGCGGCCAGCGTGGTCGACTTGCCCGAGCCCGTGGGGCCCGTCACCAGCACCAGCCCGCGCGGCTTGAGCGCGAGTTCGCCGAAAATCTTGGGCGCGTTCAGCTGCTCCAGCGTGAGGATCTTCGAGGGAATGGTCCGGAACACCGCCGCCGCGCCGCGCGCCTGGTTGAAGGCGTTCACGCGAAAGCGCGCGAGGCCGTCGATCTCGAACGAGAAGTCGACCTCCAGGAACTCTTCGTAGTGCTTGCGGTGCGTGTCGCTCATGATGTCGTACACCATGGCGTGCACGCCCTTGTGGTCGAGCGCGTCGACGTTGATGCGGCGCACGTCGCCGTTCACGCGGATCATGGGCGGCAGGCCTGCGGAAAGGTGCAGGTCGGAGGCTTTGTTCTTGACGCTGAATGCCAGCAGTTGGGTGATGTCCACGGGGCTCCTCGAATCGAGTTCGGTGACGTTTTGATACGATTTTGGACGATTATGACGATGATTGGCGACGACCTCCAGCAAGTAAACAACCGGATCGCGAAGGCGTGTGTAACGGCCGGTCGCGACCCGGCCGCGGTGCGCTTGCTGGCGGTGTCCAAGACCTTCGGCCCCGAGGCCGTGCGCGAGGCGCATGCGGCGGGCCAGCGGGCCTTCGGCGAGAACTACGTGCAGGAGGGGCTGGACAAGATCGCCGCCCTGGCTGACCTGCGCGCCAGCCTCGCGTGGCACTGCATCGGCCCTCTGCAGAGCAACAAGACGCGGCCCGTGGCCGAGCACTTCGACTGGGTCCACAGCATCGACCGGCTCAAGATCGCCGAGCGTCTGTCGGCCCAGCGGCCGGCCCACCTGCCGCCGCTGAATGTATGCCTTCAGGTTAATGTGGACGGCGGCGCGAACAAGTCGGGCGTGCCGCCCGAAGAGGCCGTGGCGCTCGCGCAGGCTGTGGCGGCGCTGCCACAACTTCGGCTGCGCGGGCTCATGGCCATACCGGAGCCGGCGGCGGATTTCGAAACCCAGCGCGAATTGTTCCTGCGCGCGCATGCGGTGTTCGAGGCGATCCGCGGCGCGGGCATCGCGGGCGCGGAACTCGACACGCTGTCGCTCGGCATGAGCGCCGACCTCGAGGCGGCGATCAGCGCGGGCAGCACGATGGTGCGCGTGGGCACCGCCATCTTCGGCGGCCGGGCGCGCAAGGCGGGCTGAGCCGCGCCGCTGTTCAGCGCAGGAAGAACAGCACGCTCATCGTCAGCCCGGTGGCCGCGATGCCGCGCCGCAGCCACACGACCGGCACCTTGCGCGCCACGCGCGCACCCGCATAGCCGCCCAGCAGCGCGGCGCCCATCATCACCGAGGCTTCGCGCCATGCGATGAGCCCGCCCCAGGCATACAGCGACACCGCGATCAGCGTGAGCAGCGCCGACACCTGGTTCTTCAGCCCGTTCATCGCATGCAGGTTCTTCTGGCCCAGCAGGCCGAACAGGGCCAGCAGCAGGATGCCGAGGCCGCCGTTGAAATAGCCGCCGTAGGCGTGACCGCGAACACGCCCAGCATGGCCGGCACGGGGTGCGCGGCCTGCGGCTTGTTCGACAGCGCCAGGCGCGGGCCGACCATGAACAGGAAGGTCGCCAGCAGCAACAGCCACGGCACCACGCGGCGGAAGGTGGCGTCGGGCGTCAGCAACAGCAGCACGGCGCCGGTGCTGCCGCCGAGCAGGCACAGCAGCGCGAGCTTCAGGGCCGAGAGGCCGGGCGGTGGCTGCGTGTCGGCGCGAAAGCCCCAGGCGCCCGCGATGTAGCCGGGCAGCAGCGCCAGCGTGCCCGTGGCGTTGGCGCTGACCGCCGGAATGCCGGTGAGCACCAGCGCGGGCAGGGTCAGGAAGCTGCCGCCGCCGGCCACCGCATTGAGCGCACCCGCGACGAAGGCCGCGACGACCAGCAGCGTCGTGTCGAAGAACATCGCGCGGACCTCAGGCGAAACCGCAGGCTTCGTCGAACGACAGCCGCGGGTGCCGCTCGAACAGCAGGGCCGCATCGCCGTGGCCGAGGTTGCACAGGAAGTTGGTCTTCACGGTGGTGCCGGCCCAGAAGGCCTGGTCGACCCCCTCGGTGTCGAAGCCCGACATCGGCCCGCAGTCGAGCCCGACGGCGCGCGCCGCGAGGATGAAGTAGCCCGCCTGCAGGCTCGCGTTGCGAAAGGCGGTGAGCGCGGCGTGCGCCTCCTTGCCGGGCGCGGTGAAGTGCGCCTGCATCGCGGGGTTGTGCGGAAACAGGCGCGGCAGTTCGCGGTGAAAGGCGGTGTCGAAACCGATGACGGCGGTGACGGGCGCCGTCATCGTCTTGTCGACGTTGCCGGGCGACAGCAGCGGCCGCAGCCGCGCGCGACCTTCGTCGGTGCGCACGAACACCACGCGCATCGGCGAGCAGTTGGCCGAGGTCGGGCCCCACTTCACCAGCTCGTAGACCTGGCGCAACTGCGCTTCGCTGACCGGGCGCGGCAGCCAGCCGTTGTGGGACCGGGCCTGCCGGAAGAGGGTGTCGAGTGCGCTGTCGGAAATCATGAAGAAGCAGAAGAGGAAGCAGAAGCGGTGGGGTTCGTCGTGTCGAAGGACTGCATCAGCCGCAGCGCGGCCACGGCGATGGCGCCGTCGGGCTGCGTCAGCGCGTCCAGGATCGTGAAGTGGTCGAGGCCGGGGCAGGCGACGTGGCCCGCGTGAACGTGGCGCCAACTGCCCCGGATGGCGTCGAGCTGCATGTGAAGCCCGGGTTCTCGTCGCTGCTGATCGCGGTGAGCAGCGGCGCACCGGTGAGCGGCTTCAGCAGCGCGGGGCTCAGCGCCTGCACGCTGTGCGGCGTGAAGCGCGTGGCCTCCACCACCGAGGGCACCTGCAGCAGCGGACGCAGGTCGTACAGCGCGCTCACGCACATGGCGGCGGCAACGCCGGGCTCGGTCGCGAGCAGCATCGCGGCCAGGTGGCCGCCGGCCGAATGCCCGCAGGCGAACAGCCGGCCGGCGGGCGCGTTCCACTCGGCGTGGTGCGCGGCGAGCCACGTGGCTGCCCGGCGCACCTGCGCGACGATGGTTTCCACGCCCACGGCCGGGCACAGCGCGTAGTTGACCACCGCCACCGCATAGCCGGCCGCCGTGAACGGCGGCGCGACGATGGACGCGTCGGACTTGTCGAGCGAGCGCCAGTAGCCGCCGTGGATGTACATCAGCGTGCCGCGCGGGCGCCCTGCGGCAGGAACAGGTCGAGCCGCTCCATCGCATGCGGACCGTAGGCCAGGTCGAGCCGGCAGGGCGCGCCGGCGCGCACCGTGGCCGACGCGCGCGCCCAGCGTCGAAGATGCGCGGGTGGTGCGCAACGGCAAGGCGCGCGTTGTACAGCCGCTCGCCTTCCGGCAGCGGCGCGGCGTCGGTGTTCATGCGCGGCGTCAGGCGGTGGCCGCGATGCGCTGGACCACGGCTTCGAGGTCGGCGCGCACCTTCTCGGGCAGCGCGGCCACGGGCGGGCGCGTCGGCCCGGCGCTGCGGCCCGCGAGCGTCATCGCTTCCTTGATGACCACCGGGAACGAACCCCAGGCCCATGCCGCGCGCAGCGGCGCGAACGCGTTCGACAGGCGCAACGCCTCTTCGTGCTTGCCGGCGCGCAGCGCGTCGTACATGCGCACCATGAGTTCGGGGAACACGTTGGCCGCCGGTGAGATGGTGCCCTGCGCGCCGTGGAACATCATCGACAGCGCGATGGTGTCGCGGCCCGAGAACAGCAGCGCGGGACGCGGCGCGGTCAGCAGGTATTCGATCGACTGCGTGAGGTCGCCGCCCGAGTCCTTCATGCCCACGATGTTGTCGGCCGCCCGCATGCAGCGCGCGAGCGTGGCCGGCAGCACGTTGACGCTGGTGCGGGGCGGGTTGTTGTAGAGCATCACCGGCAGCCTGGTGGCACGGGCCACGGCGGTGTAGTGCGCCACCAGCTCTTCCTGCGTGGGCTGCACGAAGTAGGGCGTGATCACCAGCGCCAGGTCGGCGCCCATGGCTTCGGCCGCCTGCGTGAGCGCGATGGCCTGGCGCGTGGTGGCGCCGCCGGTGCCTGCGTAGAGCGGCACGCGGCCGTCGATGGCGCGCATCGACAGCTCCAGCAGCCGGATGTGCTCGGCCGTGTCGAGCGCGAAGAACTCGCCCTGCTGCCGGCCACCGAGATGCCGTGCACGCCGGCCTGGATGTAGCTTTCGATGAGTTCGCCCACGCGGTGCTCGTCCAGCCTGTGGTCCGCGGTGAAGGGGGTGGCCATGGCCGGCACGACCCCGTGGAATTTCGATGTGTTCAAGAAAGAATGCTCCGGAAAATGGAAGTCGTCGGGCGCGTCAGTCCACGCCCATCAGGTGGCCCAGTTGCACCACGTAGTGGCCGAAGGCGGCCGCTTCCTTGGTGGTGCGCGGGTCGCGCGGGCGCGGCAGGTCGATGCGGATGTCCTCGACCACGCGGCCCGGCCGCTCGGACATCACCAGCACGCGGTCCGACAGGAACACGGCCTCCGAAATGCTGTGCGTGATGAGGATCACCGTCTGCCGCATCTCCTGCCACAGGCGCAGCAGCTCGACGTTGAGCTGGTCGCGCGTGAGTGCGTCGAGCGCGCCGAAGGGCTCGTCCAGCAGCAGCACCTTGGGGCGCATCACCAGGATTTGCCCGAGCGCGGCGCGCTGGCGCATGCCGCCCGAAAGCTCGTGCGGGTAGTTGCGGCGGAACTTCTCCAGCTTCAGGATCGGCAGCAGCGCCTCGACGCGCTCGTCGATGTCCTTCTTCGGCAGCTTGCGCACCTCGGCCGCGAGGCGGATGTTGGCCTCCACGGTTTCCCAGGGCAGCATGTTGTGCGTCTGGAAGACCACGCCCACGTCGTCCGACATCTGCGTCTGCGCGTGGTCGAACACGCGCACGTCGCCGCCCGCGTCGGGCTGGATCAGCCCGGCCACGATGCGCAGCAGGGTGCTCTTGCCGCAGCCGCTCGGCCCGAGGATCGAGACGAACTCGCCACGCGGCACGCTGAAGTCCACCTGGTCCAGCGCCCGCACGCCCTGGCGCGCGTCGAAGGTCTTGGCGACCCCGCGCACGCTGACGGCGGTGGCCGTGGTCATGGCGCCGGCCGCGGCTTCACCGGTTGCAACGGCGCCAGGTTTCACTTCTTCGCTCCGACCCATCCGCCTTCGGAGATGTCGAACACCACGCCGTCGAGGTCGCGAAACTTCATCTCGTAGTAAAGGCTCTTCTTGTCGTGCGGCAGGTCCATGAAGAAGGTGCCGCCGTTGTCCTCGATGGTCTTGCGCTGCGCCTCGAGGTCGTCGCACCAGAAACCGAAGTGGTGCGTGCCGATCCAGTCCTTGCCGCGCTCCAGGCCCGCGGCTTCGTCGGTCTTGTAGTTCAGCAGCGCCAGGCAGATGGTGCCGTCCGACAGGTACACGCCGTCGGCGATGGGCGAGTGCGTGGGCTCGACGATGGTGAGCCCGAAGACCTCGCTGTAGAACTTGGCGGCCTTGTGCGGATCGGGAACCGCGACGGCGATGTGACGTAGTTTGGCCATGGGGATGTCTCCTGAAGTTGAAATAGGAAAGAGAAAAAAGGAAGAAGTGCGAGGCTCAGAGCCCGCGCCACCAGACGCGCTTGGCGGCCAGCTCGACCAGCACGTAGAGCAGCCCGGCCACGACCGAGATCACCACCAGCGCCGCGAACAGGTAGTCGGTGCGCGCATTGGCGTTGGCCTCGAGGATGAGGTGGCCGAGCCCGCGCTCCGAGCCGACGAACTCGCCCACGATGGCGCCGATGACGGCCAGCGGCATCGCCGACTTGCAGCCGTCCATGATCGAGGGCAGCGCCGAGGGCACGTACAGGCGGCGAAAGGTGGTCCAGGCCGGCGCGCGGATCGCGCGAAAGTGCTCCACCAGGTGCGCCGGCGTGCCGGCCAGCCCGCCCATGGTGGCGATCACCACAGGGAAGAAGGCGAACAGGAAGGCCATCAGGATCTTCGAGGTGTCGCCGTAGCCGAACCAGATCACCATCAGCGGCGCCAGCGCGATCTTGGGCAGGCCCTGGAACACCACGATCAGCGGATACAGCATGCGCCGCACCACCGGCACCGCATGGATGGCCAGCCCCAGCAGCACGCCGCCGATCGCGGCCAGCGCGAAGCCGGCCAGCACCTCCTGCGTGGTGACCCACGACTGCGCGAGCAGCGCCATGCGGTTGCTCCACAGGCTGTCGAGCACCTGCGACAGCGGCGGCAGCAGGTAGCGCTTGATGCCGAACACGTCGACCGATTTCTCCCACAGCACGGCCAGCACGATGAAGAGCAGCGCGGGGTCGGTGAAGCGCCGCCAGGCTTCGGAACGCGGCACGGGTTGGTTCATTTGTCTTGTCTCCGGATCTCTGTCTTTTTGTCTTCGTCGTCTTCTGCTGTCGGGGCGCCGCGTCCGGCGCTCAGCGCCTGGGGCCCCACTCGGGCGGCGGCACCACGAACTTGTCGAAGTGCCACTGGTCGAAGGCCGCGAGGTCGTTCTTCCATACGCGCGGCGTGTAGGGCTGCGCGGGCGTCACCTGCACCATCTCCGCGTAGAACTCGCAGTAGTTGCCGTCGGGGTCCTTGAACACCAGGAACAGGTTCTCGCCGGGGCCGTGCTTGCCGATGCCGCGCACGATGTCCACGCCGTGCTCCTGCAGAAAGCGCGCGGCCTCCTCGATCTCGGCGAGCGAGCCCAGCTGGTAGGAGAAGTGCTCCAGCCCCGGGCGGCCGGGCGTGTAGGTGGCGCCGTGCTGCGGATCGCCGGGCGGGATCTGCGCGAGCGCAAGGTCGTGGTGGTCCTGGCCGCAGCGCAGGAAGGCCATCTGGTCCTCGATGTGGTCGGACACCTGGAGGCCGACGATCTCTGTATAGAAGCGCACCGAGGCCTTCAGGTCGCGCACGTTGAGCACGACATGGCCGAGGCGTTGGGGGCGGGGGCGTTGGGCCATCGTGGGTTCCTTCATGGCGTGAGCAGGTCGTTGGTGTAGGTGTCCTGCGGCTTCACCTTGCCGTTCAGGCCGAAGGCCTTGTCGACGAATTGCACGGTGCTGCGCATGCGGTCCTCGCGCAGGTAGCCCATGCCGTTGGCCTTGGCCTGCGGATCGACCAGCAGGTCGCCCATGTCCTTGATCTGGGCCAGGGCCACGGCGCGGTCGGTGGTGGGGAAGGCCTTGACCATCAGGTCGGCCGCCTTCTCCGGGTTGGCCAGCGCGTAGGCATAGCCGCGGTACGACGCGCGCAGGAACTTCTTCACCACGTCGGGCCGCTTGCTGATCACGTCCTCGCTGGTGGCGAAGCCGCTGCCGTAGGCGTCCAGCCCGAAGTCGCCGTACTCGATCCAGCCCAGGGTCACGCCGGCGGCATTGGCCTGCTTCTGCGTGACGGCGCGGTTGCTCGCGCGCCAGCATTCGGCCAGGTCGATGCGCCCTTCGATGAGCGAGGCGTCGACCACCGCCGGGTCCATGCGCAGCAGCCGGATGCTGTCCTTGGGCTGGCCGTTCTGCTCGAGCCACGCCGGCACCACGTTGTGCACCGGCGAGGCCGAGCCGCCGCCGAGCACCAGGCCCTTCATGTCGGCCGGCGTCTTCGGCCGGTGGCGCTTGGTGTCGAAGCAGATGCCGGCCGGCCAGCGCGTGTTGAGCGCGCCCACCATGCGGATCTTGCCGCCGTTGGCGCGGTTGAGCACCAGGCTGATCGGGTCGACATAGCCGAACTCGAACTGCCCCTGGTCGAGCTCGTTGGCGGTGCGGTTGCCGCCGTAGCCGCGCACGATGGTGGCGTCCAGCCCGAGCTCGCGAAAGAAGCCCTGCTCCTTCGCGACGATGACGCCGACCGAGCTGCCCTGCGGCAGCCAGGCCATGTTGTAGGTGATCTTTTCCTGCGCGGCGGCGGGGCTCGCGGCGGCAAACAGCGCCGCCGCGGCGATACCCGTCAGGGCGCGCGCGAAAGCGGCGGCGAGTCCTCTGTGAGGTGGGTGCATGTTGTCTCCATACGTTGTTGTCGTTCGCTGTCTTCTGAAAGCAGGGGCCGCATCGGCCCCCCGGGTGCCGGCGCTTAGACGCGCTCTGCTTGCACCTGGTTGGACAGCTGTCCGATGCCTTCGATGCTCGCGACCAGCCGGTCGCCCGCGTTCAGGTAGACGCCGCGGCCCATGCCCACGCCGGTCGGCGTGCCGGTGGCGATCACGTCGCCCGGCTCGAGCGTGACGATGGTCGACAGGTAGGCGATCTGCTCGCGCACGGTCCAGATCATGTTGGCCGTGCTGTCCTGCTGCATCGGCTCGCCGTTGACGTCCAGGCGCATGTTCACGGCCTGCGGGTCGGGGATCTGCCAGGCGGGCACGAGCCAGGGGCCGATGGGCGCGAAGGTGTCGTGGCACTTGCCCTGGAACCAGTCGTGCTTGAACGGGTAGTCGCCGCGGATGTTGAGGTCGCGCGCCGAGATGTCGTTGACGATGGTGTAGCAGGCCACCGCGTCGAGCGCGTCCTCGACCGACACGCGCCGGCAGCGCTTGCCGATGACCGCGGCCAGCTCCACTTCCCAGTCGAGCTTGCTGGTCTCGGGCGGCATCTGGATGGTCTCGCCGTCGCCGATGACGGTGTTCGACAGCTTCAGGAACATGTAGGGCTTGCTCTGCGACTTGGCCGCCAGCACCGTGCCCATTTCGTTGGCATGCGAGGCGTAGTTGGAGGCCGCGCAGAAGATGCGGTTGGGCACGTAGGGCGCGGCCACGGCCGAGGCGCCACCTTCGACCGGCCGGATCGCGCCCGATGCCGCGAGCGACGCGGCCACCGGCGTGGCGTCGCGCAGCCAGGCCTGGGCGGTGGCCCAGTCCCGCAGCATGGCTTCGACGCCGCCCGAAAGCCAGTCGGGCGAGGCCGCGGCAGGCCCGCGGCCAGCGCGGCCTCCAGGTCGTAGAGCCGGTTGTCGATCACCAGGCGGGGGCCAGGCGGTCGGTGCGGCGGTAGGTGGCAAGTGCGATCCAGGACATTCGATGACTCCTATTTTTTGATTGAACGAAATCCGTGAACTGTATTTTGCATTCAGTATCTGCAAATTGTGTGCAATTTTATGATCCGGTGTTCAAGAAGGTCAAGAATTTGTCGTGGACGACGACTGAAGGCGCGAAAGAAGGGCGCACGGACGCGCCGCCGGACTGGCGGGCAAATGACGGGGGAGGCGTGCGCGCGAGAAGCGCGCCCATGAGGGCGCGGTGCGCGGATGTGCGGGGTGCCGGGCATGCGCCGGCCGGTGTCAGGCGGCTGCGCCGGAGGGCGTGCCTCGGCTGTCGTTGCCGAAGTGCTGCAGCACGTTCATGGCCGAGTTCGCGGCGTGGCTGTGCATGGCCGCGGCGGCGGCGTCGCCGTCATGGGCGAGCAGGGCCGTGACCAGCGCCTCGTGCTCGACATGGGAATGCTGCAGGCGGTTCTCGGCCACGAAGAAGCCGCGCGAACGGAACGGTGCCAGGCGCTGGCGCAGGCCGAGCGCCAGGTCTTGCAGCGTCTTGTTGCGGGCGCCGGCGTAGATGAGCGCGTGGAATTCTTCGTTCAGCTCGGCGTAGGCCTTGGCGTCGCCGTCGGCCGCGGCCTTGGCGGCCTGTAGGTGGACGAACTCGATCCGCTTGCGCTCCGAAGGCGCGGCCCGCAGCGCGCACAGCTTGGCGCACAGGGCCTCGATTTCGCCGGAGGCCTCGAACAGGCCGTCCAGGTCGGCCGGCGCCATGGCCGCGACCGAGAAGCCGCGCCGCGGCAGGTGCTCGACCAGCCGGGTCGACGCCAATTGCCGCAGCGCGTCGCGCACGGGGCTGCGGGAGACGCCGAAGCGCGTGGCGATCGATTGTTCGTCCAGCCGCTCGCCGGGCTGGAAGCGGCGAAGCACGATTTCTTCGGCAAGGCGGTCCGAAATCGTCTGGGAGAGCGTTTTTCCGGGCTCGTTTTCCATGGGGCTTGCTTCTCGGGCGCGACGGGCATCGGTGCGACGCCTGTCAAATTGTCGACAATATTTTATTGTCGCATACAACTTTGGCCCGCCGTTACAGCCCCAGCGGCAGCCGCGCGCTGCTCTTGACCTCTTCCATCACCGCATAAGTCCGCGTTTCCCGCACGCCGGGCAACTGCCACAGCACGGTGCCCGCGAAATCGCGGTACGCGGCCATGTCGGCCATGCGCGTCTTGAGCAGGTAGTCGAAGCCGCCCGCGACCATGTGACATTCCATGATTTCCTCGCGCACCTGCACCGCCGCCTTGAACTGGTCGAACACATTGGGCGTGGTGCGGTCGAGCAGCACCTCGACGAACACGGTGAAGCCGCGCCCGAGCTTGTGCGGATCGAGCCGCGCCTCGTAGCCCAGGATGAAACCGTCGCGCGTCAGGCGCTGCACGCGCGCCAGCACCGCGGTGGGCGACAGCGCCACCGCCTCGGCCAGCTTGAGGTTGGTGATGCGGCCGTCCTCCTGAAGAATCTTCAGCAGGCGCAGATCGATGCGGTCGAGGTCGAGCATCGGAGGATTATCCGGCCCGCACACCGATTTCATGAAGAAGATGCGGCCCGTTGGTACAGGCCTTAGGAGATAGAACCAAGGAAATGCCCTTGGCCTACCCAACGCCTACCCGCCGCGCGGGCCAGGGCGGGGTGCTCTTGCTGTTCGACGCTGCGGCTCAGCGCAGCGTGGTGCCCGGCTGCGCCTGGGCCTGCGCCGCGGCCTGGCGGTTCTGGTAGTCGGCGGCGGCCTGGCGATAGCCGGGCGCGTGGCGTCGGCGCCGGCTTCGCCGTTCTGCTTGGCCGCGAGGCCCGACTGCAGCCACAGGCGGGTGTCGGCGGCCACGGCGGCGCGGGTGTTGGTCGAGACCGCGGCGGGCGCTTGCGCGATGTTGTCGGTGTAGCCCTGCGTGGGGGCGGCCTTCAGCCACTGCTGCGCGTCGGCCGTCACGGCGGCGCGCGTCGTGGACGACGCCAGCGGCACCGGGCGCGGGTCGCCCTCGGCGTAGTTGCCGGCAAAGCTGGGCGCGGCGGCGGCGCCCAGCAGGGCCGCGACAGCGGTGGCGGCCAGCAGGCGGGCGGTGGACGAGGGCTTCTTCATCATTCGTAACTCCTTGAAGTGGTTGCTTGTGTTGTGTGATCGGCGAAGTCCACTGTAGAAAACGGATCCGCCGGATCGATAACCCGTCGATGACGGTTTTGTCATGTGGCGCGCGCCGCGTGGCGCGCGGCGCGGCCTAGCGTTCGCCCGAGGGAATCGTTCCCGCGCGCATGGCCTCGATGGCCTCGGCCTCCACGGCCGCGCGCGTGGCGGGTTGACCGGCGCGCGGCGCGGGCCAGGGCGCGCCGCGGCTCACGGTGTTCCAGGCGGGTTGCTTTTGCGCCGTCTCGAGTTCGGCCACGACCCTGTCGCGCGACGGGTCCCGGCGCAGGTGCTCGGGGTAGCGGGTCACGCCGGCCTCGGTGGGGGCGAAGTGGAATTCGCCGGCGGCCGAAGCGGCCAGCGGTGCCAGCGCGGCGGCCGTGAAGGCGGCCGCGAGAAGCGAACGATGCGACATGGTGAAGGTCTCCTGGTTGGCGTCGGGTGATGTGCCGGCACCCCCTTGGCACCGGCCATGCCGGGTCTTGCCGACATGCCACGCCAGTCTGGAAAACCAGTGCGTCATTCACCGCACGCCGCGATTACATCGGCGCAATCGGACGCGGCGGCGCGCCGCCTAACGTCTCTTGCATAACCGCCAGCGCGGCGCGCATAAGCCATGGCGCAACGCGCGACACAGGTCTATCGTTGCGGGCACCCGTTCAACCAAGGGATCTCTCATGAGCGAAAAACTCTCCTTCGTCAGCCCGACCGCCAACAGCCCGTGGGGCACCTATCTCTCGCAGGTCGACCGCGTCGTGCCGTACCTCGGCCCGCTGGCCCGCTGGGTCGAAACCCTCAAGCGCCCCAAGCGCGCGCTCATCGTCGACGTGCCCATTGAAATGGACGACGGCACCATCGCCCACTTCGAGGGCTACCGCGTGCAGCACAACATGAGCCGCGGCCCGGGCAAGGGCGGCGTGCGCTTCCACCCCGACGTCACGCTCGAGGAAGTGATGGCCCTGTCGGCCTGGATGACCATCAAGACCGCCGCCGTCAACCTGCCGTACGGCGGCGCCAAGGGCGGCATCCGCGTCGACCCCAAGAAGCTGTCGCTGCAGGAGCTCGAGAAGATCACCCGCCGCTACACCAGCGAGATCGGCATCATCATCGGCCCGCACACCGACATCCCCGCGCCCGACGTCAACACCAACGGCCAGATCATGGCGTGGATGATGGACACTTACTCCATGACGTCGGCGGCACCGCCACCGGCGTCGTCACCGGCAAGCCGCTGCACCTGGGCGGCTCGCTGGGCCGCGTCAAGGCCACCGGCCGCGGCGTGTTCGTCACCGGCCGCGAAGCCGCGCGACGCCTGGGCATGGACCTGCGCGGCGCGCGCATCGCGGTGCAGGGCTTCGGCAACGTGGGCTCGGTCGCGGCCGAACTGTTCGCCGAGGCGGGCGCCAAGATCGTCGCGGTGCAGGACCACACCGGCACCATCGTCAACAGCAACGGCCTCGACCTGGCCAAGCTGATTCCCGTGGCCAACAAGGAAGGCGTCGTGGCCTTCAAGGCCGGCGGCGACATCGTGCCGAACGAAGACTTCTGGAACGTCGCCTGCGACATCCTGATCCCGGCCGCCCTCGAAGGCCAGATCACCGCCGAGCGCGCGCAGAAGACCACCGCCAAGCTGGTGCTCGAAGGCGCCAACGGCCCCACCGTGCCGACCGCCGACGACATCCTCGCCGAGCGCGGCGTGCTGGTGGTGCCCGACGTGATCTGCAACGCCGGCGGCGTGACCGTGAGCTACTTCGAATGGGTGCAGGACTTCTCGTCCTTCTTCTGGGACGAGGACGAGATCAACGTGCGCCTGGACCGCATCATGATGAACGCCCTGAACCAGATCTGGGACACGGCCGACAAGCACAAGATCACGCTGCGCACGGCCACGTACGCGGTGGCTTGCGAGCGCATCCTGATGGCGCGCCAGGAACGCGGCCTGTACCCCTGATTCGCCACTGAGCGAGAGGACCGGCCGGCAAGCGCCGGTCCTTGTATCCTGCGGGCCATGCGCAACAGGCCGCCCATCCGTCTCGATCCCGCGTTCGTCGCGTCGCCCGATGCCCTTCTCGAATGGCTCCGGTCCACGGTGACGTGGGACGAGCGCATGCGCGCACGCCAGACCGCCAGCTTCGGCGTGCCCTACGACTACTCGCAGATCGCCTACGAGACCGCGCCGATGCCCGCCGAACTCGACATGCTGTGCGACAGGCTCGAAACCGAACTCGGCTTTCGTCCGAACAACTGCCTGCTCAACCGCTATGCCGACGGCGCGTCGTCGATGGGGTTTCATTCGGACGAGGTCGATGCGCTCGCGCCCGGCACGGGCGTGGCCATCGTGTCCGTCGGCGCCACGCGTTCGATTGCCTACCGCAGCAAGGCCGATAGCAGCGTGCGCTTCGACTATGCGCTGCCTCACGGTTCACTGCTCTACATGTCCGGCGCTGTCCAGCAGGACTGGCTGCACGCCATTCCCAAGGCCGAAGGCGCGGGGGAGCGCATCAGCCTGACGTTCCGTGAGATCCTGAAGAAATGACGTCGGCGCGGCTTCAGCGTGCGCTGGTGGCGCTCGACGGTCTTTCCATCGGCGATGCGTTCGGCCAATGCTTCTTCCAAGCGGAGAACGCCAGCGAAGAGCGGCTGACCGAGCGGCGACTGCCGTCCGCGCCCTGGCTCTTTACCGACGACACGGAGATGTCCCTGTCGGTGGTGAGCATCCTGGCCGGGCATGGCGCCGTGGCGCAGGCCGAACTTGCGCGCAGCCTGGCCGAGCGCTACGACTACGAGCGCGCCTACGGTCCCTCGATGCATCGCGTGCTTGCCCGCATCCGCGAAGGCGAGGACTGGCAGCGGGTGACGAACGATGCGTTCGAGGGGCAGGGCTCTTATGGCAATGGCGCCGCCATGCGCGCGGCGCCTTTGGGGGCATTCTTTTCGGACGACCTGTCCGTGGTGTCCGAGCAGGCGGCGTTGTCCGCGCAGGTCACGCACGCCCATCCCGAAGGCATCGCGGGCGCGGTGGCGGTCGCGCTGGCGGCGGCAGAGGCCTGCCGCTGCCGGGCGGCCGGATACCGCCCGTCGCACGAGGAATTCCTGGGCCGCATCATCGAGGGGCTTGCGCAGAGCGAGGTGCGCTCCAAGCTGGTTCGTGCCCATTCGATGGGGCAGGTCGCTTCGCTCGACTTTCCCGTGTCGGTGCTGGGCAATGGCATGCGCATGTCGGCGCAGGACACCGTGCCCTTGGCGCTGTGGTGTTGCGGGCAGTCGCTCGAAAACTACCCGCAGGCCCTGTGGCTGACGGTCAGTGCCGGCGGAGACCGCGACACTCTGTGCGCCATCGTCGGCGGGGTGGTGGCCTCTTTCGTCGGTGTCGACGGGATTCCTCCGGAGTGGCGGCATCGCCGCGAAACCTTGCCTCGATGGCATCTCTCCCAGCCTTCTGTCTCTTGATGTTTTTTGACCTGGACGGCGCTACGCTCGGCACATGACCACCCACCCACCGCAAACACTTTCTTCCCTCCCGCCCGACAGCGCCGCCCGCCTGCAGGCCCTCATGGCCAGCGGGCAGCGCAAGCTGCTGGGCCTGGTCGGCGCGCCCGGCGCGGGCAAGTCCACATTGGCCGCGGCACTGCTGCGGGCCGTGGGCGCCGAGCGCGCCCAGGTCGTGCCGATGGACGGCTTCCACCTTGCCAATGTCGAGCTGCAACGCCTGGGCCGCGCCGATCGCAAGGGCGCGCCCGACACCTTCGACAGCGCCGGCTACGTGGCGCTGCTGCAGCGCCTGCGCGCGCAACGGCCTGATGGCGACATCGTCTACGCCCCCGAATTCCGCCGCGAGATCGAGGAGCCCGTGGCCGGCGCCATCGCGGTGCTGCCGTCGACGCAGCTCGTCATCACCGAAGGCAACTACCTGCTGCACGACGTGGGTCCGTGGGCCGGCGCGGCGGCGATGCTCGACGAGGTCTGGTACGTGGACATCGACGACGCGCTGCGCGAAGAGCGCCTGGTGCGGCGCCACCAGCAGTTCGGCCGCAGCGTCGAGGAGGCGCGCGCCTGGGTGGCCAGCACCGACGCGCCCAACGCCCGGCTGATCTCGGCGACGCGGGTGCGCGCGCAGCACGTGCTGCCCTGGGGCTGAGCGGCACAAGAAAAAACTTTCGCGGCGGGCAGGGAACGCCGGCGCGCGGGGGCGCTCGAAGCCTTGCCGGCACAGGCGCCGGTTAGCATTCGCCGCTCCATGCCGTCCATGCACCCCACTCACTTCTTTCGTTCCGTTCGCGCGCCGGCCCTTGTGCTGGGGCTGCTGTCCGCCCTCGTGCTCGCCGGTTGCGGCAGCACGGGCTCGCGCAGCGTCAACTACGAGCCCGAGGCGTTCGGCTCGACCACCACCCACACCCGCGACTACGAGGCCACCGAGGCCGAGACCTGCGAGGCGGCGCGCCGCGCGCTGCTGAGCCAGGGCTACATGATCACGGCGGCCAACGCCGACCTCGTGACCGGGCGCAAGAGCTTCCAGCCGGCCGCCGAGGTGCACGTCGAGGTCGAGTTCCGCGTGGTCTGCGCGCGCGAAAGCACCCGGGGCGGCGCCAAGGCCAGCAGGAGCACGGTGGCCTTCGCGACCGCGCTGCAGGACCGCTACGGCATCAAGAAGGTCAACAACTCGGCCAGCCTGGGCGTGGGCGCGATCGGTTCGCTGTCGCTGCCGTTCTCGGGCAGCGACGACGCGATGGTGAAGGTCGCAAGCGAAACGCTGACCGACGAGCGCTTCTACGACCGCTTCTTCTCGCTGCTCGACCGCTTCCTCGAGGGCCCCGAAGGCTCGGACGGCGAGGCCGAGGCCCCGGCCGAGAAACCGGCCGCTGAAAAACCGCCCGCCGCCGCCGGGCCCGCCATCACCTACCCCGTGAACTCGTCGCCGAACCGCGGCTGACGACGCTCAGCGCGTCAAATACAAAGACGCGTCTTACAATCCGGGCATGGCTTCGACCTCCCCGGATCCGGCGCAATGCGCCTCGCGTCTTCGCACCTCGGTGTCGCTGCTGTCGCGCCAGTTGCGCAGCGGCAGCGCCACGCCCGACGGCCCCAGCGTGGCCAAGCTCAGCGTGCTGGGCCAGCTGCACCGCCACGGGCCCAACACGCCGACCGCGCTGGCGGCGCTGGAGCGCGTCAAGCCGCAATCGCTGACGCGGCTGCTGGCCGAGCTCGAAGCCGAAGGCTGGATCGCGCGTGCGCCGCATGCCAGCGACGGGCGCCAGTCGGTGCTGTCGCTCACGTCCGAGGGCACGAAGCGGCTGAAGGCGATCATGCGGTCGCGTGAGGCCGTGCTGGCCGAAGCCATCGGCGCCACGCTGGACGCCGGGCAGCGGGCCGTGCTGCTGCAGGCCTGCGAGCTGATCGACGGCCTGGCCGCCGCGCTCGATGTCGATGCCGCCGGGGCGAAGCCATGAACGCGGCGCCCGCGTTGCAACACATCACGGGCCTCTGGCGCCATGGCCGCTGGCGGCCCGGCGTGCAACTGGCCGCGGCGGTGGCGCTGGCATGGGGCGTGTCCGTCGCGCTGCATCTGCCCGAGAGTTTCTGGTCGGTGATGAGCGTGCTGATCGTCATGCGGCCCAGCGCCGGCTCCACGCTCGACGCCGGATGGGACCGCGTGCGCGGCACCGCCGTCGGCGCGGTGTGCGGCCTGGCGGGCGTGTACCTGCAGCACCATGGCGCGCCCGTGCTGGCGACCACATTGGGCGTCGTCATGCTGCTGGCCTTTGCCGGCGCGGCCGTGCCGGGCCTGCGCAGCGCGCCGGTGGCGGCGCTGATCATCCTGTCGGCCGGCGGCATTGCGGGCCACTCCGCGTTGCAGGTGGCGCTGCTGCGCATGATGCAGATCAGCATCGGCGTGGGGGTGGCGCTGGCGGTCTCTACAGTCATGTCCGAGTACCACGCGGGCGAGCGCTTCGACACCGGCTGCGCCGCGCTGCTGCACGGCATTGCCCGGCGCATGGCGGGCAAGCAGCGGCCCACCGAAGCCGAGGCCGCGCGCATCCACGCGGGCACGCGCGCGGCGCTCGGGCGGCTGGCGGTGCTGGCCGGCAGCGCCGACCTCGAGGCGCGCTGGTGGCGCCGTGGCGCGGCCGCCGGTACCGCGCGCACCTACCGCAACAGGGCCGGTCTCGCGGCGCGCATCTTCCAGGACGCGGTCGTGCTGGACCGCGTGTGCCGGCAGGCCGACGGCGCGGCGCCGGAGTCTTTCAGGCACGAGGCGGCGCAGGCGGTCGCCGCGGCCGCCGCAGCCGTTGTCGGCGTGGCCGATGCGCTCGCAGGCAAGGGCGGCCCCGCGCCGGCCCCCATCGACTTCAGCGAGCTCGAGCGCTGCGCGCGCGCATCGCAAGCCGTGCCCTCGAATGCGCTGCTGGCCGCGCCGCTGAACCTGCTGCTCGACGACCTGCGGCGCTGCGGCGCAGCCTCGATCTCCTCCCGTCGGACGTCGCCTGATCGACAAGGCCACCCACTAGAATCTTCCGAAAATCAATCGTTTCGGAGAGGGACGGGCATGGAAGAACAGTCGCAGGACGCGCGCTACGCGCCGCCGCAGTCCCATGTGGAAGACGTGCGGCGGCCCGGCCAGGCGCTGCCCGGGGAACTCGCCTCGCGCGGCAAGCGCTTCCTGGCCGCCATGCTCGACGGCGCCATTGCCCTCGGCTCGCTGTGGCTGCTGTCGAAGTTCACCTCGATGAATGTCTGGGAGGACGACGGGCTCGGCCTCTGGACCCCCCGCTTCTCCGACGCCGCCACCGGCATCGTGCTCTACCTCGTGCTGCACGGCTACCTGCTGGTCACGCGCGGCCAGACCATCGGCAAGGCGCTGTGCGGGATCCGCATCGCGCGGCCCGACGGATCGCTCGCGCCCATCGGCCGCATCCTCGGCCTGCGCGACGGCCCGTTGTTCGTGATGAGCATCTGGCCGCTGCTCGGCCCGGCCTACTGGGTCATCGACTGCCTCTTCATCTTCCGTGCATCGCGCCGCTGCCTGCACGACCAGATCGCCGATACCGTCGTGTTGCAGGCCTGAGCGCCCGTGCGCCTCGACACGCTCTACACCGCCGAGACCCCGGAGGGCATCGCGCTGTCGCTGCGTCCGGCCGGCCTGATGGCGCGCGGGCTGGCCTACCTGATCGACTTCGCGATCCGGCTGGGCATCTTCATCGGCGTGGCGATCGTCGTCGGCATGCTGGGCAAGATGGGCGTTGGCGTCATGCTGCTGAGCTACTTCTTCCTCGAGTGGTTCTACCCCGTGGTCTTCGAGCTCACGCGCGCGGCGGCCACGCCCGGCAAACGCATGATGGGCCTGCGCGTGGTGATGGACTCGGGCCTGCCCGTGACGCCCGCCGCCGCGCTGACCCGCAACCTGCTGCGCGCGGCCGATTTCGTGCCGTCGTTCTACGGCGCGGGCATCGTGTCGATGCTGTGGCGGCGCGACAGCAAGCGGCTGGGCGACCTGGCCGCCGGCACGCTGGTGGTGTTCAGCAGCCAGGTGAGCCTGCACGGCGACGTGCCCCCGGCCGAGCCGCGGGCGCCCGCGCGGCCGCTGTCGCCGCGCGAGCAGATGGCCATCGTCTCGTGGGCTGGCCGCGCGACGCGCCTCACGCCTGAGCGCTTCGACGAACTCGCGCGCATCGCGGAGCCCGTGCTGGGCCCCGACGCTTCGGGCGTGTCGTCGGATGCATCGGCGTCGCAGCGGCTGCTCGGCGTCGCGCAGTGGGTGCTGGGCCGCCGTGGCGCCAGCGCGCCCACCCAGGGAGGCACCACCCGATGACGCCGCTCGACTTCGAAGCCGCCTACGCGCCGCTGTGGAGCGAGCTCGAAGCCGTGATCCGCGTGGCCGAAACCAAGCGCAAGTTCGACGGTGCGCGGCTTTCCACGCTGTACCGCCGCGTGTGCGAGCACCTGGCGCTGGCCCAGGCGCGCGCCTACCCGATCCACCTCACGCAGCGGCTCGAAACCCTGACGCAGAGCGCGCACCGACTGATCTACCGGCAGCACGACTACGGCCTGGCGCGCTTCGCGCGGCTGGCGCTGGTCGACTTTCCCGAGGCGGTGCGGGCGCACCGCGTGTTCCTGTGGGTGTCGGCGCTCATGTTCACGCTGCCGCTGCTCGCGGCGGGCTGGGCCGCATACCGCGACCCGGGCTTCATCCTGCACCTGCTGGACGCCGACAACGTGCAGCAGTTCGATTCGATGTACAGCGACAGCGCCGAGGCCTTCGGCCGCACGCGCGGCGCCGACGACGACTGGCAGATGTTCGGCTTCTACGTGATGCACAACATCGGCATCGGCTTTCGCTGCTTCGCGGCCGGCATCTTCGCGGGCGTGGGCAGCGCCGCGGTGGTGGTGTTCAACGGCGTGCAGATCGGCGCGGTCGGCGGCTACCTGATCGGCGCGGGGCACAGCGAGAACTTCCTGTCCTTCGTCGTCACGCATGCGGCCTTCGAGCTCACGGCCATCGTGCTGGCCGGTGCGGCGGGGCTGCGGCTGGGCTACGCGTGGATCGCCCCGGGGCGGCACACGCGGCTCGAGGCCCTGCGGCTGGCCGCGCGGCATGCGGTGGTGATCGTCTACGGCGTCATCGGCCTGCTGCTGATCGCCGCCGCGATCGAGGCCTTCTGGTCGTCGGCGCGCTGGATTGCGCCGGCCGTGAAGTACGGCGTGGGCGGCGCCTGCTGGGTGCTGGTGCTGGCCTACCTCGGGTGGCAGGGCCGACCGCGCGCCGCCGTGGCTGCTGCAGCAATGAAGGAGGGCGACCGTGCAGGTTGACGGCCTGGCCATCGCGCTGCGACCCCGGCCCATGGCCGAGGCCGCCGACCTGGGCGCGCAGCTGGTGCGCAGCCATGCGCGCTCGGTGTGGCGCACCTTCCTGCCGGTGTATGTGGTGACGGTGCTGCTGGCGTTCTGCACGGTCGAGATCGCCGGCTGGCTGCCGAGCCTGCTGATCTTCTGCCTCAAGCCCTGGCTCGACCGCAGCCTGCTATTCGTGCATTCGCGCGCCGTGTTCGGCCAGGAGACGCGCTGGGCCGACCTGTGGCACAACCGCCGCGCCGTGTGGGGCGGGCAACTGCTGCGCACGCTGCTGTGGCGGCGGCTGTCGCCCTGGCGTTCGTTCACCCAGGCGATCGAGCAACTCGAAGGCCAGCGCGGCAGCGCCCGGCGCAAGCGGCGCAACCAACTGCTGAGCGGACGGCGCGGCGCGGCCACGGGCATGCAGCTGGTGTACGCCAACGTGGAGATGGCGCTGGACATCTGCCTGCTGTCGCTGCTGTTCTGGTTCGCGCCCGAAGGCAGCGCCCGCGAGCTGTTCGGCTGGATCACGCAGTCGGAGTCTGCACTGCAGAGCCTGCTGGCCGCGGGGGCCTATGCGCTCGTGGTCGGCGTGCTGGAGCCGTTCTACGTGGCGGCCGGTTTTGCGATGTACCTCAACCGCCGGGTGGAGCTGGAAGCCTGGGACATCGAACAGGAGTTCCGCCGTGGGTTCAAGTGACACCGGCGCGAACCGGCCGGCATGGCGCGATGGGCGCGGGGCCTGTTGCTGGCCGTGCTGGCCGTGTCGTGCGCTGGAGTGCCGCTGGCCGCCGCCGCGCAGGAGCCCCCGACGCGCGAACAGGTGAAGGCCGCCGTCGACAAGGTGCGCGCCGATCCGAACATGCCCGGCTTCAAGACCGAGAAGAAGCTGCGCTTCAAGGCGCGCGACGAAGAAGACGAAGAGCCCGACAAGAAGACCGACAGCCTCGACTGGCTGCGCGACTTCGTGAAGGTCGTGGCCGAAGGCGCGCGCTGGCTCATCTGGGGGCTGGGCGCGCTGGCGCTGGCCTGGCTGGTGATTCGCCTGCGCCGCTGGATGCAGGTGCGTGCCGGCGGCGCGCGGCCCGGCAAGGCGCCGCTGCCCAGCCATGTCGGCAGCCTCGACATCCGCCCCGAGAGCCTGCCCGACGACATCGGCAACGCCGCCGCCGCGCTCTGGCAGCGCGGCCGCCACCGGCCCGCGCTGTCGCTGCTGTATCGC
>NZ_MOWM01000031.1 GCF_016082275.1 Variovorax sp. E3
GACCGACACCGAAGGCAACCTGCAGAAGGGCCTGCCGCGCCACCCGGTGGTGGAAGACGACGTGGTGATCTATGCGGGCGCGACCATCCTGGGCCGAGTGACGCTGGGCAAGGGCGCGGTGATTGGCGGCAACGTCTGGATCGCCGATGACGTGAAGCCAGGCGCCAGCGTGACACAGGCCAGTCTTCAAAATTCAAGATGACCGAGCAAATGCCAACTCCCAACGAAAAGTGCCCTCCAGACCAACGCCTGGAGGGCACTTCTCGCGGGTTCGGCGCAGACTATTGCATGGCCTGCGAGAGGGGCGGCCTTCTTACTCGACCTTCGCCTTCGCGCGCAGTTCTTCCTGGTACTTCTGCAGGCGCTGCTGCTGCAGCTGCTGCGTGATCTGCGGCTTCACTTCTTCCAGCTTCGGCAGTTGGGCCTGGCGGATGTCGTCGACGCGGATGATGTGCCAGCCGAACTGGGTCTTGATCGGGGCGGGGGTGGTCTCGCCCTTCTTGAGCTTGATCATGGCTTCCGAGAACTCGGGCACGAAGCTCGCGGGGTTGGCCCAGTCGAGGTCGCCGCCGTTGGCGCCCGATCCCGGGTCCTTGCTCTGCTTCTTGGCGATGTCCTCGAACTTGGCGCCCTTCTTCAGGTCGGCCATGATCTTCTTGGCCTGGTCTTCGGTTTCGACCAGGATGTGACGCGCCTTGTATTCCTTGCCGCCGTTGGCCGCCACGAACTTGTCGTACTCGGCCTTGACGTCGGCGTCCGACACCGGGTTGGTCTTGCGGTAGTTGTCGAACAGCGCGCGGATCAGGATGGCCTGGCGGGCGAGTTCGAGCTGGTTCTTGTAGTCCTCGCTGGCGTCCAGGCCTTGCTTCTGGGCTTCCTGCATGAACACTTCGCGCGCCACGATTTCCTCGCGCAGCTGGCCTTGCATTTCAGGCGTCACCGGGCGACCGGCGGCTGCCAGTTGCTGGGCCAGAACGTCCATGCGGGCCTTGGGCACCGGCTTGCCGTTCACGATGGCTGCGTTCTGCGCCAGGGCCGCGAGGGGGATGGCACCGAGCAGCACTGCGGCCGCGACGGCCTGCAAGATTTGTTTTTTCATGAAGTGAATATCAAGCTGGGGAAGAAATGCGCGTGTAGGAAAAGGCGCGTGAAAGAAAGCAGGGATACGGAAGGGGAAAAAAGGGGGGAGAAGGGCGGGGGCGGGACACTGCGCCCCTGCGGCAAACGCGGAGCGCGACCTGTTGGACGACTCAGAGCACCTCGATGGCGATGGCGTGCAGACCCTGTGCGATAAAAACTTGGAGGGCATCATACACAAGCCGATGCCGCGCCACGCGGGGCTTTCCCTCGAACAGCGGGGAGGCAATGCGCACCCTGAAATGGGTGCCGTAGCCCTCGGCGTTGGCGCCGGCGTGGCCCGCGTGCGCGGCGCTTTCGTCGATGACTTCGAGCTGCGTCGGGGCCAGCGTGTCGCGCAAGGCGGCTTCGAGCGCGGCCACGGTGGGCAGCGCGGTGGTGGTGGCGGTGGTGCTCATCGTCGTCATGCGGTCGGCTTGTCTTCGTTCTTCAGGTGCGGCGCGATGTACAGGCCCTGCGCCACCAGGAAGACGATCGGGAACACATAGCCCCAGAGCTTGAAGTTGACCCACGCCTCGGTCGTGAAGTACGCCGCCACGTAGCCGTTGATGACGGCCATGAACAGGCAATAGCCGATCCACGCCACGTTCAGCCGCGCCCAGATGCGCTCGGGCAGCTCCAGCTGCTGGCCCAGCAGCATCTTCAGGAAGTTCTTCTTCAGCGCCCAGAGCGCCACGGCCAGCGCAATGGCCATGGCGCCGTACAGCACCGTGGGCTTCCACTTGATGAAGCGGTCGTCGTGCAGCACCAGCGTGAGCGTGCCGAACAGCAGGATCAGCACCAGCGTGGCCTTCTGCATGGCCTGCAGCTTGCGCTCCATGGCGTAGATGATGGCCATCTGCACCACGGTGGCGGCCATCAGCACGCCGGTGGCGGTGTAGATGTCCGCGAACTTGTAGGCGCCGAAGAACAGCAGGATCGGGAAGAAGTCGAGGATCAGTTTCATTCGGAGGAGCGGCTCAGTCGGCCTTTTTCTGGAAGTCCAGCGATGCGGAGTTCATGCAGTAGCGCAGGCCGGTGTCGGTGGGGCCGTCGGGGAACACGTGGCCCAGGTGGGCGCCGCAATTGGCGCACACATTCTCGGTGCGCACCATGCCGTGCGAACGGTCGACGATGTTCCTGATGGCGCCGGGCACCGCTTCTTCCGAGAAGCTGGGCCAGCCGCAGCCGGCGTCGAACTTGGTCGACGACTCGAACAGCTTGGCGCCGCAGCACACGCAGTGGTAGGTGCCGTCGTCCCAATGCGCTTCGTACTTGCCGGTGAAGGGGCGTTCGGTGGCGGCGTGGCGCGTCACTTCGAAGGCGGCGGGTTCGGCGCCTTTTTCAGCGAGCAGGGCTTTCCATTCGGCGTCGGTCTTGTGTACGGGTGCGGTCATGATGAGCAGCTGATTTCGATCGTGGAGGCCCAGTCGGGCGGGAAGCCGGCGTAAGCGTCGGCACCGGGGTGTTCTTCAAATGGGGTCTGCAGCAGGGTCAGCAAGGTTGCCACACCTGCGTTGTCTTTTTGCTGACTTGCTTCGATGGCTTGCTGGCCGAGGTGGTTCCGCAGCACGAACTTGGGGTTCGAGCGCAGCATCAGGGCCGCCGCTTGCGCGCGGTCGGACGCGGCATGGCGCTCTGAAAATAATAGCAGCCAGGCGTCGAAGCCCTCGCGGTCCAGAAGCAGGTCGCGCACCGGCTCGGCGTTGCCGTCGGCCATGTAGTGCGACAGGCGCCGCCAGAAGATCGTGTAGTCGACCTTGCCCGCGGCCAGCAGCTTGAGCGCGCCCTCGACCAGCGCGCGGTCGCCTTCGGCCGCGTCCGCCAGGCCCAGCTTGGCGCGCATGCGCCCTTCGAACTCGGTGGGGAACACGGTCTTGTAGGACTCCAGCGCGGCCACCGCGATTTCCTGGTCCTCGATCAGCGGCAGCAGCGCCTGCGCGAGGCAGAACAGGTTCCAGTACGCCACGTTGGGCTGCTGGTTGAAGGCGTAGCGCCCGCTGGTGTCGCTGTGGTTGCAGATGTGGCGCGGATCGAAACCGTCCAGGAACTGGAACGGCCCATAGTCGATGGTGAGCCCCAGGATGCTCATGTTGTCGGTGTTCATCACCCCGTGGCAAAAGCCCACGGCCTGCCACTGCGCGAGCAGGGCGGCGGTGCGCTCGCTCACGGCTTCGAGGAACGCGGCGTAGGCGTTGCCTTTGAAGCGATCGGTGGTGCGGCAGGCCGGGTAGTAGCGGTCGATGACGTAGTCGGCCAGCGCGCGCAGTTCGTCTTCGCGCTGGTTGGCGGCAAAGTGCTCGAAGTGGCCGAAGCGGATGAAGCTGGGCGCCACGCGGGTCACGACCGCCGCGCTCTCGAGCTCCTCGCGCCGCACGCGGGCGTCGGAGCCGGTCACGCAAAGGGCGCGCGTGGTCGGAATGCCCAGGCCGTGCATGGCCTCGCTGCACAGGAACTCGCGGATGCTGGAACGCAGCACCGCGCGGCCGTCGCCGCCGCGCGAGTAGGGCGTGCGCCCCGCGCCTTTGAGCTGCACTTCGAGCCCGCCTTCGGTCTCGCCGATCATGATGGCGCGCCCGTCGCCGAGCTGTCCGGCCCACACGCCGAACTGGTGGCCGCTGTAGACGGTGGCAAAGGGGCGCGTGCCCGCGATCGGCAGGCTGCCCGTCAGGGCGGCGAGGGTGGTGGGGGAGGCATGCCAGTCGGGCGGCAAACCCAGTTCATGCGCCACGGCGTCGCTGCGGCCCACCCAGTACGGGTCGGGCAGGGGCGTCGGGCGCAATTCGGTGAGAAACGCGGGGCCGAGATTCAGGAAACCTGGTTTCCAGCGCAGGCCCAGGTCCGCGACGTCCATATCTTCAGCAAGAAAGCTCATGCCCGGATTGTCCGGCACGGCGCGTAACCCCTTGGCCGGCGGGCCATCGGCCTGCGGTGCGCGTGGCGCTCAGGCCGCCAGCGGCGTCGGCCCGTCCCAGATGCGCGCCCGGTACTGCGCCGGCGGCACGCCGAACCAGCGCTTGCAGGCGCGAAAGAAGTTGCTGCTGTCCACGAAGCCCAGCATGTCGGCCACGGCGGTCAGCGTGTGGCGCTCTTCGGCCAGGTACTGCTGCGCCAGCTCGCGGCGGGTGCGGTCGAGCAGGCTCTGGAAAGACTCCGACTCTTCCTGCAGCCGGCGCTGCAGGGTGCGCTCGGCCAGCCCGAGGCCCGAGGCCACGTCCTGGCGGCGCGGTTCGCCGTGCTGCAGCCGGCGCGCGATTTCGGCGCACACCAGGCTGCTGGTGGTGGTCTGGCCCAGCAGGTCGAGCTGGTCGTCCAGCAGGTGCTCCTGCATCTCGCCCAGCGTGGCGTGGTGGGTGGGCAGCGGCATCGCGAGGTCGGCCGCCGAGATCAGCATGCGGTTGGCCACCGCATTGAAGCGCACGTCGCAGCCGAAGGCCTCGCGGTGCGGGCGGTCGTCGGCTGGCGCGGCGTAGACGAACTCCATGGCCAGCGGATGCAGCTCGCGCCGTATCAGCCACTGGCACTGCACGAGGGTGGTGAGCAGCGCGTATTCCACGCGCTGGCGCGGAATGGGCAGCTGCCGCCGGTGTGCTCCATGACCAGCCAGCGCCCGCGCGCGTCGGACTCGAGCGAGAACGCGGTCGCGTCCGAGATCACGGCCATGTAGCGGGCCAGCCGCGTCAGCGCCGAACCCAGGTCGGGGCTGCAGGCCATGGCATGGCCGACCGTGCCCAGCTTGCTGTGGGTGGAGGCGAAGTCGCGGTGCAGGCCCAGCGTGGGCCGGCCGGCGCGCGCCACGGCCAGCTGCCACAGCACGGTGATCTCGTCGACCGGAATGCGCGCGTTCTGGCGGTGCAGCGAGTCAGGGTCGAAGCCGGCGTCGCGCAGCAGCGAAGGCACGTCCAGCCCCTCGGCCTCGAACATGGACAGCACGCCCTCGAGCCACGCGGCCGAGCTGGTGCGCAGCTCCGGCTGCGACATGCCGCCCGGCCGGCGCTGCGGCCGGCGCACATGGCGCGACGTGGAGGCTTGTGAAGTCATTGAATTGGCTCGCTTGCGATAGCGGTGAAAACGACGCCGGTTTCTAGAATTTTTTGGTGCTCGGCGGTCCCCAGTATGGCCGCGGCACACCAAGCCAGGAATTCCGATTAACCCGGTGTGGAGACAAAACATGAAGACAGCGCAAGCAGCACAGAACCAGGGAATGACAGGAAAGACCGCGGTGGCCAAGGCCGTGGCCTTCGCGACGGCGGCGGCGGCCCTTGCCGCGCTCGCGGCCTGCGGGGGCGGATCGTCCGGCGGGCCCGGCTTCGCGTTCCTGCCCAGTGCCCCCGCACCGGCGCCCGCGCGCCCGCGCCGACGGCCCCATGGTGCGCCAGACCACGACCGGCAAGATCGAGGGCGTGGACGACAGCGCAAGCTCGGGCACCTATTTCTGGAAGGGCGTGCCCTTTGCCAAGGCGCCGGTCGGCGAACTGCGCTGGCGCGCGCCGGTGGTGCCCGACGCCTGGAGCGGCATCCGCCCGGCCAAGACCTTCGGCGCCGCCTGCCTGCAGATCGGGCGCATCTTCGGGCCGGGTTCCAACAACACCTACGACGCCACCATCGTCTCCACGCTGGGCCAGCCGCTGGGCAGCGAAGACTGCCTGTTCGTGAACGTCTGGCGTCCGGCCACCACCGACAAGAACCTGCCGGTGCTGCTGTTCGTGCACGGCGGCAGCAACGTTTCGGGTTACACGGCCGACCCGCTGTACGACGGCGCCAAGCTGGCCAAGGCCGCCAACGCGGTGGTCATTACCGCGAGCTACCGGCTGGGCGTGCTGGGCTTCTTGAACGTGCCGCAGCTGCGCCCGGGCGGCAGCGCGGGCGACGACTCGGGCAACTTCGCGCTGCTCGACAACATGGCGGCGCTGCGCTTCATCCAGAACAACGCGGCCACCTTCGGCGGCGACCCCGGCAACGTCACGCTGTCGGGCGAGTCGGCCGGCGCCACCAACCTGCTGGCGATCATGACCTCGCCGATGGCCAAGGGCCTGTTCCACAAGGTCATCGAGATGAGCGGCGGGATCTCGATGGCGAGCAACCTCGTGGGCAAGCCCGGCGCTTCGCCGGCCCTGGCCCCGGCGGCGGTGTCGCTCGCGCAGGGCGACACCATCCTGAAGAGCCTGCTGGTGGCCGACGGCACCGCGGCCGATGCCACGGCGGCCGGCACCTACATCGCCACGCGCACGCCGGCGCAGATTGCCGACTACATGCGCGCCAAGGAGGGTGGGGCGCTGCTGACCACGGTGCTGAAGGCGGGGCAGAGCAGCGTCGGCCCGATTCCCGACGGCACGGTGCTGCCGCTGAACCCGATCGACGCCATTGCCGCCGGCAACTACGTGAAGGTGCCGACCATCGCGGGCAACACGCGCGAGGAGGGCAAGCTCTTCGCGGCCGCCGCCTGGACGCCCAACGACGCCCAGCGCCTCACGCTGATGATGAACTTCGACCCCGACGCGGCCACGCAGACGCTCACCACCGGCGACATCGTCAAGGCGCCTTTCCTGCCGGTGGATACGGCGGGCACGGGCTACAACGCGGTAACCCAGTCGATCACGAGCCTGCTGTTCGAGGCCAACCGCGACAACCTGCTCGACACCATGAAGACGCGTCAGTCCAACCTGTGGAGCTACCGCCTCGACTGGGCGCAGGAAGCCTATCCGTGGAACGAGGTGTACGGCGCCGCGCATGCGTTCGACCTGCCTTTCGTGTTCGGCGATTTCGGGCCCTCGGTGCTGTCGAACACCATCGGCGGCAAGGCCAACGAGAAGGGGCGCCTGGCGCTGTCGCGCACGGTCATGGCCAGCATCGGCGCGTTCATGCGCAACGGCGATCCGAATACGGCCGAGCTGGGCGCGACCTGGGCCCCATGGCCGGCGCAACTGCGCTTCGACGCGACACCCACGGAATCGAAGATCACCGTCACGCCTTGACGGCGTACGGCCGAACCCGCCCTGAATCGCGCGTGGGCAGCGCACGGCACCAAAACTACAACGGAGACAAACCAATGGCAATTTCAAGACAACACAACCGATGGCGCCTCGCGGCCTCCCTGGTGGTCATGGCCACCGGCCTGGCGGCTTGCGGCGGCGGCTCCTCCGGTGGCGGCGGCTTCTTCTTCCCGCCCACCGCCGTCGCGCCCGACACGCCGCCCACCACGCCCGAGACGGGCATGGTCCGCAAGTGGGGCTACATCACGCTGCCCGACGGCAACAAGATGCGCTATTCGCTGCTGCTGCCCAACGCCACCGGCAACTTTCCGCTGCTGGTCGAGTACGACGGCTACACGGCGGGCTCGGCCCCCAACATCGGCCAGCTCTGGGTGTCCGAGGGCTATGCGGTCATGGGCATCAACGTGCCGGGCACTGGCTGCTCGACCGGCGAAGACCAGGTGTTCGACGCCAGCACCGGCGCGGCCGGGGCCTTCGCCCTCGAATGGGCCGGCAAGCAGCCATGGTCGAACGGGCGGATCGGCATGATCGGCTACTCGTACTCGGGCTACAACCAGCTGTGGGTGGCGGCGCACCGGCCCAAGGGCCTGCTGGCCATCACGCCCAGCAAGAACGTGGGCGACCCGTACCGCGACATCGGCTACCTCGGCGGCATCAAGAACATCGGCTTCCCCGCGCAGTGGTGGGGTGGCTTCCCGGCCACCTGGAACCGCGCGGCCGCCGTGGCCGCCAAGCTCGACAACGACACCGAGTGCGCGAAGACGGTGGCCGACAACATCGAGAAGATCAAGCGGCCCGACCTGGACCTCACGAAGTGGCTCGAGAACCCCTACGCCGACGGCCTGTACGTCAAGCGCAGCGCGGCGCTGGAGAGCGGCAAGATCGACATCCCCGCGCTGGGCACCCAGTCGTGGCAGGACGAGCAGATCGGCCCGCGCTCGGGCTACTACGAGGACACCATCGCGCCCGAGCGCATGTGGCTCGTCAGCTCCAACGGCGACCACCACACCAACGTGACCTCGGACTACATCGACGGCACGCTGAAGCGCTTTCTCGCGCATTTCGTGAAGGGCGAGGACAACGGCTTCGAGAAAGAGCCGCACGTGCGCCTGCTGCAGGAAATGCAGCAGACCGACCAGAAGGCCGTGAACGGCGCGGCCAAGCTGAAGCAGATGGCCGTGGCCGAGTTCGACCGCCTGCCCGTGAAGGTCAAGCCCATGCGCCTGTACCTGCAGCCGAGCGGCGGACTCGACGACGTGGCGCCGGCTGCGGGCGCGCCGTCCTCCGGCTACACCTACCCCGTGAAGAGCCCGGTCGTGAACAACCCCGCCGCCGAGGGCTGGCAGGCCGTGACCGACCCCACGGGGCAGCTCACCTTCACCACCGCCGCGCTGCCTGAAGACCTGAGCTTCTACGGCGAAGGCTCGGCCGACCTGTACATCAACGCGACCGCCGCCACCGGCAACACCGACCTGCAGCTCACCGTGTCCGAGGTGCGGCCCGACGGCAAGGAGATGTTCGTGCAGCGCGGCTGGCTGCGGGCCTCCAAGCGCTCGCTGGACGGCGCGCGCTCGACGGTGCTGCGTCCCTTCGGCGACTTCCAGCAGGCCACCGACAAGCCGCTGGACGCGGGCACGGCCAACGCGGTGCGCATCGAGATCCAGAAGTTCGCGCACGTGTTCCGCGCCGGTTCCAGCATCCGCGTGACCATCGACACGCCGTCGCAGACCGGGTTCTGGCTGTTCGGCAACGACCCGACGCCGTCGGCCAACACGGTCTGGCATGACGCCACGCGCCCGTCGAGCATCGTGCTGGGCTACGTCCCGTATGCCCACGCGAAGGACCTGCCCAGCTGCGACAAGACGATTCGCCAGCCCTGCCGCCCGGCGCTCGGGGCGGTGCCCGGCGGGGTCGGGCCGGCCGCGCCGAAGGACCCGATTTGAGCCGCTTCGTTCAATCAAGCAGTGCGGGTTTGTGTCATTGTGCAAGTGGCCGAAGCTTGCGTGAATCTCTCGTGCGCAAGTTTTCATGAAGTCATTTCACATAGGAGTCCGTAGATGCTGGGTTTGATGCAAGACCAACCGCTTTTGATCTCGTCGCTGATCGAGTTCGCCGAGCGCCACAACGGCGACGGCGAGATCGTCTCGCGCCGTGTCGAGGGCGATATCCACCGTTGCAACTGGAGCGACATCGCATCGCGCGCCAGGCAGGTGGCCAATGCGCTGGACGGCGAGCAGCTGCTGTTCAGCGACCGCGTCGCGACCCTGGCCTGGAACGGCTACCGCCACCTGGAGCTGTACTACGGCGTGAGCGGCAGCGGCCGCGTGCTGCACACCATCAACCCGCGGCTGCACCCCGACCAGATCGCGTGGATCGCCAACCACGCCGAAGACCAGATCCTGTGCTTCGACCTGAGCTTCCTGCCGCTGGTGCAGGCGGTGCATGCCAAATGTCCCACGATCCGGAAATGGATTGCACTGTGTGATGCAGACAAGCTGCCGGCCGACAGCGGTGTGCCCAACCTGGTGAGCTACGAAAGCTGGATGGGCGCGCAGCCCACCGACTACGAATGGCCCACCTTCGACGAGAACTCGGCCTCGAGCATGTGCTACACGAGCGGCACCACGGGCAACCCGAAGGCCGCGCTGTACAGCCACCGCTCCACGCTGCTGCACGCATACGCCGCTGCGCTGCCCGACGTCATGCGCCTGTCCGCGCAAGACTCGGTGCTGCCGGTGGTGCCGATGTTCCACGTCAACGCCTGGGGCATTCCGTACTCGGCCGCGCTGGTGGGCTGCAAGGTGGTGTTCCCCGGCCCGGCGCTCGATGGCAAGTCGGTGTACGAGCTGATCGAGGCCGAGGGCGTGACCTTCGCGGCCGGCGTGCCGACCGTCTGGCAGATGCTGCTGGGCCACATGCAGGCCAACGGCCTGAAGTTCAGCAAGCTCAACCGCACCGTCATCGGCGGCTCGGCCTGCCCGCCGGCCATGATCACGGCGTTCCAGGAGAAGTTCAACGTCGAGGTGCTGCACGCCTGGGGCATGACCGAGATGAGCCCGCTGGGCACGCTGTGCACCCTGAAGAACAAGCACCTGTCGCTGCCGCCGGACGCGCAGCTGAAGATCCGCATGAAGCAGGGCCGCGCGATCTTCGGCGTCGACATGAAGATCATCGACGGCGACGGCAACGAGCTGCCCTGGGACGGCAAGGCCTACGGAGACCTGCTGGTCAAGGGCCCGTGGATCGTCAAGGAATACTTCAAGGGCGAGGGCGGCGACCCGCTGGTTCCCGACGCGCGGAACCGCGGCTGGTTTCCCACCGGCGACGTCGCCACCATCGACGCCGAGGGCTACCTGCAGATCACCGACCGCAGCAAGGACGTGATCAAGTCGGGCGGCGAGTGGATCAGCTCGATCGACATCGAGAACATCGCCGTCGCGCATCCGGGCGTGGCCATGGCCGCGTGCATCGGCGTGTTCCACCCCAAGTGGGACGAGCGGCCGATCATCGCGGTCGTGAAGAAGCCCGGCGCCGAGGTCACCCGCGAGGAACTGCTGGCCTTCTATGAAGGCAAGACCGCCAAGTGGCAGATCCCCGACGACGTGGTGTTCGTCGAGGCCATTCCGATCGGCGCCACCGGCAAGATCCTGAAGACCAAGCTGCGCGAGCTGCTCAAGGACTACAAGCTGCCCACCCTCTGACGTACCGAGCCAAGCCCACCCGCACTGTCGCGCACGCGATAGGAAAGCCGCCCCGGCGGCCGACCTTGCGGGCATTCCCTGTGCGGCGAAGAAAAGGGCGCTTGTACGCTGGCATTCCGCCTTTCACACTGGAGACTCTTCATGCAATTTGCCATCAAGTCAGTAGCTGCCTGTGCCATGTTGGTGAGCTTCACGGCCGCCTTCGCCCAAAAGGGCGAGACCGTCAAGATCGCGTGGCTCGACCCGCTGTCGGGCCTGATGGCCGCGGTCGGCACCAACCAGCTCAAGACCACGCAATTCCTTGCTGAAGAGTTCAACAAGAAGAACCTGTCGGGCGTCAAGTTCGAGATCATCGCGCTGGACAACAAGCTCAGCCCGCAGGAAACCACCGCCGCCCTGCGTTCCGCGCAGGACCAGGGCGCGCGCTACATCATGCAGGGCAACGGTTCCGGCCCCGCGCTGGCCATCATCGACGCGGTCGAGAAGAACAACGCGCGCAATCCGGGCAAGGAACTGCTGTTCATGAACTACGCGGCGGTCGACCCCGACCTGACCAACAGCAAGTGCAGCTATTGGCACTTCCGGGTCGACGCCGACACCTCCATGAAGATGGAGGCCCTGACCACCTGGATGAAGGACCAGCCCGACATCAAGAAGGTCTACATCCTGGGCCAGAACTACGCGCACGGCGTGCAGGTGTCCAAGTTCGCCAAGGAAGACCTGAAGGTCAAGCGCCCCGACATCCAGATCGTGGGCGACGACCTGCACCCGCTGGCGCAGGTGCGCGACTTCTCGCCGTACATCGCCAAGATCAAGGCCTCGGGCGCCGACACCGTCATCACCGGCAACTGGGGCTCCGACCTGTCGCTGCTCATCAAGGCGGCCAACGACTCGGGCCTGAACGTCAAGTTCCTGACCTACTACGCGCCGGGCGCCGGCACGCCCACGGCCATGGGCGCCACGTCGGATGGCAAGGTCTACACCGTGGCCTACGCCCACTACAACATGGGCGGCGAGATCCAGCAGCTGCTCGCGGGCTACAAGAAGCGCATGAACGACGACCTGACGCAGGCCTCGATCTACCACGTGTTCGCGCTGCTCGATGCAGCCTTCGCCAAGACCAAGTCGACCGACCCCGTGAAGGTGGCCGCGGCGCTGGAAGGCATGAAGATCAAGAGCTTCAACGGCGAGGTCGAGGTGCGCAAGGCCGACCACCAGTTGCAGCAGGGCCTGTACATCTCGCGCTGGGAAAAGGCGAGCGCCAAGTACCCCTACGACGCCGAGAACACCGGCTACACCAACGTCCCCGTGAAGTATTACGAGTCGTATGTGGCGAGCACGCCCACGACCTGCCAGATGAAGCGCCCCTAGGCGTCTTTGTGAACGCATTTCCTACCCATTGGTAGCAAGCTATCTACCAGCGGGTAGCAATTTGGAGAAATGCGCTGTCGCATGCGCGATAGAAACGGGCCTTTGCAGCCTCCCTCTTACGGGCATTCCCTGAGGGGAGGGGCTGCAAACACTTGTACTCTCGTGCGGCGTTTTGATTCGGTTTGACCCAGGAGATATAGATTGAAGTTCGCTCTGAAAATCGCTACCGCGGCCGTCATCGCGGCAACCGCCACCGGCGCTCTGGCCCAGAAGGGTGAGACCGTCAAGATCGCATGGCTCGACCCGCTGTCGGGCCTCATGGCCGCGGTCGGGACGAACCAGCTCAAGACCTTCCAGTTCTTCGCCGAAGAGTTCAACAAGAAGAACGCCGCCGGCGTGAAGTTCGAGATCATCGGCATCGACAACAAGCTCAGCCCGCAAGAGACCACCAGCGCGCTGCGCTCGGCCCTGGACCAGGGCGCGCGCTACATCGTGCAGGGCAACGGTTCCGGCCCGGCGCTGGCCATCATCGATGCGCTCGAGAAGAACAACGCGCGCAACCCCGGCAAGGAAGCGCTGTACCTGAACTACGCCGCGGTCGACCCCGAGCTGACCAACGCCAAGTGCAGCTACTGGCAGTTCCGCTTCGACGCCGACACGTCGATGAAGATGGAAGCGCTGACCACCTACATGAAGGACCAGCCGGAGATCAAGAAGGTCTACATCATCGGCCAGAACTATGCGCACGGCCAACAGGTCTCCAAGTTCGCCAAGGAAGACCTGAAGCACAAGCGCCCCGACATCCAGATCGTGGGCGACGACCTGCACCCGCTGGCGCAAGTGCGCGACTTTGCCCCGTACATCGCCAAGATCAAGGCCTCGGGCGCCGACACCGTCATCACCGGCAACTGGGGCTCCGACCTCGCGCTGCTGATCAAGGCCGCCAACGACTCGGGCCTGAACGTCAAGTTCTACACCTACTACGCCGTGACCACCGGCACGCCGACCGCCATGGGTGCGGCGTCCGACGGCAAGGTGTACCAGGTCGGCTACGCCCACTACAACATGGGCGGCGACATGCAGAAGTACGCGGAAGACTTCAAGAAGAAGTTCAACGACGACCTATACACCACCGACGTCTACACCGTGTTCCAGGCCCTGACCGAAGCCTTCGTCAAGACCAAGTCGACCGACCCCGTCAAGGTGGCCGCCGCCATGGAAGGCATGAAGTTCAAGAGCTTCAACGGCGACGTCGAGCTGCGCAAGACCGATCACCAGCTGCAGCAGGGCCTGTATATCGCCAAGTGGGAAAAGGCCAGCGCCAAGTACCCGTACAGCCCGGAGAACACCGGCTACACGCTGGCCCCGGTGAAGTACTACGACGCCTACGTCGCGAGCACGCCCACGTCCTGCCAGATGAAGCGTCCTTCCTGAGTACGGGAACACGCCAACGCGGTCGAGGCCCGACTTCAACACTCGGGCCTTTTTTCTTTTTCACCTGACACGAAAGACCGATGAACGTCGAATTCTTCGTCATCTCGCTGCTCAACGGCGTGAGCTACGGCTTGCTGTTGTTCATGCTGAGCTCTGGCCTCACGCTGATCTTCAGCATGATGGGCGTGCTCAACTTCGCGCATGCCAGCTTCTACATGCTCGGCGCCTACTTCGCCTACACGCTGTCGGGCATCGTCGGCTTCTGGCCGGCACTCTTCATTGCGCCGCTCCTGGTGTTCGCGCTGGGCGCGGCCTTCGAGCGCTACTGCCTGCGGCGGGTCCACAAGTTCGGCCACGTGCCCGAACTGCTGGTGACCTTCGGTCTTTCTTACCTCATTCTGGAAATCGTGCAGCTGGTGTGGGGCCGCTCGACGGTGCCCTACGGCCTGCCCACCGCGCTGCAGGGCCCGCTGTTCTCGCTCTACGGCACGCAGTTCCCCAAGTCACGCTCGTTCATCATGCTGGTGGCGGTGCTGATGCTGGTGTCGGTGTGGCTGCTGCTCACGCGCACGCGCATCGGCCTGGTGATCCAGGCGGCGCTGAAGCACCCTGACATGGTCGAGGCGCTGGGCCACAACGTGCCGCGCGTGTTCATGCTGGTGTTCGGCGGCGGCGCCGCGCTGGCGGGGCTGGCGGGCGTGGTCGGCGGCAACACCTACGTCACCGAGCCGGCCATGGCGGGCTCGGTCGGCTCCATCATCTTCGTGGTGGTGGTGGTCGGCGGCATGGGCTCGCTGGCGGGCGCCTTTTTGGCCTCGCTGATCATCGGCGTGGTGCAGACCTTTGCCGTGGCCATGGACCAGTCGCTGGCCACCGGGCTGCAGGCGCTGGGCGTGGCCGTGAGCGACCAGACCTTCGGCTACGAGCTGCTCAAGCTCACGATCTCGCAGGTCGCGCCGATCCTGCCGTACCTGTTCCTGGTGCTGATCCTGATCTTCCGACCCAAGGGTCTTCTCGGAACGCGGGAGACTGACGCCATGAACACTGCAACGACAACCGCCGCATCGGCGTCCACGCCGACGCGCTACTACCGCTTCAAGCCGCTGAACATCGGCCGCATCCTGATCTGGTCGATGTTCGCGCTGCTGCTGATCGTCGCGCCGATGATCTTCAAGAGCAGCCTGGCGCTCACCATGCTCTCGCAGATCGGCTACCTGATCATCATCTGCCTGAGCTACAACATCCTGCTGGGGCAGGGCGGCATGCTCAGCTTCGGGCACGCGGTGTACGTGGGCCTGGGCTCGTTCATCGCCATCCACGCGATGAACTTCGCCAGCGCCGGCAAGCTGCCGATTCCGCTGGTGCTGATCCCGCTGGTGGGCGGCCTGGGCGGCATGTTCTTCGCCATGGTGTTCGGCTACGTGTCGACCAAGAAGTCGGGCACCACCTTCGCGATGATCACGCTCGGCCTGGGCGAGCTGGTGGCCGCCATGGCGCTGATGTTCCCGAGCTTCTTCGGCGGCGAAGGCGGCATCACCACCAACCGCGTGTACGGCGCCTCGTTCTTCGGCATCAACTTCGGGCCGCAGAACCAGGTGTATTACCTGATCGCGGTGTACTGCTTCATCTGCACCGGCCTGATGTTCGCCTTCACCGGCACGCCGCTGGGCCGCATGCTGAACGCGGTGCGCGACAACCCGGAGCGCGTGGAGTTCATCGGCTACAACACGCAGCGCGTGCGCTACTACGCCTTCATCATCGCGGGCTTCTTCGCGGGCATCGGCGGCGGGCTGGCGGCCATCAACTTCGAGATCGTGAACGCGGCCGACAGCCTGAACGGGCTGCGCTCGGGCAGCTACCTGCTGTTCACCTTCCTGGGCGGCGCGACCTTCTTCTTCGGGCCGATCATCGGCGCGGCGCTGCTGGTGTTCGCGCTGGTGCTGCTGTCCGAGCTCAGCAAGGCCTGGCTGCTGTACGTGGGCCTGGTGTTCCTGCTGATGGTGATGTTCGCGCCCGGCGGCGTGGCCAGCCTGATCATGATGAACGTGCGCGTGGCGCTGTTCGGCAAGATCAAGCGCTTCTACCTGCTGTACGTGGGCCTGTTCGTTGGCGCGGCCATCATGCTGGCGGGCGCGGCGGCCATCGTCGAGATGATCTATCACATGCAGCTGAACGCGGCACTCGGCCCGATGGTGCCGTTCGCGGGCCTGCAGCTGGACACCTCGTCGGCCACGGCGTGGGTCGTCGCGGCGGCGCTGCTGGCGGTGGGCCTGGGCATCTTCGAGGTGGTGCGCAGGCGCTTCGCGAAGGTGTGGGGCCAGGCACAGGAAGAAATCGAAGCCGAGATCAAGCGGCGGGAGACGGCATGACCTATTCACTCGAACTCAAGGGCCTGCGAAAGAGCTTCGGCAAGACCGACATCATTCGCGGCGTCGACCTGGCGGTGAACGCCGGCGAACGCGTCGCCATCATCGGGCCGAACGGCGCGGGCAAGTCCACGCTGTTCAACCTGATCAGCGGGCGCCTGACGCCCACCAGCGGCGAGGTGCTGCTGAACGGCCAGCGCATCGACGGCAAGCAGCCCTACGAGATCAACCGGCTCGGGCTGTCGCGCAGCTTCCAGATCACCAACATCTTCCCGAAGCTGAGCGTGTTCGAGAACCTGCGCTGCGGCGTGCTGTGGAGCCTGGGCTACAAGTACACCTTCCTGCGTTTCCTGTCGAACCTGGACGATGCCAACGAGCGCACCGAAGAGCTCATCAAGCAAATCGGCCTGGAGAAGAAGCGCGACGTGCACGCGGTGAACCTCACCTACGCCGAGCAGCGCGCGCTGGAAATCGGCGTGACCATCGCGGGCGGCGCCAGCGTGATCCTGCTGGACGAGCCCACGGCCGGCATGAGCAAGACCGAGACCTCGCACTTCATCTCGCTCATCAAGCACGTCACGGTCGGCAAGACGCTGCTGACGGTGGAGCACGACATGGGCGTGGTGTTCGGCCTGGCCGACAAGATCGCGGTGGTGGTGTACGGCGAGGTCATTGCCTTCGACACGCCCGCCGCCGTGCGCGCCAACGCGCGCGTGCAGGAGGCCTACCTGGGCTCATCGGTTGCCGACGCGCAAGGGGCTGGACACTGACATGCTGAAGCTCAAAGACATCCACGCCTACTACGGCAAGAGCCATGTGCTGCATGGCGTTTCGTTCGACGTGAACCCCGGCGAAATCGTCGCGCTGCTGGGGCGCAACGGCTCGGGCCGCTCGACCACCGCCAAGGCCATCATGGGCCTGGTGCATGCCGAGGGCGGCCTGCACTGGAAGGGGCAGGACATCCTGCGCCGCAAGGCCTACGAAATTGCGCACTTCGGCATCGGCTACGTGCCCGAGAACCGCGACATCTTTCCCAAGCTCACGGTGCACCAGAACCTGCTGCTGGGGCAGAAGGGCTCGGGCAAGGGCAGCCGCTGGAACTTCGAGGACATGTACGCCATGTTCCCGCGCCTGAAGGAGCGCCAGCACACCGAGGCCGGCGTGCTCTCGGGCGGCGAGCAGCAGATGCTCACGCTGTGCCGCACGCTCATGGGCGACCCCGACCTGATCATCATCGACGAGCCGACCGAAGGCCTGGCGCCCAAGATCGTGGAGCTGGTGGGGCAGTACCTGCGCACGCTCAAGGACAAGGGCATTTCGGTGCTGCTCATCGAGCAGAAGCTCACCATTGCCATGCAGATCTCGGACCGCGCGCTCGTCATGGGCCACGGCAGCATCGTGTTCGACGGCACGCCCGACAGCCTGCGCGCCGACGCCACCACCCGCAAGGAGTGGCTGGAAGTTTGATACCCCCAGGGGATCCGGGCCCGGCCCCGGATCCCCTTGTCTCTACAGCGACTGCGTGCCATTGTTAGGCCACGCGAAACGCCTAGAATCCCCCGAAAAAGAACACTCGTGCTTTTTCTTCTTTTTCTTCACACACCAAGGAACGCAGCATGACGGCTGAATACAAAGTGCTCGGCGATGTCGCCGTGATCACCATGACCAACCCTCCGGTCAACGGTCTCGGTTTCTCGACCCGCATCGGCATCACCGATGGCTTGGCCAAGGCCAATGCCGACGACGCCGTCAAGGCCATCGTCATCACCGGCGCCGGCAAGGCGTTCTCGGGCGGCGCGGACATCAAGGAGTTCGGCACGCCCAAGGCGCTGCAAGAGCCCAACCTGCTGAGCGTGATCCTCGCGCTCGAAGCCTCGGCCAAGCCCATCGTCGCGGCCATCCACTCGGTGTGCATGGGCGGCGGCCTGGAGCTGGCCCTGGGTTGCCACTACCGCGTGGCCGCGCCCGGCACGAGCGTCGCGCTGCCTGAAGTCAAGCTGGGCCTGATCCCCGGCGCCGGCGGCACGCAGCGCCTGCCGCGCGTGATCGGTGTGGAAACCGCGCTGAACATGATCGTCAGCGGCGAACCCGTCAAGAGCGAACTGCTCGCGAGCCTGCCCGGCCAGAAGCTGTTCGACCAACTGGCCGCGTCGCCCGAGTCGGTGTTCGACGAAGCCGTGGCCTTTGCCAAGAGCGTGGCCGGCAAGACCGGCGACGCGCTGCCGCTGGTGCGCAACCTGCCGTGCAAGCACCCGCAAGGCGACGCCTACTTCCAGTTCGCCAAGAACATGGTCGGCGGCATGTCGAAGAACTACCCGGCGCCGCTGCAATGCGTCGATGCCGTGCAGGCCGCCACCAAGCTGAAGTTCGACGCCGGCATGGCCGAAGAGCGCCGCATCTTCACCTCGCTGATGTTCACGCCCGAATCGCTGGCGCTACGCCACCTGTTCATGGCCGAGCGCGCCGCGAGCAAGATTCCCGACGTGCCCGAAGACACGCCCAAGCGCGAGATCAAGGCCGTGGGCGTCATCGGCGCCGGCACCATGGGCGGCGGCATCTCGATGAACTTCCTGAACGCGGGCATCCCCGTCAAGATCCTCGAGATGAAGCAGGAGGCGCTGGACCGCGGCGTCGCCACCATCAAGAAGAACTACGAAGCCCAGGTCAAGAAGGGCAAGCTCAAGCAGGACAAGTACGAGCAACGCATGGCGCTCTTGAGCACCACGCTGAGCTACGACGACCTGAAGGACGCCGACCTGATCATCGAAGCCGTGTTCGAAGAACTCGGCGTGAAGGAAAAAGTGTTCAAGGAACTGGACCGCGTCGCCAAGAAGGGCGCGATCCTGGCCTCGAACACCTCGACGCTGGACGTCGACAAGATCGCCGCCTTCACCGACCGTCCGCAAGACGTGGTCGGCATGCACTTCTTCAGCCCGGCCAACGTGATGAAGCTGCTCGAAGTGGTGCGCGGCAAGGCCACCGCCAAGGACGTGCTCGCCACGGTCATGGCCATCGGCAAGAAGATCAAGAAGACGGCCGTGGTCTCGGGCGTGTGCGACGGCTTCATCGGCAACCGCATGATCGAGCAGTACAGCCGCCAGGCCGGCTTCCTGCTGGACGAAGGCGCGCTGCCGCAGCAGGTCGACAAAGCCATCGAGAAGTTCGGCTTTGCCATGGGCCCGTTCCGCATGGGCGACCTGGCCGGCAACGACATCGGCTGGGCCATTCGTAAGCGCCGCGCCACCGAGCGCGCCGACATGAAGTACAGCCGCACGGCCGACAAGCTCTGCGAACTGGGCCGCTTCGGCCAGAAGACCGGGGCAGGGTGGTACGACTACCAGGCCGGCAAGCGCGACGCCATTCCGTCGGAACTCGTCAACAAGATGATCGAGGACCACCGCAAGGAACTGGGCATCACGCCGCGCAAGATTTCCGACGAGGAAATCGTGCAGCGCCTGGTGTACGCACTGGTGAACGAAGGCGCGCACATCCTGGAAGACGGCATTGCCTCCAAGTCGGGCGACATCGACATGGTGTACCTCACCGGCTATGGCTTCCCGATCTGGCGCGGCGGCCCGATGCACTATGCATCGCAAGTCGGCCTGTACAACGTGGCCGAGACGATGAAGCGCTTTGCCAAGAACCCGCGCGACGACGCCGAGTTCTGGCAGCCGGCGCCGCTGATCCAGAAGCTGGTGGCCGAAGGCAAGCAGTTCAGCTGACAGAGACACGACCGACAGGACACCGACCGCCAATGTTGAAACGCATCTTCCTGGGGCTGCTGCTGGCAATCGTCTTGCTGGTGGCCGCCGTGGCGGTCAAGACCTGGACCACGCCATCGCAGCAACTGGCGGTGGCGCCCGCGCCCAAGCTGGACATCGACCTGCAGGCGGCCGCCAAGCGGCTGTCTACAGCGATCACGTTCCGCACGGTCTCGGGCATGGACGACCCGGCCGCCAACGCGGCCGAGTTCGACAAGCTGCATGCCTACCTGGCGCAGCAGTTCCCCAAGGTGCACGCCACCCTCAAGAAGGAAGTGGTGGGCAACAAGGCGCTGCTCTATACCTGGACCGGCACCGACCCGCAGGCCAAGCCCATCGCGCTGATGGCGCACCAGGACATGGTGCCCATCGCCCCCGGCACTGAAAAAGCCTGGACGGTCGACCCCTTCTCGGGCGAGATCAAGGACGGCTTCGTCTGGGGCCGCGGCACGCTCGACAACAAGAGCAATCTTTTCGCGCAGATGGAAGCCATCGAGCTGCTCATCGGCGCCGGCTTCAAGCCGAAACAGACCGTCTACCTCGTGATGGGCGATGACGAAGAAGTCAGCGGCCTGCGCGGCGCGCTGCCCATTGCCGAGCTGCTCAAGTCGCGCAACGTGCGTCTGGACTGGGTGCTCGACGAAGGCCTGCTGGTGCTCGACGGCGTGCTGCCGGGCCTGAGCAAGCCCGCGGCGCTCATCGGCCTGGCGGAGAAGGGCTACGGCACTTTCTTCCTGTCGCTCGACACGGCCCCCGGCCACTCGTCGATGCCGCCGCAGCACAGCGCCATTGGCAGCATGAGCGCGGCGCTGGCGCGGCTCGAGGCCAACCCGATGCCCGGCGGCATCAAGGGCATTGCCGGCCAGATGTTCGGCACGCTCGCTCCCGAAATGAGCGGCGTGAACCGCGTGATGCTGTCCAACCTGTGGCTCACCGAGCCCGTGGTGCGCGGCATTCTCGAGAAGAGCCCGAGCAGCAACGCCATGCTGCGCACGACCACCGCGCTGACCATCATCCGCGCCGGCAACAAGGACAACGTGCTGCCCGGCCGCGCCGAGGCCGCCGTGAACTTCCGCATCCTGCCGGGCGACTCGCTGGCCAGCGTCGAGGCGCACCTGCGCAAGCAACTGGCCAACGACGACATCAAGATCAAGCAGTACCCCGGCAACGCCGAGCCGTCGCCCGTGTCGCCGACCGACAGCACCGGCTACCGCGCGATCCAGCAGGCCGTGCGCCAGAGCTTCCCCGACGCGGTGGTGGCCCCCGGCCTCATGACCGCCGCGACCGACTCGCGCCACTTCAGCCTCGTGAGCGACGCCGTGTTCCGCTTCTCGCCGTTCCGGCTGAAGGGCGAGGACCTGGCGCGCATCCACGGCAACAACGAACGCCTGGCCATCTCGAACTACGGCGAGATGATCGGCTTCTATCACCAGCTCCTGAGCAACACCAACGCTGCTCCGGCGCAATGACGACCACCTCTTTTCCCTTCCATCTTCAAAGGACCTCACCATGACCAGCGCCGTCATTGTTTCCACCGCCCGCACGCCGCTCGCGAAGAGCTGGAAGGGTGCCTTCAACATGACGCACGGCGCCACGCTGGGCGGCCACGCCGTGCAGCACGCGGTGCAGCGCGCCGGCATCGACCCCGCCTCGGTGGATGACGTCATCATGGGTTGCGCCACGCCCGAAGGCGCGACCGGCTCGAACATCGCGCGCCAGATCGCACTGCGCGCCGGCCTGCCGATCACCACGTCGGGCATGACCATCAACCGTTTCTGCTCGTCGGGCCTGCAGACCATCGCCACCGCCGCCCAGCGCATCATCGCGGGCGAAGGCGAGGTGTACGTGGCCGGCGGCGTCGAGAGCATCTCGTGCGTGCAGAACGAAGCCAACAAGCACATGCTGGCCGACCCCTGGCTCGTGAAGCACAAGCCCGAGATCTACTGGAACATGCTGCAGACGGCCGAGCAGGTCGCCAAGCGCTACAACATCGGCCGCGACGCCATGGACGAGTACGGCGCCGCCAGCCAGCAGAAGGCCACGGCCGCGCTGGAAGCCGGCCGCTTCAAGGACGAGATCGCCCCCATCACCGTGCTGGCCGGCGTGGCCGATCCCGTGATGGGCCTGCGCACCAAGGAAGTCACCGTCGAGAACGACGAAGGCATTCGCGCCGGCACCACCAAGGAAGGCATCAGCGGCATCCGCTCGGCCATTCCCGGCGGCCTGATCTCGGCCGGCAATGCCAGCCAGTTCTCCGACGGCGGCGGCGCCTGCGTGGTGGTCGACGAGAAGTACGCCGAGCAGAAGGGCCTGAAGCCCCTGGGCCGTTTCCTCGGCTTCGCCGTGGCCGGTTGCGAGCCCGACGAAATGGGCATCGGCCCGGTCTTCGCGATTCCCAAGGTGCTCAAGCGCCTGGGCCTCACGGTCAACGACATCGACCTGTGGGAGCTGAACGAAGCCTTCGCCGTGCAGGTGATCTACTGCCGCGACAAGCTGGGCATTCCGGCCGACCGCCTGAACGTGGACGGCGGCGCCATTGCCGTGGGCCACCCCTACGGCGTGAGCGGCCAGCGCCTGACGGGCCACGCGCTCATCGAAGGCAAGCGCCGCGGCGCCAAGAAGGTCGTGGTCACGATGTGCATCGGCGGCGGCATGGGCGCAGCAGGCGTCTTCGAAGTCCTCTGAGTTTTTTGAGCCCCTGACATCGGACTTCCGAGCGCCGAAGTCGCGAAGGTTACGCAGAAGTCGCAGAAGAGAAACCAGAATTTCATTGGTTTTTCTCTGCGACTTTTTTTGCGCCGTCTTGCGCCGTTTCCCACCCCCTTCGTACCCTTCGGACCCCTTTCGCGTTCGACCGCCCGACCCCGATCCGTTCCCCTGGAGAAAGCCATGAGCCTGCGTTCCACCCTCGACTTCCTGCTCTACGACTGGCTCGACGCCGAGTCGCTCAACCAGCGCGAGCGCTTTGCCGACCATTCGCGCGAAACCTTCGACGCGGTGCTCGACACCTGCGAGCGCATCGCGCGCGAGAAGTACGCGCCGTTCAACCGCACGGTGACACGCAGGAGCCGCATTTCGACGGCGAGAAAGTCATCCTGCCGCAGGCCACGCACGATGCGCACAAGGCCTTTGTCGAATCGGGAATGATGAGCGCCGCGCAGGACTACGACGTCGGCGGCATGCAGTTGCCGTACACGCTGTCCGCCGCGGCCAACAGCTTCTTTGCGATGGCCTCGGTGAGCATCGGCTCGAACATGCTCACGAGCGGCAACGCCAACCTGCTGATGGTGCACGGCACCGACATGCAGAAAGAGGTGTTCGCCAAGAACGAATTTTCCGGCCGCTGGGCCGGCACCATGTGCCTGTCCGAGCCGCAGGCGGGCTCGTCGCTGAGCGACGTGGCCACGCGCGCCGTGCCGGACGGCGCGGACTTTCAGGATGACCCGCTGGGCCCGCGCTACCGCCTCACGGGCAACAAGATGTGGATCTCGTCGGGCGACCACGAGCTGACCGAGAACATCGTGCACATCGTGCTGGCCAAGATCCCCGACGAGAACGGCAAGCTGGTGCCGGGCACGCGCGGCATTTCGCTGTTCATCGTGCCCAAGCGCATGGTCGACACGCAGGGCCAGCTCACGGGCCAACGCAACGACGTGGCGCTCGCCGGCCTGAACCACAAGCTGGGCTGGCGCGGCACCACCAACACGCTGCTGAACTTCGGCGAGGGCAAGTACCCGGTCGACGGCAAGGCCGGCGCGGTGGGCTACCTGGTCGGCGCGCCCGGCAAGGGCCTGCACTGCATGTTCCACATGATGAACGAGGCGCGCATCGGCGTCGGCACGGCCGCCACCATGCTCGGCATGGCCGGCTACCACGCCTCGCTCGAATACGCCAAGAGCCGCCCGCAGGGCCGCCTGGTGAAGAAGCCTGAAGCCGCCGGTGCCGCGGTCGTGAAGGACTCGGCCGCGCCGCAGGTGCGCATCATCGAGCACGCCGACGTGCGCCGCATGCTGCTGGCGCAGAAGGCGTACTGCGAAGGCGCGCTGGCGCTGGAGCTGTACTGCGCCCGGCTGGTCGACGAACAGAAGACCGGCGACGCCCAGACCGCCGACGACGCGCGCCTGCTGCTGGAGGTGCTCACGCCCATCGCCAAGAGCTGGCCCAGCGAGTGGTGCCTGGAGGCCAATTCGCTGGCGATCCAGGTGCACGGCGGCTACGGCTACACGCGCGACTTCCCGGTGGAGCAGTACTGGCGCGACAACCGCCTGAACATGATCCACGAGGGCACGCACGGCATCCAGGCGGCCGACCTCTTGGGCCGCAAGGTGCTGATGGAAAAGGGCCGTGGCCTGCAGCTGCTGGCCGGCCGCATGACCGCCACCATCGGCCGCGCGGCCAAGGTGCCGGCGCTGGCGGCCCATGCCAAGGCGCTGGGCGCCGCGCTGCAGCGCATCGGCAGCGCCACCGAGGCCGCGTGGTCCACCGGCGACCCGGCGGACGCGCTGGCCAACGCCGTGCCTTACATGCAGGCCTTCGGCCACACGGTGCTGGCGTGGATCTGGCTCGACGTGGCCCAAAGGGCCCTGGAGACGGACGGTGAAAAGGCGAGGGCGGTAACAGCTGGCAAGATCGGCGCCACGGACTATTTCTTCCACTACGAGCTGCCGAAAATCGGTGCCTGGCTCCAGGTGGTCGAAACCCGCGACCCGACCTGTACCGCTTTGCCCGAGGACGCCTTCTGATGGCCACCAACAATCCGCCGAATTCCACCCCCAACACCCCAGCCAACACCCCGAAGCCGCCCAAGCCCCACGCGCGCCTGGAGAAGTGGATCTGGATCCTGATCTACGGCGGGCTGTTCCTCGTGATCCTGGGCATTTCCACCGGCCGCACCGAGCCCGCGCTGGGCTGGTCGATGGCCGTTCCCGGCGCCCTGGTCACGCTGGTGGGCTTCGTGCTCATCTACGTGCGCTCGCGGCTCAACGACAAGTAACGCAAGACAAGGACACCACCATGCTCAAGCACATCGTCATGTGGAAGTTCAAGGAGCACGCCGAGGGCGCCGACAAGGCAACCAACCTGCGCAAGGCGAAAGCGCTGCTCGACGCCTGCGCCAGGCTGTCGCCCGGCACGCACCGCTTCGAGGTGGCCATTGCCCAGCCCGGGCTGGAAGCCACCTACGACCTGATCCTGAACTCGGAATTCACCGACGCCGCCGCGCTCGCGGCCTATGCGGACCATCCGCAGCACGTGGCCCTGAAGCCCTTCATCGGCGCCGTGCGTGAAGCCCGCCAGTGCATGGACTACGAGATCTGACCCACCCGAACCCCGGAGACAACCCATGACCGCCCGCACTGTTCAAAAACTCTTCGACCTCACCGGCAAGACCGCCCTCATCACCGGCGGCTCGCGCGGCCTGGGCCTGCAGATGGCCCACGCGCTCGGCGAAGCGGCGCAAAGATCATGCTGAGCTCGCGCAAGGCCGAAGACCTGGAGCAGGCCGCCGCCGAGCTGCAGGCCGCCGGCATCGACGCCCGCTGGATCGCCGCCGACTGCTCGAAGGAAGAAGACACCCGCCGCCTGGCCGACGAGACGCTGCAGCGCATGGGCGGGGTCGACATCCTCATCAACAACGCCGGCGCGAGCTGGGGTTCGCCGGCCGAGAGCCACCCCGTCGAGGCGTGGGACAAGGTGATGAACCTCAACGTGCGCGGCTACTTCATCCTGTCGCAGCAGATCGCCAACGGCTACATGATCCCGAAGAAGACGGGGCGCATCATCAACATCGCGTCGATCGCCGGCCTGAACGGCAACCCGCCCGAGATGCAGACGCTGGCCTACAACACCTCGAAGACCGCGGTCATCGGCTTCACGCGCACGCTGGCCGCCGAATGGGGCAAGTACAACATCAACGTGAACGCGATCTGCCCCGGCTTCTTCATGACGAAGATGGCCGCCGGCCTGATCAAGTCGCTGGGCGAGGACAAGATGGCCGCGCACGCGCCGCTGGGCCGCCTGGGCGACGACGAAGACCTGAAGGGCCTGACGCTGCTGTACGCGAGCGACGCCGGCAAGCACATCACCGGCCAGTGGATGGCGGTGGACGGCGGCGTGAGCGTGGTGCTGGGTGCGGCCTGACATGTCTTCTTCGTCTTCCCCCGACACCAGCGACATCAACATCCGCTCCTACACGAGCCAGATTCCGTTCGCGCGCCACCTGGGCTTCGAACTGACGAAGTTCGAAGGCGGCGAGTCCGAAATCATCTACACCGCCAAGCCCGAGCACCTGAACACCTTCGACGTGACGCACGGCGGCGCCTGCATGACGCTGCTGGACATCACCATGGCGGCCGCCGCGCGCAGCGTGCGCCCGAGACCGGCGTGGTCACCATCGAGATGAAGACCAGCTTCATGCAGCCTTCGGTGGGCCCGCTGCACGCGCGCGGCACGCTCATTCACCGGACGGCGACGCTGGCTTTCACCGAGGCCAAAATCTATGACGAGCAGGAGCGCGTGTGCGCCCACGCCACGGGCACCTTCAAGTACGTGAAGCGCCGGCTGCCGACCGGCCCCGCGAGCGCCAACGCCATGCGCCCGCCGTCGACCGACTGATTCCCCTTTTCCCGGAGACAGACAATGCCCACCAACAAGCAGATCCACCTCGACAACCGCCCCGACGGCGAGGCCGTGGCGAGCAACTTCAAGCTCGTGACCGCCGAGACCCCGGCGCTCAAGGACAACCAGGTGCTGGTGCGCCACCACTACATGAGCCTGGACCCGTACATGCGCGGGCGCATGAACGATTCGAAGAGCTACGCGCAGCCGCAGCCGCTGGGCCAGACCATGCAGGGCGGCACGGTCGGCGAAGTGGTCGAGAGCAAGCACCCCAAGTACGCCGTGGGCGACAAGGTGGTCGGCTTCGGCGGCTGGCAGGAATACAGCGTGGTCGACGCCTCGCAACCCGGCGCGCTGAAGAAGGTCGACACCACGCACGTGCCGCTGTCGCACTACCTGGGCGCGGTCGGCATGCCGGGCGTCACGGCCTGGTACGGGCTGGTGAAGATCATCGCGCCCAAGGCCGGTGAAACCGTGGTCATCACGGCCGCCAGCGGCGCGGTCGGCAGCGCCTTCGGCGCGCTGGCCAAGGCGCGCGGCTGCCGCGTGGTCGGCATCGCCGGCGGCGCCGAGAAGTGCAAGTACGTGACCGACGAGCTGGGCTTCGACGCCTGCATCGACTACCGCCAGCACCCCGACGTCAAGACCATGAGCGCCGCGCTGAAGGAAGCCTGCCCGAAGGGCATCGACGGCTACTTCGAGAACGTCGGCGGCTACATCTTCGACGCCGTGCTGCTGCGCGCCAACGCCTTCGCCCGCGTGGCGCTGTGCGGAATGATCGCGGGCTACGACGGCCAGCCGCTGCCGCTCGCGAACCCGGCGCTGATCCTCATCAACCGCATGAAGATCGAAGGCTTCATCGTCAGCGAGCACATGGAAGTGTGGCCGGAGGCACTGACCGAGTTGGGCACGCTGGTGGGCACCGGCAAGCTCAAGCCGCGCGAGTCGGTTGCGCAAGGCATCGCGTCGGCGCCTGAGGCCTTCCTGGGCCTGCTCAAGGGCAAGAACTTCGGCAAGCAACTCGTCAAGCTGATCTGAATGAACTGAAAACGCACGGCAAAGGAGGCCGGTCATGGACACGACGCACGACGTCTTCAACCAGCCCACGCCGCTGGTGGACTACAACCTGTTCGACACCAACCGGCCCCTGCGCGATGCGTTGAAGTTCAACGCGCCCGCGTTGCAGACCACGCAACTGCAAGCTTTGGGCGCCACCCTCGGTTCGGCCGGCATGCAGGCGCATGCGCGGCTGGCCAACGTCCACACGCCCGAGTTGCACACGCACGACCGCTTCGGGCGGCGCATCGACGAGGTGGAGTTTCATCCGAGCTACCACGCGCTCATGACCGCCGCCGTGGGCGCCGGGCTGCACGGCACGCCGTGGACCGGCACGTCGGCCTCGCCGCATGTGCTGCGCGCGGCCGGCTTCATGCTCTTCACCGAGCTGGAGCCGTCGATTCTTTGCCCCGTCTCCATGACCTACGCGGCCACGCCCGCGCTGCGCGGCAATGCAGGCGTGTACGCCGACTGGGGCCCCAAGCTCGGCAGTCTCTGGTACGACCCGGCGCTGAAGCTGTTCAAGGACAAGCCCGGCGTGACCATGGGCATGGGCATGACCGAGAAGCAGGGCGGCTCCGACGTGCGGGCCAACACCACGCGCGCCGTGCGCGACGGCAGCGACGCCTGGGGCGAGCGCTACGCCATCACCGGCCACAAGTGGTTCTTCTCGGCACCGATGTGCGACGCCTTCCTGGTGCTGGCACAGGCGCCGGCCGGGCTCAGCTGCTTCTTCATGCCGCGCGTGCTGCCCGACGGCACGCGCAACGCCATCCAGATCCAGCGCCTGAAGGACAAGCTCGGCAACAAGGCCAACGCGAGCTCCGAGGTCGAGTTCCAGGGCGCGAGCGCGTGGCTCGTGGGCGAGGAGGGGCGCGGCATTCCGCAGATCCTCGAGATGGGCACGATGACGCGGCTGGACTGCGCGCTGGGCACCAGCGGGCTGATGCGCCAGGCGCTGGGCATTGCGCTCAACCACGCGAGCCAGCGCAACGCCTTCGGCAAGCCGCTGATCGAGCAGCCGCTGATGAAGAACGTGCTGGCCGACCTCGCGCTTGAAAGCGAAGCCGCGACGGCGCTGGCCATTCGGCTCGCCAAGGCCTTCGACCGCCAGGACGATGAACACGAACGCCTGATGGCGCGCCTGCTCACGCCCGTCGCCAAGTTCTGGATCTGCAAGCGCGGCAGCCACTTTGCGCAGGAGGCCATGGAGTGCCTCGGCGGCAACGGCTACGTGGAAGAGGGCGGCGAAGGCATCATGGCCCGCATCTACCGCGAGATGCCGCTCAACTCGATCTGGGAGGGCGCGGGCAACATCATGGCGCTCGACCTGCTGCGCGGCCTGCGCAAGGGCGACGCGGTGGCCGCGCTGACGAAAGAGCTGGCGCCGGCACGCGGCCAGCATGCCGCGCTCGACCGCCTTGCCGACGCATTGCCCGCGCGCATCGAGGCGATGGCCTCCGAGGTCGAGGCGCGCCGTCTGGCACAGGACGTGGCACTGGCCGTGCAAGCATCGCTGCTCGTGCAGGCCGCGCCGGCCGCGGTGGTCGATGCCTTCTGCGCGTCACGCCTGGGCGGCGACTGGGGCAATGCCTTCGGCACGCTGGGCGCGGGCACCGATTTCGATTCGATCCTCCAGCGCGCGCAGCCCCGTTGACCGCACGCTGAACGAACACACAACGACAACCCACAGGAAACAACCCATGGCCGACCTGATCCTTCATCACTACACCACCTCGCCGTTTTCGGAGAAGGTGCGGCTGATCCTCGGCGCGAAGAAGCTGCCGTGGAAGTCGGTGTTCATTCCGCCGATCATGCCCAAGCCCGACGTGGAAACGCTCACGGGCGGCTACCGCAAGACGCCGTTCCTGCAGATCGGCGCCGACATGTACTGCGACAGCGCGCTCATCGCCGACGTGCTCGAGCACCTGCAACCTGAACCCACGCTCTACCCCGAGCCCGAGAAGGGCTTGTCGCGCATCCTCGCGCAGTGGGCCGACACCACGCTGTTCTGGGCGTCGATGGCCTGGAACCTGCAGCCCAAGGGCGCGGCCGAGGTGTTCGCCAAGGCCCCGCCCGAAGCCGCGAAAGCCTTCGGCGAAGACCGCGGCAAGATGAGCGCGGGCAACATGACGCGCCTGCGCCCCGCCGATGCCACCAGCGCCTACAAGTCGTACCTGCGCCGCCTGTCGGACATGCTCGACGACAAGCCCTACCTGCTCGGCGAAGTGCCCAGCATCGCCGACTTCTCGGCCTATCACTCGCTCTGGTACACGCGCCGCATCGAGTCGGTGCGCACCATCCTCGACCTGACGCCCGCGGTGATCGACTGGATGGACCGCATGGCCGCCATCGGCCACGGCACGCCCGAGAAGTTCACCAGCGACGAGGCCATTGCCGTGGCCAAGGCCGCCACGCCGCACACGCTGCTGACCGACAGCACCTTCCAGGACGACCACGGCATTCCACTGGGCAGCGCCGTGACCATCCGCGCCGAGAGCTTCGGCCTGGAGGAAACGCCCGGCACGCTGGTCGCGGCCACGCGCACGCACTACACGCTGGAGCGCAACGGCGAGCGTACGGGCCGGGTGCATGTGCACTTTCCGCGCATCGGGTATGTGCTGAAGAAAGCAGAGGCTTGAGGCGTCAGCGCTTGAACCCGGGGATCGGAACCGGGTTGCAGTCGGGCAATTTCAGCGCCTCGAAGTCGGGGTGAAACTGCACCACGACAAAGTCGTTGCTTGCCGCCCTCGGCATCCTGTTGTCTTCATGGATGTCCGATGTGGTTTCCAGCTTGAGCTCGGCCGGCTGGAGCTGCTTGTACGCCCGGGCCATTCTCAGCGCGGCGTTTCGCCAACTGCCTGGCCTCGGCGGGTGTTCTGCCCGGAACCTTGACGCTGGCACCTGCATCGATCGAAACCTCAAGGTATTTGGGAAAGGTCGAGTTCGCCCGGCCGATGAATTCTGCGAGCTTCACTATCTGTGCAGGCTCAAGGTCAGCAGAGCCTTCGGCAAAAGTCAGCCTTGTGACGACGACAGGCTTGCAAGCCATGGCGCCACAGCCGATCAGTACCGCAGCGACGGCGAGCAAGGCTTTGATCGTGCACTTCATCTGGATGCTTTCGCAACAACGCCAAGAATGTAGGCAGCGATGCTGTCGGCGTTGACGCGGGACCTGGGGTCTTCTGCGTGGTCTCTCGCGTGCTTTGTTCCATACCAGGTATCGAATGAACCGAAGATGTCGTCGAAGTGCGTGACCTCGTGAATCAAGGTCAGGAGCTTCGAGTCCCCGTCGCGGATGACGTCGGTATCGTAGATGCGCATGTTCTCCGGAAGGTCGCAAAAACTCAGTCCGATGGCAATGGTGCGAGTCGCCGTGTCCGGCTTGCAAACCGCCGCGACCGTGACGACCGGGTCGCTCGAAAAAACGCAGCCCAGATTCCTTTTGTTTGCTTCCGAGTACCGGATGAAGTTCCCGCATTCCAGTTCTTCGAGCACTCGCCGGCACGCAACCAGCCCTTTCTGGAGATGCTCTCGCACCGAGGGGGCGGCTGTTCCGAACCACTCCTTTACTCTCGCCTGCGCGTCTTTGTCCCATCGCTCAAGCTCCGGGAGGCGTTTCTTCGCAATGAGCACTACGGCCTGGTCTCGCAGCCTGAGCATCATTGCGCAAAACTCCTTGTTGGTCATATTCGGGCAGATTCCCTCGACCATTTCGGCGCCTGGCGGGTGCGCGACATTCTTGTCCAACGTCTTCTTGAATGCTGCCAACTCGTCCCCGGTCGCGGCGGCTGACAGCATTGCCATTGCCGCCGGGCTCGATCCGTTTCCCTCGCTATGCCACGCCCCGTCATCGCATGTTGCCCATTGCTGCAGGGTAGAAAGTATGGGCTGTGGTGCCGGGCATTGGCAGACCACCATGTCTCCTTCCAGCGCTGCCTCCGATATGAATCGGGGGCGCCGGGGCCCTCCGGTTTTCGCGATGATGCCGACGCTGTTGCAGCCTTCGCAGTAAGCCCTGCCGCCGACCAATGCGACCCTGTGTCCGTACAAGTCGAGCAACGGGCCGTCGTAAGACAGCACCGCGCCGCCAGGCGCCGGCGGATCGCCAACGACAAGAATTTTTCGCTCCATTCCCTGGGCTCCCTATTGATAAAGGGGCGTTGTATGCGGTGACAGCAGGCAGCACTGTTGTCTATGGTCAACCGGCTGGCCTTTTGCCACGAACGAATGAGTTTTGCCCTGTCCAGATGCCGACTCGGTACCGTTCGGGCTGCCCCGACCGCAGATTCGCGTCACACGAAGGACAGCGAACTGCGGCGCGAAGCGTTCCAATAGGCAACGCAGAGTCAACTACAGGAAAGCATCCAATGATTCAGGACTTCAAGGGCAAGACGGCCGTACTCACCGGCGCGGGCTCGGGCTTCGGCCTCGAATGCGCGCGCATCGGTGCGGCGCGCGGCATGAACCTCGTGCTGGTCGACGTGCAGCAGGATGCGCTCGACAAGGCCCAGGCCGAGATGGAAGCCGCCGGCGTGCAGGTGTTGGCGCGCAAGGTCGACGTGTCCGACGCCAAGCAGATGGAAGCGCTGGCCGCCGCCGTGAAGGAGCGCTTCGGCGCGCCGCACTTCGTGTTCAACAACGCGGGCGTGGGCGCCGGCGGCCTGGTGTGGGAGAACACCGTGGCCGACTGGGAATGGGTGCTGGGCGTCGACCTGTGGGGCGTGATCCACGGCGTGCGCCTGTTCACGCCGATGATGCTCGAGGCCGCCGCGAAAGACCCGAGCTACCGCGGCCACATCACCAACACCGCCAGCATGGCCGGGCTGCTCACGCCGCCCAACATGGGCATCTACAACGCCGCCAAGGCCGCCGTCGTGAGCCTCACGGAAACGATGTACCAGGACCTGAACCTCGTCACCGACCAGATCGGCGCGAGCCTGCTGTGCCCGTACTTCGTGCCCACCGGCATCACCAGCAGCGAGCGCAACCGCCCCAACGCGCCGAAGGACAGCGAGCTCACCAAGAGCCAGCTCATCGGCCAGGCCATGAGCAACAAGGCCGTGAGCAGCGGCAAGATCACGGCCGCCGAAGTGGCGGCCAAGGTGTTCGAGGCCATCAGCGACAACCAGTTCTACGTGTTCAGCCACCCGAAGGCGCTGGGCAACGTGCGCAGCCGCATGGAGAACATCGTGTCGGGCACGAACCCCGCCGACCCGTTCCTGGAGCGGCCCGAGATCGGGCAGAAGCTGCGCGAGCAGCTGCGCGCGGCCTGAGTTTTCAGGCGGCCGCCTGCAGCTCGCCGACCAGCGCTTCGACGCGGGCGAGGGCGGCGGCAATCGATCGGTCGAGCAGGTCGCCGTGGTCTTCGGCATGCTCGATCGCCACGCTGTGCATTTCAGTGAGCCCCAGCAGCGCCAGCGGGGTGGCGACGCCGGGCGTCAGCAGGTCCATGCCGGCCTGGAAGCCGCCCGGCCCGTAGCCGCTGCTGCCGCACGAACTCAGCAGCACCGTGCGGCGATGGCGCTCGGCCAGCAGCGGCACATAGGGGTTCTCGCGGCTGCGGTCGAAGTCGAAGGTCGCGCCGATGCGCACGACGTTGTCGATCCATGACTTCAGCGGCGCCGGCATGCCGAAGTTGTACATCGGCACGCCGATCACCAGCACGTCGGCGCGGCGGATCTCGGCAATCAGCGTGTCGCTCTCGACGAGCACGGCATGCATCCACGGCTCGCGCTCGGCGGCCGGTGTGTAGCCCGAGGCGATCCATTCTCCGGTGACGTGGCTCGGCGGCGTGGCGCCGATGTCGCGGTAGATCACTTCGTCGTCAGGTCGCGCGGCGCGCCAGGTCGAGACGAAATGCTGGCTCAGCCGGCGCGAGTGCGAGCCGTGTGCGTGCGTGCCCGACAAGCCGGGGCGGGCGCTGGCGTCGATGTGGAGCAGGGTGGTCATGGGGCGGGTCCTCTGTGCTGTGAAGTGGAATGAAGGAAATTCAGCTGTCTGCTTGACACGGTTCCCAATTTACCCAAGCATCCAAAGCGCGACAAACGACGATTTCTTTGCGCTGCTGAAAAAATAATTCATCCATGACCAACCTGCGCCAACTCCCGCCGCTGGCGGCGCTGCGTGCCTTCGAGGCGGCGGCGAGGCACTGCAGCGCCAAGCTCGCGGCGAACGAGCTGTCGGTCACGCCCACCGCCATCAGCCACCAGGTGCGGCAGCTGGAAGACGCGCTGGGTGTCGCGCTTTTCATTCGCCAGCCGAGGCAACTGGTGCTCACACCGCAGGGGCGGGAGCTGCAGGCGGTGCTGAGCGAATCATTCAATGCCATGGCGAATGCGGTGGCGCGGCTGCGCGCGCCGCCGCAGCGGCAGGCCATCACGCTGTCGGCCACGCCGGCCGTTGCCGCGCGCTGGCTGCTGCCGCGCGTCAGCAGCTTGCGGGCGCTGCACCCGAGGCTGGACCTGCGCATCCATGCATCGCACGAGGCCGTCGCGCTCGACGGCGTGACGGCCGACATCGCCATCCGCTACGGTCGCGGACAGTGGCCCGGCATGGTGGCCGAGAAGCTGTTCGACAACGTCTTCGCGCCGGCGTGCAGCCCCGCGCTCAAGCTGAAGCGGCGCGGCGACCTCAAGCGGCACACGCTGCTGCACTTCGCGCTGCCCGGCAGCAAGAGCCAGCCGGGCACATGGGCCGAATGGCAGCAGCAGGCGCAGGTACCGGGCCTGGACGTGTCGGCGGGGCCGGTGTTCTCGGACGAGACGCACACCGTGTCGGCCGCGCTGCAGGGGCAGGGCGTGGCGCTGATGAGCCTGGCGCTGATCGCCGACGAACTGCGCGCGGGCAACCTAGTGAAGCCCTTCGGGCCCGAACTGCCGGGGTTGCCGTTCTACCTGGTGTGCCCCCAGACGCGACGCGACGAGCCGGCCGTGGCGGCGGTGTTCGAATGGGTCAGGGGGCTGCAGCTGCCGGGCGCGAGCGCTTGAGGGCGATGCGCAAAAGGCGACGGCCGGGATGCGCTGGCACCTCGACCGTCTGACCATGTGAAGTGAACACCTTGGAAGAGAACACCCGGCATGGCTGAGCCAATTATGGCGCTGGCGCGCGCAAAGAAAAACCCGCCGAGGCGGGTCAAGAGTAGCCCTGGAGGAGGGAGGAAAAGAGTGGGCTACTGCGGATGATTGTGTCGAGCGAAACTTATGTGGCGCTTAAGGGCGGCGAGTTTCGGGACTCGCAAAAAAGAGATGCCAGGAAGGCACTCGCAGGCTTGGCTCGCGTGGTCGGACGCGGCCTGATCCCCGGCGCTACCGCTGCGCCAGCCGATCAAGCGCCTTGACCAGCGTCGTCGCGGGCGCCACAACCAGCACATAAGCAGCGCTTCGACGCGCCTTCGATCGCGCGACAAGCCGCGCCAACGCCGGGCCGTGCGCGTAGTACCAGGCGATGAAGGCGCGTCCCGCGGCCGTGCGCGCCAGGCGCTGGTCCCTGAAGTCGCGCAGCAACTTCACCGACGGATGCGCCGCATCGCCCATCGTCGCGGTCACGACGAAGCAGTCGCCTTTTTGTGCGCGGTACACGGTGGGGAATTCGTAGCCCGGCTTGAAGACGGCCAGCTTCTCGCTGTACGCCTCCATGGCCGCGCGCAGCTTCTGCTCCTGCTTGTCGTCGACCACGAAGTCCGATTCCTGCGCAGGCCCGATGGCGCCCTCGATCGCTGCCCGATGCGCCTCGATCAGGAATTCGATGATCTGCATGTCGTCGGGAACGCGCCGGTGCAGGAACTCGGCGGTCTCGACGAATACCTCGAATTGACGGAGGTAGCTGTACCAAAGGTCGGGGGAGGGATCCGCCACAAGCTGATCGCGTGCGGCCGCATGGAGCGGGAACAGCACCGCCTTGACTTTCTCCACGTGCGCCTTCAGCAACGCAGCCTGCTGCTCGGGTGCAGAGGTTTCGCGCGCGTTGTCCAGCGCGGCGATCATGTCCTTGAAGCGCAGGTTGTACGCATCCGACGCCATGCCGAGGGCATCGGCCCTGCCGGTCCAGGCTTGCGCGTCCTTGGGGTCGAGTTCGAGGGTGCGGCTGAAGTAGCTGTAGGCCTCTTCCGCGTTGCCCGCTTCGAGTGCTTCCCGCCCCAGTTCCTTGAGGTGCGCGGGGTTCGCCGGAGGCTGCGCGGCGGATGCGGCCGCCTGTACCAGGCGCACGTACTGCGCGGGCCGCACCGGCTCGCGAACCATGATGTCGGTTCCGCAGTATTGGCATTTCACGAAGTCCCGCTCTTCGGGAATCTGGAGCGCCCCGGAACATTGAGGGCACACGGCGGCAACGAGAACCATGGGGATTTCAGCGGGTCGACAGAAAGAAGGCCGGGGGCGGCGACCCCGAGGGCGCGGTCGAATGTAGCAAAGCCCTACAAACAAAACAGTCGCTGTCACAGGCCTTTTGCAAACCCGCATCTAGAATCGCGGCTCCCTTGGGGAGTAGCCTGCTTCCGGACTTCGGAAGCGCGCACGTCAACATACTCGGTTCGCACCTTGCGACCGTGGCGTGCGCAGCCGAAAGGTTGGCGAGACCAGCGGTGTACGGACGCGGCTTTGGCCGGCGGGTTCGTGCGCCGCGGCGTCTTGAACCGGCCTTGCCTGCTACTTCCAAAATGAACATTGCTTCCACGATCCTTCTTGCATTCGCCATGTCGACGGATGCTTTCGCCGCTGCTGTCGGCAAAGGCGCGGCCCTGCGCAAACCCTCCTGGCGCGAAGCCCTGCGCACGGGCGTCATCTTCGGCGTCATCGAAGCCATCACGCCCGTTATTGGCTGGGCCGCCGGCCTGGCGGCCGCGAGCTACGTGGCCCAGTGGGACCACTGGATCGCGGTCACGCTGCTCAGCGTGTTGGGCCTGCGCATGATCTGGGCGGGCTTCGGCGCGCCCGACGCAGTCGAAGACAAGCCCAGCCGCAATTCCTTCTGGGCCCTGGCCATCACCGGCTTCGCGACGAGCATCGACGCAATGGCGGTGGGCGTGGGGCTGGCCTTCATCAACGTCAACATCGCGTGGACCGCGCTGGCCATCGGCCTGGCCACGCTGACGATGGTGACGCTGGGCGTGATGGTCGGGCGCGTGCTGGGCGCGGTGGTCGCAAGCGCGCGGAAATCGTCGGCGGGGTGCTGCTGATCGGGATCGGCTTCTTCATCCTCTACGAGCACCTGAACGGGCTGGCCTGAGACCGGGCCATGCCGTCGCGGAGCTTTTCCCGACGATCCACGCGGCCTGCCATTCGCGCAAGAAACACACCGAGGTGGACTCGGGCACGCGACCGTTGCAACTAAATCACGGATTCCCAAGAATTCGAAAAGAAGACGTTGGTACTCAGAAGATACCCAGGTCCGCTCTGAATACCTAAAGACTACTATCCACGGGATAAGACAAACAAGGATCTCCATGGAGACGTATCCGACTCTTCGCCAGGCCACAGGCGTCGCCCGCATCCTCAGCAAGCGCTCGTCCTGCACCATCGTCGTCTACCGCCAGGGGGACGAGAAGTTCGTGGCGGCGCATTCCGCCGACCGCGTGGACGGCACCATCGAAGGCGTCTACCGCGACGGCTACATCGTGCCGACGCTCCTGAGCAAGACAACGCGCTGACGCGCCACCGCGCCGCCGGCGAACGAAAGCCTCCCTTCGGGAGGCTTTTTCACATGGGCCCGCCTTGCGATGCGATCCACGCCCACACCGCGCGAATCGCCGGTTCGTTCTCCCGCCCGCTGGCGGTTGCCAGAAAGTAGCTGCCCGTATCGAGCACGGGCCCGAAGGGCTGCACCAGCGCGCCGCTGCGCAGTTCTTCCGCGGACAGGGTCAGGCTCAGCAGCGCGACCCCATGCCCGCCGAGCGCCGCGAGCATGGCGTGCGTCTCGTCCGAAAACGACAGACCCGAGGCTTTCATCGCGCGGCCCCGTGGCGGCGCGATGTCGGCCTCGCGAAACCAGCGCGGCCACACGGCCGGCGCCAGCGCCTGCGGTTGCCAGTCGCAATGAATCAGCTGGTGCTTCGGCAGATCGGCCACGCGCTTCAGCCCGAGCATCGGGCTGCACAGCGGCGCATAGCGCTCCGGCATGAGCTCTTGCGCCACAAGGCCCGGCCAGTTGCCGCTGCCCGAGCGCACGGCAATGTCAGCGTCGCCCCGCGCCAGGTCGGTCAGCGTGTCGCTCGCGTGCAGCCGCAGCTCGATGCCAGGGCAGGCCTTGCGGAACGCGACCATGCGCGGCAACACCCAGCGCGCGGCAAAGGCCGTGTTGGTGGTCAGCGTGACCGACTGCGAGGCGGCCGGCTGGCGCAGCCTGTCGACGCCGGCCTCGAGCGCGTCGAAACCCAGGCGCAGGTCGTCGAACAGCCGCTGGCCGGCGGGCGTCAACGCCAGCTGCCGCGTGAGCCGGCGAAACAGCGCCTGCCCCAGCGTGTCTTCCAGCGCGCGCACCTGGTGGCTGATGGCCGACGGCGTGACCGAGAGTTCCAGCGCCGCGCGCTGAAAGCTCAGGTGCGCGGCGGCCGCCTCGAACGCGCGCAGCGACAGCAGCGCAGGCAGCTTGCGGGCAGGGCGGATGGATGAGCCAATCTCTTGCATGCGAGGAGAAATGATCGTTTGTGAGTCAAGGCCCGTGTCCATAGATTCAAGGCCTGCGCGGTCATTCTGACAGCGCTTCACGAAACAGACCTGCTCATCCATCATGACCCAAGCATTGAACCTCCTGCACATCGACGCCAGCGCCCGCCCGGGCCGTTCCGACACCGACCCGCACGGCTCGCACACGCGGCGCCTTTCCGCGCGCTTCGTCCAGCGCTGGCACGGCGCGCGGCCCGGTGATCGCATCGACTACCTCGACGTGGGCCAGCAGCCGCCCGCGCACGTCAACGGCCGCTGGATCCACGCGGCCTTCACGCCGCCGGCTGCGCGCGAGCCGTGGATGGCCGAGGCGCTTGCCGAAAGCGACCGACTGGTCGACCAGCTCGTGGCCGCCGACGTCATCGTGGTCGGCTTGCCCATGTACAACTTCAGCGTGCCCGCGCAGTTCAAGGCGTGGATCGACAACATCGTGCGCGTGGGCCGCACCTTCGGCTTCGACCGTTCGCGCGGCGCCGTGCCGTACTGGCCGTTGCTGGCGGACGCGGGCAAGCGCGTGGTGCTGCTCGGCGCGCGCGGCGATCACGGCTACGACGCCGGCGGGCGCGTCGCGCACCTCAACCACACGGAGAACAGCGTGCGCTCGGCCCTCGGCTACATTGGCATCACCGAGGTGTTCGAAGCGGCGGTGGAGTCCGACGAATTCGGCGGCGAACAGCTCGCGCAGTCGATGCGGCGCGCGGAGCAGCGCGTGGACGGGCTGGTCGATCGCCTGTTGCGCTCGCACGCTGCTGCCTGACGCGAACCTGCGGCTGTCGTCGCGCCTCAGGCCGGCTTGCGCATCGCGAGCAGGTAGCCCACGCGCAGCGAGCCGTGGAGCCGGAAGTTGCGCGTGAGCGGGTTGTAGCCCAGGCCGCGCTGGTCGTGCAGCACGAGGCCGGCCTTGGCGGCGGCCGCCTTGAGCTCGTTCGGGCGGATCAGCTTGGCGTAGTCGTGCGTGCCGCGCGGCAGGATGCGCAGCACCCGCTCCGCGCCGAAGATGGCGATGAGCCAGGCCCACGGCGTGCGGTTGATGGTCGAGAAGAACACCCAGCCGCCCGGCCTGGCCATGCGCGCGCAGGCCTGGATGACGGCGTCCGGCGACGGCACGTGCTCGAGCATTTCCATGCAGGTCACCACGTCGAACGCGGCCTCGCATTCGTCGGCCAGGTCTTCGGCGGAAACGGCGCGGTAGGCCACCGTGGCGGCGCTCTTGCCGGCATGGATCGCCGCCACCTTGAGCGGCTTGTGCGCCAGGTCGATGCCCAGCACCTCGGCCCCGCGTCCGGCCATCGCCTCGGCAAGAATGCCGCCGCCGCAGCCGACATCCAGCGCCTTGCGGCCCCGCAGGCCGGCGAGCCCGTCGATCCATTCGAGGCGCAGCGGGTTGATCTCGTGCAGCGGGCGGAATTCGGAGAGCGGGTCCCACCAGCGCTCGGCCAGCGCCTGGAATTTGGCCAGTTCGGCGGGATCGAAATTTGCGGTGCGCATGTGTTTCTCCTTGGATTACCAGTGGCCCCGCGCGCGGTTCCAGCGGTAGAGCAGGCGCGCGAAGCGGTTGTAGGACCAGGCGGCGAGCGTTCGCAGCCCGGGCCATTGCAGGGGGCGGGCGAGCCAGCGCCATGCCGGCGACAGCGACAACACGCCGGCGAGCGCATCGGCGCCGATGCGCGTGGCGCCCGAGGGGTCGACCAGGTGCAGGCGCTCCCGCACGTCTTCCAGCCGCAGGCCGAGCGGCTCGAGCACTTCCGGGCGGGCGTGCACGTCGATCCATTCGACGTTCGCGGCGGGCAGGCTGTCGCGCATGGCACAGACGCCGGCGTCGCAGACCGGGCAGGCGCTGTTGTAGTAGACGGTCGTGGGGGCGGCGGCTTCGATGGCTTCGGCGGGTTCTGGCATGTCGGCTCCTGTGCGGCCGATTGTGCCATTCATTTAGCTAAATGCCTAAATAACTAATTAGAGAATTGACTACCCCCGGCGTAAAATCGGTCGATGGAAAAAGTATTCGAAGCGCTGGCATCCACGCCCCGGCGCAAGATCCTGGCGTACCTGTCGGAAGCCGAGCTTTCGGCGGGCGACATCGCCACGCGCTTCGAGATGTCGAAGCCTTCGCTGTCCAAGCACCTGAAAATTCTCGAGGGAGCCGGGCTGGTCAAGGCCGAGAAGCGGGGCCAGTTCGTCTTCTACAGCCTGCAGCGCGAGAGCCTGGCCAACACGCTGACCGGCTTCGTGCAGGCGGTGTGCCCGGTGTCCAAGGCGCTGAAGAAGGAAAGCCGCGCGCTGGCCGAGCGCCGCCCCCCCGCGCCGAAGGCCTGAGGCATGCAAGATGTGGTGCGCTCGCCATATCGCGGCATGCCGATCGCCACGATACTGTCCATGGAGACTCCCGCCGGCGATGCCCCGGCTGCTTGAACAAGACCAATGAATTCCTCGGGCCCTTCGAAACTGCGCTTCGGTCTGCACACGCGCCTCAGCCTCGGTGTCGCGGCTGTCGTCCTCACCGCCACCTTCGCGATCGCGACCTACGCACTGCACCTCGTCAAGGGCAACATGCGCGCCTCGATCGCCAGCGAGCAGCTGGCACGGGGTGTCCGCCATCGCGGACGCCATCGACCAGAAACTGGGCAGCCGCCGCATCCTGCTGCAGACCTTCGGCGACAGCGTGGAAGCGCAAGACTTCGCGGACGCGGCGCCGCTGCAGGCCTTTCTGGAAAAACACGCGGCGCTGAAGCTGGCCTTCGACAACGTCGCGCTCATCGACATGACCGGCGACCTGGTGGCCAACCAGAACGGCCGGGCCGCCATCGGCACGGTGAACCTCAAGGACCGCGCCTACTTCCAGCAGACGGTGGCGTCCAAGGCCGGCATCATCTCGCAGCCCTACCGCAACCGCCTGAACGGGCTCGCGCAGGTGGCCATCACCGAGCCCGTGCTGGACAACGCGGGGCAGGTGCGCTTCGTCATTTCGGGCGCGATCAACCTCAAGGACCGCAACATCCTGGGCACGCTCGCCGAGGTCAAGATCGGCAAGACCGGCTACCTGTTCATCACGACCACCGACGGCGTCGTGATCGACCATCCGCGCACCTCGCGCATCCTGAACCGGGTGCCGTCCGAGGGCGCGGCCAGCCCGCAGCTGCTGCGCGCCATGGCCGGCTTCGAGGGCACCAGCGAAGGCGTCGACGAGAGCGGCGTGCCCGGCCTCTACGCCTTCGACCGCACCGAGCAGACCAACTGGATCGTCGGGTCGATGTACCCGAGCGCCGAGGCCTTTGCCGGCATCGACGCCATCGAGCGCGGCGCCTGGGTCGGCGCTTTGCTGCTCGCGCTGACGGCCGGCGCACTGGCCCTGGGCGTGGCGCGGCGGCAGCTGCGGCCACTGGCCGACCTGCACCGGCACATGCAGGTGGCGCAGCAGTCGCCCGCCGAAGCCACGGCGCCCCTGCGCTACGCGCCCGACGAAATCGGCGACCTGGCCCGCACCTTCGACGAGCTGATGAAGCAGCGCCGCGCCAGCGAACTCAGCCTGGCGCACAGCGAGGCGCAGATACGCACCATCGCGGACAGCATCCCGGCGATGGTTTCGCACGTGGACGCGTCGCTGCGCTACACCTTCGTCAACGCGCACATCCGGACGCTGCACAACCACGCGCCGCTGGTCGGCCGCTTGATGCCCGAGGTGCGCGGCACAAGAGACTTCTCCATCGTCGAGCCGTACTTCATGCGCGCGCTGGCCGGCGAAACCGTGATCCTCGAGAAACCGGGCGACGCCGGGCTGGGCATCGGCAACCGCACTTTCAAGGCGCACTACATTCCCGACGTCGATGCCGACGGCGTGGTGCGCGGCGTGTTCTCCATGACCTTCGACATCACGGAGGAAGTGACCATCCGCAAGGCCCTGACCGAGCAGGAGAAGCGGCTGCGCGACGTGACCGACAGCATTCCGGCGCTGGTCGGGTATTTCGACCGCAACCAGAACTGCCTGTTCGGCAACATCCGGGCGCGGCAGAGGGCGGGCGTGAACGACGGCTCGCTGGTGGGCGCCACCTTGCGCTCGGCCATCGGCGAGGCCATGTACGCGCAGCACAAGCCTTACCTGCCGGTGATGTTCTCGGGCAAGAAGGTGCGCTTCTCGGTGCGCGCGCCCATGCGCGGCAAGGAAGGCTTCTTTCAGGTCAACCTGATTCCCGACAAGAACCAGCGCGGCGAGGTGGTGGGCTTCTACCTCATGACCTTCAACATCACGGCGCTGAAGGAAGCCGAGCTGCGCCAGGCCGAGAGCGAACTGCGCCTGCGCGCCATCACCGACAGCATGCCGGCGCTGATCACCTACATCGACCGCGATGAAAAGATCACCTTCGCCAACGCCACGAGCCGCGAGTGGCTGGGCCTGGACCCGACGCAGGTGCTGGGGCGCCATGTGCAGGAGGTGGCGGGCCGCGAGGTCTACCTGTCGCGCCAGCCCATGATCGCGCGCGCGCTGGCGGGCGAGAAGGTCGAGTTCGAGGCGCGTACCCAGCGCAAGGGCTACGACCGCATCACCCAGGTGATCTACGTGCCCGACGTGCGCGCCGACGGCCTGACGCACGGCATCTTCTCGCTGGCGCTGGACATCACCGCGCTGAAGGTGGTGGAGCACAAGCTCATCGAGCTGGCGCGGCTGGACACGCTCACCAACCTGCCGAACCGGCTGGCCTTCAACGAGTACCTGCCCGACGCCGTGCTGCGCGGGCGCTTCACCGGCAATTCGCTGGCGCTGATGTTCCTGGACATCGACCATTTCAAGGGCATCAACGACACGCTCGGCCACGCCGTGGGCGACGCGGTGCTGGTCGAGTACGCGCGGCGGCTGCTGGGCAGCGTGCGCGGCACCGACATGGTCGCGCGGCTCGCGGGCGACGAGTTCGTGCTGGTGCTCGAGAACCTGGGCAACCAGGACGCGGTGGCCACCGTCGCGAGCAAGATCCTGGAGCGCATCAACAACCCGCCTTTCGAGATCGAGGGGCGGCAGATCGACGTCACGACCAGCATCGGCATCGCGTTCCACCGGGCCACCGATCCGCAGGTGACGGCGGCCGAGCTGCTGGCGCGGGCCGATGCCGCGCTCTACAACTCGAAGGCGGCGGGACGCAACCGCTTCGAGTTCTTCGTGGCCGCCAGCATGGCGCTGGACACGCCGGCCAAGGCGCACTGAGGGCGCCCGCCGCCGGCGGCGGGGCGCATCAATCAATCAGCTCAGGGCAGGGCGAGCACGTGGTTCTCGTGGCGCGCTTCGCCCAGCGTGAACCAGGTCTGGCCCATGCGCGCGAAGCCGTGCTTTTCATAGAAGCCGCAGGCGCGCCGGTTCCGCGTGTTGACCGACAGCCACAGCGCATCGCCGCCCGTGCGCTCCCTGACCGCGGCACGGGCCCGCGCGAGCAGCGCCGTGCCGACACCGGCGCGCGTGAACGGCGCCTGCACATAGAGCGTGCGCAGCTCCACATCGGAGGCCGGGGCCAGCACCTGCGGCGCATCGAAGCGCACGAGCGCGTAGCCGGCCAGGTGCGCATCGCTCTCGGCCACCAGCAGCGCCGCACGCTCGTCCTGTGCCAATGCGGCAAAGCCCGACGGCGTGAACGCGTCGAGCACATACCGGCCCAGCAGGTCGTTCACGCCGGCGGTGGCGTAGGTGTCGAGCCAGACCTGAATGGCCAGCGCGGCCAGCGCATGGGAGTCGGCCGCGAGGGCGGGGCGAACCTGAAAAGGGAAAGGCATGGCGAATTCTGCCTTTCCCGCAAATGCCGCGAGGCGAAGGCTCAGGCCGATTGCGAAGCGCAGTCGCCCAGCGTGTGTCGCGGTTCGCGCCGGTCCAGCGCACGGCTCCACAGCGCGATCGCCAGGCCCACCAGCGTGATCAGCGCCGCCACCCAGCCCAGGGCGTGCAGCCCCGGGCCGCGCGCGATCACCACGCCGCCGACCCATGCGCCCAGCGCATTGCCCAGGTTGAAGGCCGCGATGTTCAGGCTCGACGCCAGGTTCTGGCCCGCGCCCGAGGCCTTCTCGAGCACGCGCAGTTGCATGGGCGCCACCGTCGCGAACGAGGCCAGGCCGAGCAGGCCGACGAACACCACCGCGGTGAACGGCGTGCCGATGGTGAACTGCATTGCGCCCAGCACCACGGCCAGCGCCACCAGCGTGCCCATGATCGCGGCCATCGGCGTGCGGTCGGCCAGCTTGCCGCCGAGGATGTTGCCCACGGCCAGGCCGCCGCCGAACACCAGCAGGATCGGCGACACCGCCGATTCCGGCAGGCCCGTGAGCTGCGTCAGCACCGGCTGGATGTACGTGAACACCACGAACACGCCGGCAAAGCCGAGCACCGTCATCGCCAGGCCGAGCAGCACCTGCGGCCGCGCCAGCACGGCGAGCTCTTCGCGCAGCGGCGCGGGCTTGGCCTCGCCCTTGACGCGCGGCACGAACACGGCGAGCACCGCAAAGGCGAGCAGGCCGATCAGCGCCACCGCCCAGAAGGCCGAACGCCAGCCGTACTGCAGCCCCAGCCACGCGCCGGCCGGCACGCCCAGCAAGGTGGCGGCGGTCAGGCCGGTGAACATGATCGCGATGGCCGAGGCGCGGCGCTCCGGCGCCACCAGCCCGGTGGCCACCACCGAGCCGACGCCGAAGAAGGTGCCGTGCGCCAGCGAGGTGATCACGCGCGCCGCCATCAGCATTTCGTAGTTGGGCGCGACCGCACAGGCCAGGTTGCCGAGCGTGAAGATCGCCATCAGCGCCAGCAGCACCGTCTTGCGGGGCAGCCTGCGCGTGGCAATGGTGAGCACGGGCGCGCGACCGCGACCCCGAGCGCGTAGCCCGAGATCAGCAGGCCGGCGGCCGTGATGGAGACTTGAAGATCCGTAGAGACCTGCAGCAGCAGGCCCATGATGACGAACTCGGTGGTGCCTATTCCGAAGGCACCGGCGGTAAGGGCGATGAGAGCTATTGGCATGATGCCCTGTACTGTGGGGACAAAGGCGCTCGATGACTAGAATGCCGCGAGTACACAGACTTGTGAGTTGAAGTCACAAAAGGAAGAAAAGCCCGCCATGCCGCGCATCGACGTCAACCGTTCCGGGGAAATGGAAGCCTTCGTCCACGTGGTCGAGGCGGGCGGTTTCTCGGCGGCGGCGCGGCTGCTGGGCATGACGCCTTCGGCCGTGAGCAAGCTGGTGGCGCGCATGGAGCTGCGCCTGGGCATCCAGCTGGTGCACCGCTCCACGCGCAAGCTGCAGCTCACGCCCGAGGGCACGGAGTTCTACGAGCGCAGCCTGCGCGTGCTGGCCGACATGGACGAGGCCGAGCGCTGCGCCGCTGCCGGCGCGGCCCCGCGCGGGCGCGTGAGCATCAACGCGAGCGTGTCCTTCGGGCACCACAAGCTGGTGCCGCTGGTGCCGCGCCTGCTGGAGCTGCACCCGCAGATCACGCTCGACATCGCGCTGACCGACCGCATCGTCGACCTGATGGACGAGCGCGCCGACATCGCGATCCGCTGGGGCCAGCTGCCGTCGTCCGACCTCGTGGCGCGGCGGCTCGGCGAGACCAGCCAGTCGATCGTGGCCGCGCCTTCCTATCTCGAGAAATACGGCACGCCGCGCACGCCGCAGGAGCTGGAGGCGCACAACCGGCTGGGCTGGAGCTACCGGCGCAATTCACCCGACTGGCCGCTGCGTGTCGGCGGGCGAACGCAGTGGCTGCCGGTGGCCGGCCCGGTGCGCGCGGGCGACGGCGAAACGCTGCGGCAGCTCGCGCGGGCCGGGGCGGGCGTGGCGCGGCTGTCGCTGTATCACATCCAGGACGACATCGACGCGGGCCGGCTGGTGCCGCTGCTGCAGGAGTTCAACCCCTGCGAGGTCGAGCCGATCCACGCGGTGTACATCGGCAAGGCCGGCACGCTGCCCGCGCGGGTGCGGGCGGTGCTGGACTTTCTGGTGGCCTGCTCGGGCGTGGGCGGCGGGCGCTACACGCTCAAGCGGACCGCGCCGATGCCGGGGAATGCGGCCGTCACCTGATCGCCACGGCGGCAAGGCAGCACGCCGACCCACGAGCCCGTGGTGACGACCGTGCCCGCCGGCACCGTGTGTCCATGGCGCGTGAGGTGGCGCAGCCAGATCGGCAGCAGCCACGCAGGGTCGGCCAGCGGATGCGTGCCCGTGCGCACCACGGTCTCGGTGCTGCCGACCTTCGTCTCGCAGCGCTGCGAGGCCCAGTCGACGGCCTTGTACGGCTGCCATTCGCCGACCGCCAGCGCGCCGTGCACCTGCGAATCGGCCAGGCGGAGCAGGGCGGGCGTGGAGGCCAGGTCTTGCCAGCGCGAGTCGACGATCTCGACCGACACGGCCATGGCATCGACGAGCGATGCGGCGTTGGCGTGGTCGAGCGTGGCCGCCTGCGCGGGCGTCACGTCCTGGCCGAGCCGCAAGGCAATTTCCGCCTCGATGCCGGGCGTGTGGAACACGAGGTCGCTGAAGTCCGCCGAGTCCGCGCGCACGCCGGCGGGAGGCAGCGGCGCATGCGTGAGCGTGGCGCTGCGCGCGCCGCCGCCCGACTTCCACGTGCCGGCCACGGCGTGGCCGTCGAACCAGCCGAGCGCGGCCGCCACGGCGTCCTGCACTTCATAGGCCTGGGCGGCGGTTTCGAGTGTGTCCAGCCAGGGCGTGGCGTCGAGCGTGCGGTTGGCGCGGCGCGCGGCCACGAGTGCGTCGGTGAGGGCGTTCAGCGAAGAATTCATGCCTCGGATCTTCTCAGCTTTCGACGTGGACGTTGCCGTCCTTCACCACCTTGGCCCACTTCGCGATCTCGGTGCTGATGAACTGCCTGAACTTGTCCTGCGAGCCGCCGCCGTCTTCCGCGCCGTAGGTGTCCATGCGCTCCTGCACGTCGGGCATGGCCAGCACGGTGTTCACGTCGCGATTGACCTTCTGTGCGATCGATGCCGGCAGCTTGCCCGGCCCCGCGAGCCCGTACCACGTGGTCGCCTCGAAGCCCTGGAAGCCCTGTTCCTGCATCGTCGGCACGTTCGGGTGGCCCTTGGCGCGCTTGGTGCGCGTCTGCGCGACGGCGATCACGCGGCCGTTCTTCACATGCGGCGTGGCCGCCGTCATGGTCTCGAAGCTGTACTGGATCTGCCCGCCCATCAGGTCCGCCAGCAGCGGGCCGCTGCCCTTGTACGGCACATGCAGCGCGTCGATGCCGCCCTGCAGCTTGAACATTTCCAGCGCCAGGTGCTGCGCCGAACCAGCCCCGGCCGAGCCGAAGCTGATGCTGCCGGGCGAGGCCTTGCAGGTGGCCACGATGTCCTTCACGGTCAGCGCCTTCTGCCCCGGGTTGGCGATCAGCAGGTTGGGCGTGACGCCCACCAGCACGATCGGCACGAAGTCGCGCTCCACGTTGTAGCGCAGCTTGGGCTGCAGGCTGGGCGCCAGCGCGTGGCTGTTGATGTGGGCCATCAGCAGCGTGCTGCCGTCGGCCGGCTGCTGCGCCACGTAGTCGGCCGCGAGCACGCCGGCCACGCCGCCCTTGTTCTCCACGATGACCTGCTGGCCCCACATGATCGTGAGCTTCTGCGCCACCACGCGGGCCAGTGCGTCGGTGCCGCCGCCCGGCGGAAAACCGACCACGATGCGCACGGGGCCCGAAGGCCACTCCTGCGCGAACAGCCGGGGCACGCCCAGCGTGGCGGCGGCCGCCCCCGCGGCCTGGATGAGGGAACGTCTTTGCATCTTCTTTGTCTCCGTCGTAGGTAGGAATCCGATGCGCGCCGGAGGGCGCTGCGTGCCTATGCGGCTTTCTGCAGCGCGGCCGGTGCCGTGTGGTTGGCGAAGTGGTCCATGGCCGCGTGCACGCCGCTGCCGGCCAGCTTGATGCCCGCGAGCTTCATGCCCATCTCGACACCGGCGAGCATGGCCACCAGCGTCAGGTCGTTGCTGTCGCCCAGGTGGCCCATGCGGAACATGCGGCCCTTGAGCTTGCCCAGCCCGGTGCCCAGCGACAGGTCGAAGCGCTGGTGGATCAGTCGGCGCAGTGCATCGGCATCGACGCCCTCGGGCGTGATCACGCCGGTGAGCACGGGCGAGTACACGGCCGGGTCGGCGCACTGGATGGGCAGGCCCCAGGCATTGACCGCCGCGCGCACGCCGGCGGCCCAGCGCTGGTGGCGCGCGAACACGTTGTCCAGCCCTTCGCCGAGGATCATGTCGAGCGATTCCGACAGGCCATACAGCAGGTTGGTGTTGGGCGTGTAGGGCCAGTAGCCGTCCTTGTTCATCTCGACGATCTCGTCCCAGGCCCAGAAGGCCTTGGGCAGCTTCGCGGTCTTCGACACTTCGAGCGCGCGCGGCGAGAGCGCGTTGAAGCTGATGCCCGGCGGCAGCATCAGGCCCTTCTGCGAGCCGCTGACGCACACGTCCACGCCCCATTCGTCGTGGCGGTAGTCCGCGCTCGCCAGGCCCGAGATGCTGTCGACCAGCAGCAGGGCCGGGTGGCCCGCCGCGTCGATGGCCTTGCGCACCGAGGCGATGTCGGAGGTGACGCCGGTGGAGGTTTCGTTGTGCACCACGCACACGGCCTTGATCCTCTTCTCGGTGTCCTTGCGCAGGCGCGCCTCGATGAGCTCGGCCTGCACGCCGCGGCGCCAGCTCGGCGCGTTGGGCAGTTGCGCGTCGGTGCCCGACCCCGCGAGGAACTCGGTCGACAGGCCCAGGCGCGTGGCCATCTTCTGCCACAGCGAGGCGAAGTGGCCGGTTTCGTACATGAGCACGTGGTCGCCCGGGCTCAGCGTGTTGGCGAGCGCGGCCTCCCAGGCGCCGGTGCCCGAGGCCGGGTAGATGGCCACGGGGTGCTTCGTCTTGAACACCTGCTTGATGCCGCCCAGCACCTTCAGCCCCAGGGTGCCGAATTCGGGCCCTCGGTGGTCGATGGTGGGCAGGCTCATGGCCCGCAGGATGCGGTCGGGCACCGGGCTGGGGCCCGGAATCTGGAGGAAGTGGCGACCGGTGGGATGGATGTCGAGTTGCAGCATGGACTGTCCTTTCGCTTTTTAGTTTTGCATTCAAAATGCATTTTTGTTTGATGGTTTACCCTGATCATCCGAGGTTGTAGTGCTCATTTTTTGCATTCAAAATGCAATCAAAGGGAAAAACATGACTGCGGAAATCATCGAAATCTCGCGCCTCGCGCTGCACGACCAGGTCGCCTCGCGGCTTCGGACCATGCTGGTGGAAGGGCACATCGCCCCCGGCGCCAAGCTCAACGAACGCGAGCTGTGCCTGCAACTCAACGTGTCGCGCACGCCGCTGCGCGAAGCCATCAAGCTGCTCGCGGCCGAGGGGCTGGTCGACCTGCTGCCCAACCGAGGCGCGGTGGCGGTGAAGCTCACCGAGGCCGACGTGCTCAACACCTTCGAGGTGCTGGCCATGCTCGAGGGCATGTCGGGCGAGCTGGCGGCCAAGCGCATCACCGACGAAGAGCTGGCCGAGGTGCGCGCGCTGCACTACGAAATGATGGCCTGCTTCTCGCGGCGCGACCTGTCGGGCTACTACCGGCTGAACGCGCGCATCCACACCGCCATCAACGACGCGGCCGCCAACCCGGTGCTGTCGAACACCTACCGCTCCATCACGCCCGCGTGCAGTCGCTGCGCTTTCGCACCAACCAGGACGAGGCGAAGTGGAAGCACGCCGTCGAGGAGCACGAACAGATGATCGACGCGCTGGCCGCGCGCGACGCCGCCGCCATGCGCAAGGTGCTGGTGTCGCACGTGCTGCGCAAGCGCGACACCGTGCTGGCGCTGCTGCGCGCCGGCGAGATCTATCCCTCGGCCAAGTCGAGCTGAGCCTTCCCCAAAAAAACGACCACCCCACCATGCGCATCGATCCCGCCAGCCACATGCAGCCAGCCGGAACCGTTCTTCCGCCCAACGACACCTGCGAGCTGCTCGCGCGCCGCCTGCGCACCGACACGCAGGGCGAGGTGCTGTTCGACGACGGTTCGCGCGGCCGCTACGCCACCGACGCGTCGATCTACCAGATCACGCCCGTGGGCGCCTTCGTGCCGACGAACGAGCGCGACATTGCCACCGCCATCGACATCGCGCGCGACCTGAAGGTGCCGGTGCTGGCGCGCGGCGGCGGCACCAGCCAGTGCGGGCAGACCACGGGCGCGGCGCTCGTCATCGACAACAGCAAGCACTTTCGCCGCGTGCTCGAGGTGAACGTGGAAGAGGGCACGGCCACGGTCGAGCCCGGGCTGGTGCTCGACCACCTCAACGCACAGCTCAAGCCGCACGGGCTCTGGTATCCGGTCGACGTGTCGACCAGCGCGCAGGCCACGCTGGGCGGCATGGCGGGCAACAACTCCTGCGGGTCGCGCTCCATCGCCTACGGCAACATGGTGCACAACGTGCTGGGCGCCAGCGCGTGGCTGTCGAACGGCGAGCTGGTCGACTTCGGCCCCGTGGGCTCGCTGGGCGTGCGCGGAGCGGGCATTGCACAGTTCGTGCGCGGGCTCGCCAGGCAGCACCGCGAGCAGATCGCCGAGCACTGGCCCAAGGTGATGCGCCGCGTGGCGGGCTACAACCTGGACATCTTCGACAACCAGAGCGAGCGGCCCTACACGGCGGACGGCAGCGTGAACCTCGCGCACCTGCTGATCGGGTCCGAAGGCACGCTGGCCTACACGCGCAGCCTGAAGCTCAAGCTCGCGCCGCTGCCGCGCGCCAAGGTGCTGGGCATCGTCAACTTCCCGACCTTTCATGCCGCCATGGATGCGGCGCAGCACATCGTGAAGCTCGGGCCGACGGCGGTGGAGCTGGTCGACCGCACGATGATCGAGCTGAGCCTGGCGAACCCGGCCTTCAAGCCCACGGTGGAGACCGCGCTCATCGGCAAGCCGGCGGCCATCTTGCTGGTGGAGTTCTCGGGCGCGACAAGGCCGCGCTGCTGCCTCAACTCAGGCAGCTCGTCGAGCTGATGGGCGACCTGGGCCTGCCCGGCAGCGTGGTCGAAATGCCCGACGCGCGCGCCAGAAGAACCTGTGGGAAGTGCGCAAGGCCGGCCTCAACATCATGATGAGCCTCAAGGGCGACGGCAAGCCCGTGAGCTTCATCGAAGACTGCGCGGTGCCGCTCGAGCACCTGGCCGAATACACCGACGCGCTGACCGAAGTGTTCGCGAAGTACGGCAGCCGCGGCACCTGGTACGCCCACGCCTCGGTCGGCACGCTGCACGTGCGGCCCATTCTCGACATGCGCGTGGACGGCGCCGCCAAGATGCGCGCCATTGCCGAAGAAGCGAGCGCGCTGGTGCGCAAGTACAAGGGCGCGTTCAGCGGCGAGCACGGCGACGGCCTGTGCCGCGGCGAGTGGATCGAATGGCAGTTCGGCCCGGCCATCAACGAGGCCTTTCGCGCCATCAAGCGCAAGCTCGACCCGATCGACCTGTTCAACCCCGGCAAGATCATCGACCCGCCGCGCATGGACGACGGCGCGCTGTTCCGCTTTGCGCCGCCCACCGCGCCCAAGCCCTACCGCCGCATCGAACTGAAGCCCGTGCTCGACTGGTCGGGCTGGAACGTCAACGCCGACCCCGTGACCGAAGCGACCACCGCGCCCGGCACCGGCGGCGACAGCACCGGCGGCCTGGCCAAGGCCGTGGAGATGTGCAACAACAACGGCCACTGCCGGAAGTTCGACGCCGGCACCATGTGCCCCAGCTACCGCGTGACGCGCGACGAGCAGCACCTGACGCGCGGCCGCGCCAACACCTTGCGCCTGGCGCTGTCGGGCCAGCTCGGCCCCGACGCCTTCACCAGCGAGGCCATGCACGACACCATGGACCTGTGCGTTGGCTGCAAGGGCTGCAAGCGCGACTGCCCCACGGGCGTGGACATGGCGAAGATGAAGGTCGAGTTTCTCGACCACTACAAGAAGCGCCACGGCCACACGCTGAAAGACAAGCTGGTCGCGAACCTGCCCGACTACGCCCACAAGGCCAGCCGCCTGCCGTGGCTGCTGAACCTGCGCAACAGCGTGCCCGGCGCCGCGTGGCTCGGCGAGCAGCTGCTGGGCTTTTCAGCCAGGCGCTCGCTGCCCGCGTGGCGCAGCGACACCTTCTGGCGCGGCAAGGCCGACGAGCCCGGCCTGTTCACCGACCGCGACGCGGTGCTGGCCATCGCGCGGCGCGGCGGCAAGGCGGCCGTGCTGTTCGTCGACACCTTCAACGGCACCTTCGAGAGCGAGAACGCCTTCGCCGCCGCGCGCGTGCTGCAGGCGGCGGGCTATGTGCTGCACACGGTCGAGAAGCGCGGCGGGCACCACTGCTGCGGCCGCACCTTCCTGGCCAGCGGCATGGTCGAAGAGGCCAAGAAAAAGGCCGAGGCATTGATCGATGCGCTTGCACCGCTGGCACGGGCCGGCGTGCCCATCGTCGGGCTGGAGCCGTCATGCCTGCTCACGCTGCGCGACGAGACGCTGGTGATGGGCTTCGGCGAGAAGGCCGAGCTGGTGGCCAAGCACGCGCTGCTGTTCGAGGAGTTCATTGCGCGCGAGGTCAAGCTCGGCCGCTTCGAGCTGGCGCTGAAACCGGCCGAGGCGCCCATCCTGCTGCACGGCCACTGCCATCAGAAAGCCTTCGGCGCGGTGAGCCCGGTGATGGACGTGCTGAAGCTGATTCCCGGCGCGCAGCCCGAACTCATCGAAAGCTCGTGCTGCGGCATGGCCGGCAGCTTCGGCTACGAGGCCAGCCACTTCGAGGTGTCGATGCAGATGGCCGAGGCCAGCCTGCTGCCCGCGATTCGCGCCAAGCCCGGCGCCATCGTCGTGGCAGACGGCACCAGCTGCCGCCACCAGATCGAGGACGGCGCGCAGCGCGAGGCCGTGCACGTGGCCGTGCTGCTCGAGAGGCATCTGCTGCAGGGCGACGCGGTGGCCGGCCCGGCTTGAGGGGGCCGCCGAGCAAGATTGGGCAGGGTGCCGCAAAATGAGCGGCCACCTTGCTCCGATGTCGACCTCGCTCACTTCCACCTCCGCCCCCGCGCAGCCCACGCTGCGGCTGGCCTTCGCGCTCTCGATGGGCGCGGCCGTGTCGCTCGGCATCACGCGCTTCGCCTACGGGCTGCTGCTGCCGCCGATGCGCGAAGACCTGGGCTGGAGCTACGCGCTGGCCGGCGGCATGAACACCGCCAACGCGGTGGGCTACCTGATCGGCGCGCTGATCACGCCCATGCTGATGCGCCGCTTCGGCGTGACGCGGCTGCTGGTGGTCGGCGCGGTGCTGGCGAGCATCTTCATGGCGGGCAGCGGCTTCGTGACCGATGCGGCGGCCTTGCTGCTGCAGCGCCTGCTGGCGGGCATTGCCAGCGCATGGGTGTTCGTGGCGGGCGGCCTGCTCGCGGCGCGGCTGGGCGAAGCCGGGTCTTCGCGCGGCGGGCTGCTGCTGGGCATCTACTACGGCGGCACGGGCTTCGGCATTCTGTTGTCGGCGCTGCTGGTGCCGCAGGTGCTGCGCGCGGCGGCGGCCGAGCCGCATGGGTGGACCTGGGCCTGGTGGGCACTGGCCATCGCGAGCGCGGCGGCGACCCTGCTGCTGGCGTGGGCCGGGCGCGCCATGCCCGACCGTGCGCCGCCGGCCGCGGCCACGGCCAGCACCTCGGCACCGCCCGTCGCGCTGCGGCGTTTCGGCTGGGCGCTCGCGGGCTATGCACTCTTCGGCATGGGCTACATCGGCTACATGACCTTCGTGATCGCGCTGCTGCGCGAGCAGGGCGCCAGCGCTTCTTTCGTCACGCTGTTCTATGCCTTGCTGGGCATCGCCTGCGTGGCGTCGTCGCGGCTGTGGGCCGGGCTGCTCGACCGCTACCGGGGCGGGCAGCCGCAGGCGCTGCTGAACGGCCTGCTGGGCGTGGCCACGCTGCTGCCCGTGCTGAGCCCTTCGGCGCCGGTGGCGCTGGTGTCGGGCGTGCTGTTCGGCGGCGTGTTCCTGTCGGTGGTGGCGTCGACCACCGCGCTGGTGCGCCACAACCTGCCGCCCGCGCGCTGGGCCCAGGGCATCAGCATGTTCACCATCGTCTTCGCGCTGGGGCAGATCGTCGGGCCCACGGTCACGGGCTGGATCTCCGACGGCGCGGGCGGGCTGGCGCGCGGGCTGGTCGCCTCGGCGATGGCGCTGTGGCTGGGCGCGGTGCTGGCCTCGCGCCAGCATTCGCTGCAAGAGACTGCATGACGGGCTTCGCGTTGTTCGACACCGCCATCGGCATGTGCGGCCTGGCGTGGGGGCCGCATGGACTGGTCGCGTGCAACTGCCCGCCGACAACGGAGAAGCGGCCACGCGGGCGCGCATGCAGCAGCGCTTTCCGGAGTTGCGCGAAAGCCCGCCGAACGACACGGCGCAACGCGCCATTACCGCCACCCAGGGCCTGCTGCAGGGCGTGCGAGACGACCTGTGCCACATCGAACTCGACATGCGCGGCGTGTCCGACTTCCATCAGCGCATCTACGCGATCGCGCGACGCATTCCGCCGGGGCAGACGCGCACCTACGGCGAAATCGCACGAGAACTCGGCGACAAGGGCCTGTCGCGCGCCGTCGGCCAGGCGATGGGCCTCAACCCCTTCGCGCCGGTGGTGCCGTGCCACCGCGTGCTGGCGGCGGGCAACAAGCCGGGCGGGTTCTCGGCGGGCGGCGGCGCGCTCACGAAGCTGCGCATGCTCGGCATCGAGGACGCGCGGCCGAACGGCATGGCCTCGCTGTTCTAGCGCGAGAGCCGGCGAGGCCCGGCGAGGGCCGACCTCAGGCTTGCAGCGCCGCCGAGAGAATTTCCAGTCCCTCGTCGAGCACCGCGTCCTCTATCGTCAGTGGAAACAGGAAGCGGACCACGTTGGCATGCACGCCGCAGGTCAGCAGCAGCAAGCCCGCATCGCGCGCGCGGGCCTGGACCTGTTGGGTGAACTCGGGGTCGGGCGTGCGTCGGCACCGGCGAACTCGACGGCCACCATGGCGCCGAGGCCGCGCACGTCGGAGATCTGCGGCACGGTCGCGCGCAGCGCGTTCAGCCGGCCCTTGAGCCGGTCGCCGAGTGCCTGCGCGCGCTCGCACAGCTTTTCTTCCTCGATCACGTCGAGCACCGCGTGCGCCGCCGCGATGGCCAGCGGGTTTGCCGCGTAGGTGCCGCCGAGCCCGCCGGGCGCCGGCGCGTCCATGATGTCGGCGCGGCCGCACACGGCCGACAAGGGCGTGCCGCCGGCCAGGCTCTTGGCCATGGTCATGAGGTCGGGCAGCACGTCGTGGTGGTCCATGGCAAACCATCGGCCGGTGCGGCCGAAGCCGGTCTGGATCTCGTCGGCGATCAGCAGGATGCCGTAGCTGTCGCAGATGCGGCGCAGCGCGCGCATGAACTCGGGCGGCATGGCGTAGAAGCCGCCTTCGCCCTGCACCGGCTCCAGGATGATCGCGGCCACGCTCTCGGGGTCGATGTCGGCCTTGAAGAGCTGCACGAGGGCGCGCAGCGCGTCTTCCACCGACACGCCATGCAGCGCGACCGGCGCGGGCACATGGAAGACGCTGCCGGGAAACGGGCCGAAGCCGGTCTTGTACGGCGCCACCTTGCCCGTGAGCGCCATGCCCATGAAGGTGCGCCCGTGGAAGCCGCCGCCCAGCGCAATCACGCCGGGCCGGCGCGTGGCTGCACGCGCGATCTTGATGGCGTTCTCGACCGCTTCCGCGCCCGTGGTGAAGAAGGCGGTCTTCTTCGCATGGCTGCCGGGCGTGCGCTTGTTCAGGCGCTCGGCCAGCGACACCGCGCTTTCATACGGTACCACCTGATAGGCGGTGTGGGTGAAGCGGTCGAGCTGCGCGCGGATCGCCTCGACCACGCGCGGATGGCGGTGGCCGGTGTTGAGCACGGCAATGCCGGCGCCGAAGTCGATGTAGCGCCGGCCTTCGACGTCCCACAGCTCGGCGTTGAGCGCGCGCTGTGCATAGACCGCAAAGCCGATGCCGACGCCGCGCGGCATGGCCGCGACGCGGCGCGCGTCGATGGCGGCGTTGGTGGCAGCGCCGGCCGCAGCAGCGACCGGGCGAGAAGAGGGGGCGAGAGCGGTGGTCATGCGGGTGTTTTCCTTCCTTGGTTCATTCCTGGGTGCCGTGTGCGATCAGTGGCCGCCGGGCGCCACCATGCGATGCCGGATCTGGTCGGCAACCACCGCCACGATCAGCAGCGCGCCCAGCACCACCATCTGCAGGTAGGAGCCGACGCTGGCCAGGTTCATGCCGTTCTGGACCAGCCCGATGAAGATCGCGCCCATCACCACGTTGGGCACCCGGCCGATGCCGCCGCGCAGGCTCACGCCGGCGATCACGCAGGCGGCAATGGATTCGAGCGCCACGGTGCCGCCGAGGTTGGCCTCGCCGGTTTCCACGCGCGCCGTCAACAGCAGGCCGCTCACGGCGGCCAGGCCGGCGCACAGCAGGTAGGCCATGAGCAGCACGCGGCGCGTGTCGATGCCCGACAGGGCCGCCGCCTTGGCATTGCCGCCCACGGCCAGCAGGTGCGTGCCGGTCGCATGCGGCCCATGAGCACGCCCATGCCGGCCACGCACACGGCGGTCACCAGGATCGGTATCGGAATGCCCAGCAGCGTGCCGAAGCCGAACAGGTCGCTGAACGCGCCCGGCATGCCCGACACCGGCACGCCGCCCGTGAGGTACAGCGCAAAGCCGAAGCCGATCGATTGCACGCCCAGCGTCACGATGAAGGGCGACACGCCGATGAAGGCCACGCCGATGCCGTTGACCAACCCCACCGTGAGCCCCGCGAGCAGCCCGCAGGCGCAGCCGCCGATCACGACCACCCAGGTCGCATCGGGCAGGGCCACGCCCAGGGCCTGCATGGCCAGCGCCGAGACCACCGAGGTGATGGCCATCACGGTGCCCACCGAAAGGTCGAAGCCGCCCGTCACCAGCGCCAGCATCTGGCCCAGCGACACGAGGATCAGGTAGACCGACTGGCGCAGCAGGTTCACCAGGTTCTGCACCGTGAGGAACTGGTCCGACAAGGTGCTGAACACCGCGAAGGCAATCACCAGCATGAACGGCAGCACGCCCAGCCGCAGGAACAGGCCGCGCAGCAGCCCGAGTGCGCGGCCGCCCGCGCTGGAAGGAGCCGGCGCCGCGGCGGTGACGGTGGAAGACGGAGTCATGGTTTTCTTTCGCTGGAACCGAAGAACAGGTTGAGCACGGCGGTCTCCTGAATCGCGTCGCCGCGCAGTTCGCCGGCAATCTCGCCGCCGCGCATCACGTAGACGCGGTGGCTCAGGTGCAGCACCTCGGGCAGGTCGGACGAGATCACGACCACCGCCGCGCCGCTTTCGCAGAGCTTCTGGATGACCTGGTAGAGCGCGCTGCGCGTGCCGATGTCCACGCCCACCGTGGGCTCGTCGAACACGTAGAGCGCGGCCTCGCGCGTCATGCCCTTGCCGAACAGCACCTTCTGCTGGTTGCCGCCCGACAGCAGCGCCACGGGCCGCTCCAGGTTGCGCGGCGCCAGCTCCACGCGCTCGGCGGCGCTGGTCGACA
>NZ_MOWM01000032.1 GCF_016082275.1 Variovorax sp. E3
CAGGTCACCAATTGGCGTGCGATGAAGGCCAACGGTATGTACGGAGGTGAGTCGCACCGTCAACTGCCCCGAATCGACGAGGTCTGCGCTTCATCCGCGCCCTCAGGCTGTTTGCGGGCGCACCTGTCCCATCATCGCTATCAGCTTCTTGCGCGCCATCCACAGATGGGACAGCGCAAACAGCGTGATCACATGCGCCGTGTTTTTGGCCAGCTCCTTGAACCTCACCTTCGCCAGGCCGAACTGCCGCTTGATCACCCGGAACGGATGCTGGCCTCTGGTATTTCTGCTTGCGCGCTCTGGCCTTGGCTCAGCCCTCTGGCATCTTCGCCATGTCGCTGGGCCTGCCCGCGATGTGCCACTGCACATTCCGCTTCACCCGGCTCTGTGCACCTCGGTAGCCCGAGTCCGCCCACACCGCATCCTCTTTGCCGTCCAGCAGATCGCTCACCTGTTCCACGTCTGCCTCGTTGGCTGACGTGGTCGTCACCGTATGCACCAGCCCCGAGTCTGCATCTACGCCGATGTGCGCCTTCATCCCGAAGTGCCACTGGTTACCCTTCTTCGTCTGATGCATCTCCGGATCTCGCTCGCCACTTTCGTTCTTGGTCGAACTGGGCGCCGCGATGATGGTTGCGTCCACGATGGAGCCGCGCTTCAGGAACAACCCTTTCCTGGCCAGATGGGCGTTGACCTGCTTGAAGATGTCTTCGGCCAGATCGCTGGCTTCCAGCAGGTGGCGGAAGTTCAGGATGGTCGTCTCATCGGGGATCGTCTCCAGACCGAGTCCGGCGAACGTGCGCAGCGAGGCGATCTCATACAGGGCTTCTTCCATTGCGGGGTCGCTCAGGGCGAACCAGTTCTGCATCAGGTGCACGCGCAGCATGGCTTGCAGCGGGTAGGGACGACGGCCTCGGCCTGCCACTGGATAGTGGGGCTCGATGACTTTGAGCAGCGCCTTCCACGGCACCACCAGTTCCATCTCGGCAAGGAAGACTTCGCGCCTGGGCTTCTTCCTCTTGCCCGCTTGCTCCGCATCCGAAAAACTGATCTGGCTCATCGCTCGTGCTCCTTTGCAGGGGTCAATCCTTCATGCAAGAAACGTGCTCTTGATCAGGCCTTCCCTAGCGATCGCATGCCACTGCAACTTGCCAATACAGTCAAAGCCCTACGCGACAGCGATCGACAGCGCGCAGGCGAAGGGGCTGCCGCAACGTGCACAGGACGAGCATCGTGCGGTCTACGAAGCCATATCCGCTGGTGACGCCGATGCTGCGGGACGCGCGATCAAGAACCACATCCGCGCCGCCGTTGCGCGGATGGCCGGCCAAGACGTGGCTAATCAGGCCAACGGCTAACCCACGGCTTCGCCAGCCAATCGGGTGTTGCCGAAGCGGGAAGCTACGGTACGATGGCCTCCCGCCGCCCCCTCCGCTACCTGCCTGAGCAGCTGCCATGCATTTCCAGACCGGCGACCTCGACGAGGCCATTCATGCCGTCAGCGTGTCTACTGCCCGCACGATTTGCATCTGGACCGTCGCGCAGCCACGCTCGACACCCAGCTGAGTGTCTGGGAGGCCCGTCACCTCTCTGTCGTTCGTCTCGCCTATGGCGCGCACGTCGAGGTCGATGCTGGCGAATCTCCCGACCTGCTTCTGCTGATGCGCTGCACCGCTGGCGAAGGCATCGTGTGCCAGGGGCGAAACCAATCGACCTGGAGTCTTGGATTGACCATTCCCGTCTCGGTGGACAGGTTCACTTGGTACGACTTCGGGGCCAGCTTTGAACAGACCACCTTCCTGCTCGATACGACGGCGCTCGAGGCCTGCTGCTCGAGCTTCACCGGTCATCCGCTCGACGACCGGCTGAAATTCGACATGGTGCCATTCAGTACCGAATTCGAGCGCACCTAGACCGGCATCCTCGGCCTGATTGGGGCACTGCCGGGCTTGCTGCCCGACCCGGCCAACCGCTCGCTCGAGCAGTTCGTGCTGATGTGCCTGCTCAGCGGGCACCCGCACAACTACACACGGTGGATGCACGGCGAGAAGACCGTGTCGCGGCCAGCGCTTCTGGTCCATCGTGCTGAAGCCTTCGTCGAAGACCGCATCGACGACTTGTCACTGACCGTCGCGGACATCGCCCGCGCGAGCGGTGTGAGCATCCGCGCCCTGAAGTCCGCGTTCCAGGAACATCGCGACACGACGCCTATGGCCTATCTGCGCGAGATTCGCCTGAAGCAAGCGCGCGAGTGCCTGTTGAACAGCGCAGCGGGCGACACCGTGACCGTCACCGACATCGCGTTGGCGCACGGTTTCTTTCACTTGGGCCGCTTCGCACAGCTCTACAAGCAGCACTTCGACGAGGCGCCTTCCGACACCTTGCGCGCCCGCCATCGCCGCACGGCGAGGTGACTACTGCCTGCGCGGCAGCCCAACAATCGTGCCTTCGTAGCGGAGATCCGCTCCGCCGTACTGCTTGCCGGTATCGGGAGCGACCAGTACGGCCTGCACTGCGCCTACGCTGTCGCTTGTCACGGTATAGCCCAGCGATTTCATCGCGTCGACCGAGGCGGAGGGGAAGCCCGGCTCCATCGTGACGCTCGCCGCCACGCCGGTCGCGGAGATGCGGGGCGCATTGATGGCCTCCTGCAGGCCCATCCGGTGGTCGATGAGATTGAGCGTGACATTGACCACCGAATTGATGATGGTCGGCCCTCCGGGCGAGCCATAGGCCAGCACCGGCTTGCCTTCGGGCGTGAAGAGCATGGCGGGCGACATACTGCTGCGCGGACGCTTGTTGGGTTGCACGTCGTTGGCACCCACGCCATCCAGGTACGGATGCGTCGTGGGGGTGATGTTGAAGTCCGTCAGTTCATTGTTGAGCACGAACCCAAAGCTTTTAAAATCCCCGTTCGGCAGCCGGTAGCCCGCGAACACTCCGATGCCGTACGCGGCCTCCACCGTGTTCGTGTACGACACCATGTTGCCCCACTTGTCGACCACGGAAAAGTGCGTGGTTCCCTTCTCATTGCCGTCCGCGGCGAGCGCGACTTTCAACTTGGCCTGAGGTTGCAGTCCCGCCGTCTCGTAAGGGCGTGGGTCGCTGCTGCTGGGGTCGGGGTTCAGGCGGATGCCTGGCTGGATCAGACTGCTGCGGGAAGAGAGGTACGTCTTGTTGACCAGCCCCTTGACCGGCACCGAAACGAAATCGCTGTCGCCAATCCAGTCTCTCCGATCGGCAAAGGCGACACGCAGCGCATCGGCCATGACATTCAGCGTCTTCGGCGTGCCGAAGCCAAAGCCTGCGGACTTGTCACCGATCGGAAAACGCTCTAGTAGACCTAGGATCTGCAAGACCGTGAGCCCACCAGACGAAGGCGGCGCCATGATCTTCATCTTCCAGCCGCGATAGCTTCCTTCGACCGGCGTGCGCTCCACGGGTTGGTACGCCTCGAGGTCCGCGAGCGTCATGCTCCCGCCCTTTCCCCTCGGTCCTTTCGAGAAGGTTTGGCCTTCGACCACGCCACGCGCGATGTCGCAGTCGGTGCCAGGCCGCACACGGTAGAAACAGTCGGGGCCGTTCTTCGCGATGAGCTTGAAGGTCTCGGCGAGCGGCTGGTTGCGCACGATCTCACCGGCTTGGGCAGCTCGGCCGCCGGAACAGAAGTAAGCCGCGGTCTCGGGCGAATTCAGCGCGCGTTCACCGCAGCTTGACCGGGCCCAGAGCGGGGTCGCGGCGAAGCCCTTTTCCGCCAGCTCGATGGCGGGTTGTATCGTTTGCGCGAGGGTGAGCTTGCCATATTTCTCTACGGCCATTGCCGTGCCGCGCACCATGCCCGGCACACCGACGGCTACCCCCTGCTGGGTTGGATTGCCTACGCCGACGAACATGTCGCGCGTTGCGCCGCCCGGCGCTTTCTCGCGCGAATCGATCGCGATGGTCTTGCCGGTCTCCGCGGTGTGGATCATCATGAAACCGCCGCCTCCGATGCCCGCCATGTGCGGCTCGACCACATTCAGCGCGTATGCCACCGCAACGGCGGCGTCGACAGCGTTGCCGCCTTCCTCCAGGAGGCGGGCACCAGCCTCCGCGGCGTAAGGGTTTTGCGCAGTGACGACACCATCACGGTAAGCCTTTCCTGTTGTCCATTCTTGAGGAACCGCGGAGCTTTTGCTGTTCCCGAGCCCGCCACTTGCAGGGCCGTTTCCTCCGCCGCAGGCAGTAGCCATCAGCGCGCAGCAGCTCAGCGCCGCGATGGATGTGAAAGCGCGCGCCTGCGCTGAACTTGTCGTTGTCATGTTGTTTCCTCATTGTGGTGAGTCCGATTGCACGCATGCCTCTTGAGGGCATGGCTTGCATGCGGCGGCCGGTCATCCGCGCTTGGAGTGGTGACTTCTCCGCTGTTTGACGTTCAAGCGTCGATCAAGCAGCCAGGGGCTTGATATCCGGTAGTGACCACGAACGGTCGAAGTAAGGCTCCAAGGGTCCGAAGAGCCGGAAGTACACATACCAGGATTTCCCGGGTGCCGTCGGAATCCAGTTCTTCTCGAGGCCTGTGGGTGCCGTCGGGCCCAGCACGAGGTCGATGGACCCGTCGGGGTTCTTCTGCAGTTCCTGACGCGACGACCGATCGACGATCTGCTGTGCGTTCTGGATCAGGCCGCGCGTCTGCGTGTCGTACAGCGTGACCGACCAGAAAAGCTTGGCCGGCACGCTGGGCGGCACGCGAAGCCGGTACGAACGGGCGCCATCGAATGCGGCGCCTTTCGCGTCGTAGTAGGCCGCCAGGTAAGCCGAGCCGACGCCCGGCGTCTTGGTCAACACGGCGCCAGAAGTACCGGTGACCTCGTAGAAGAACGCTGTCCGCTCCTCGAACAGCGTGCCGTTCGGAGTGTCTTGCTCGTTCACGAAAAGCGGTGGGATGAAGTACTCCCAGTGCGCGTCGTCGCGATAGCGCATGCCGGAGATGCGTTTCTTGTACGCGATGGTTTTTGCCGTTGCCTGCCCCAGCACCGACGCTTTTTCCAGAATCAACTTCTGCCGCCCGTCGGGATTGAACGGACGATGGGCACCAATGCCGAGCCGCTCGAGCATCGCGGCAAAGAAGCGGTCGCGGTCCTCGACGGGTTCGTCTTGAAGCGCATTCGCGAGCCGTTGCCAGTAGGCCAGCCCTTCCGGGTGCGCCATGCTGGTCAGCGTGGCCTGCAGCTTGAACTGCAGCAGGCGGGAGCCGGTGCGGTTGGCTCTCTGGCTGTAGGAGCGTACGCTGGTCGCCGAGAACACGTCTTCCACCTTCTTCAGTTCCGCATCCAGGCCTCGGCAAAACATGAGGACCTTGTTCGTGCGCGACCGCAGCACATGCGCCCCCACGGGAACATCGCGCGGCGTTTGCTGGCCCGGCCCCAAAAGGACGAAGGTGGCGCCCTTGCCCGCGTCGGGCCCGGCCACGCCTAGGTCGGTGAGTGGGCGGTCCCACCAGTCCACCAGCGAACCGGCCGTAGCGCCAGGCGGGTAGTCGATGACGAGCGGGCCCCGCGCGAGCTCGAAGTAGGCAAAGACGTACGGTGTGGTGACATTGGAGCCCAGTAGCACGCTGACATCGCGGTACCCCGCGACCAGCACGAGGTCACCGCTGCGCGCACCGGCGTTGTCGATCAGCATCTGCCGGGCGCTTTCCGTACCGACGGTAGGTATGGCCCAGAGGTAGGCGAGCGATGCCGACTGAAAGTCCAGCGTGTCGTAGAGATGCGCGGCGGTCTCGTGCGTCGGCATGCCGAGATCGAACGCCAGTGGACCGATTTGCGTGTCGATGGCGTCGCGCGCACGCGCGGCATCTTCGGGGCCGGCAACAGCGCATCCGGAACCGAGCACGGTCAAGGATGTCGCCATCTTGAATGCGCTCCTTCGGTTGAGTGACATAAAACGATGATCCTTCAATACTCTGAAAAAATTGGAAGGGGGCGTGTTACTTGAAGCGCAACACGGCCTTGATGGTTCGACCACGTTCGCTGTCTTCCATGGCTTCGTTGATCTGGTCGAAGTCATAAAATTTGATCAGCTTGTCGAACGGGAAGCGGCCCTGGCGGTACAGTTCGATGAGCTTCGGAATGAAGAGGTCGGGCACCGCGTCGCCCTCGCAGATGCCGCGGATCTTCCGGCCCAGCAGCAGCCCCCAGGTGTCGAGACCGATCTCGCTGCCGAAAGCGGGAGCGCCGATCATTCCGCATTCGCCCATGATCCGGATTGAGTCGACCGCCTGGCGCAGCGCTGAGAGGTTGCCCGAGGTCTCGAGGGAGAACTGGGTTCCGTGCCCACCCGTGATCTCCTGGATCGTCTTGACCGGATCGGCCGTGCGAGGGTTGATGACGTGCGTCGCGCCCAGTTCGAGCGCGAGCTTCAAGCGCTCCTCGTTCGGATCGACGCAGATGCGCACTGCGCATCCCGTCACGACGGCGGCCAGCAGCGCCGACAGTCCCACCGAGCCCGCTCCGTAGATGGCGATCGAGTCGCCGGCCTGCGGATGCAACGAGTTGATAACCGCGCCCGCGCCGGTCTGCACGCCGCAACCCAGTGGACCCATGAGCTCCAGCGGGACGTCGGAAGGGATCTTCACCACGCTGCGCTCGGTGCCCAAAGCGTAGGTGGCGAACGACGACTGGTTGAAGAACGCGCCGTGGACTACCTCCTCGTTCTTGTGCATCGTCGGCGTTCCGTCCATACGGGCGAAGCTGAAGTTGGCCTTGAAGAAATGTCGGCAATACATAGGCTTGCCGGTCTGGCAGGTGTCGCAGTGCCCGCAGGAGTTGCAGCTCATCACCACGTGGTCGCCGGGCGCGAGCTTGCTCACGCGACTGCCGACCTTCTCCACGATGCCCGCGCCCTCGTGGCCGTACACGGCGGGGAAGGGTCCCGGGACCACCTGGTCCCGGGGCAGCGTGTCGGTGTGGCAGATGCCGCAGCTGTTCATGCGGATCAGGACCTCGTCGTCCTTCGGTTCGTCCAGTTCGATGCCTTCGAGCGCAAAGCGCCCACCCTTCTCGCGCATCACGGCGGCGGTGATCTTCATGTGTCGTCCTTTCGAGGTTGCTTGGGATCCGGAATGGCACGCAGGCCGCGATGGCCGCGTGCCGGAAATCAGGGCTTGGGTGCGAACCAGGCCGGGCTGACGCTGGTCTGGACCGTGATCGCCTTCAGGTGCGTGTACATGTTCAGCGTCTCGTGGCAGAACTCGCTGCCGATGCCGCTTTCCTTGAAGCCGCCGAACGGCGAGCCGCTGGCCAGGTTGAAGTAGTGGTTGATCCACACCGAGCCGGCATGCAGGCGGTCCGCGGTGTCCCAGGCGTTGCGCAGGCTGCTGGTGTACAGGCCCGCCGCGAGCCCGTAGCGCACGCCGTTGGCCTCGGCGATCATCCGGTCGCGGTCTTTCCAGCGCATCACGCTGAGCACGGGGCCGAAGATCTCTTCCTGCGCGATGCGCATGTCGTTGCGTGCCTCGAACACCGTGGGCGCAATGAAGTACCCCGCCTCGTGGCCCTCCACCGGCACGCGCGTGCCGCCGGCTACGAGCGCGCGCCTTCGGACTTGCCGATGCCGATGTAGTCGAGCACGCGCTGCCCCTGCTGTGCGGAGACCAGGCCCGACAGCACGGTGTCGGGAGCGAGCGACGATCCCACCTTCACACGTTCCATGGCCGCGACGAGGCGCTCCATCACCGCGTCGTACACCGCTTCGTGCACGAACAGCCGCGTGCCCGCCAGGCAGGACTGGCCGTTGCAGTACATCGTCGCGAACATTGCGTTGTCGACCACCGCGTCGATGTCGTCGATGTCGGGGAAGACGATGTTCGGGCTCTTGCCGCCCAGCTCCAGCGATGTCGGCACAAGTCGCTCGGCGCCAGCGCGGGAGACGATCCGGCCGACCTCGCTGCTGCCGGTGAAGGCCAGCTTCGCTACGCCCGGATGCGCCGTTAGCGCGGCACCGGCTTCTTCTCCATAACCGGGGACGATGTTGATGACGCCTGGCGGAAAGATCTTCGCGATGTGCTTGCACAGCTCCAGCGTGCTGAGCGAGGCGTTCTCGTCGGGCTTCAGAACGACCGTGTTGCCGGCGGCCACTGCGGGGGCGATCTTCAGCGCGGCCATGATCGCAGGCACGTTCCAAGGAATGATCTGGCCGCACACGCCATAAGGTTCCCGCTTGGCGACCAGGTAGCCGTTCGGAATCGGCCTGCCGAAACCTTCGTGGGTGATGGCGGCCGCCGCGAAGTAGCGGTATTGCGAGACCGCGAGCATGTGGTCCCACTCTGTCTCGAACAGGCGTCGGCCGATATCCACGGCGTCGATGCGGGCCAGTCGCTTCGCGTCCGCTTCAATCGCATCCGCCAGCTTCAGCAGCAAGGCCGCGCGTTCCTCGGGCACAGTGGCGCGCCAGGCGGGAAATGCTTTCGTGGCAGCCTGTACAGCACGGTCGACGTCCGCAGCGCCGCAGCGCGCGATGCGAGCTAGCGATACGCCGGTGCTGGCGTGATTCGCGGCGAAGCTCTCTCCAGCCACGGGCTGGAACTCGTTGTCGATAAAGGCGCCGTAGGCTCGGAGAGGCCCAGTTCAGTATTCAGATTCATCGGTCACTCACGGGTTGGCGGACATGGAATAGGGAGGGGCTTGCAGCGTCGCGAAGCCAGTCTGCTCGCGAAGGATCATCTGCGCGATCCGATTTGCGCAGCGCTATCCGCCAAACGCAACGGCGAGGCTGCTCGCTTTCCCGTGGGAGCGTCGGACTGTGCTGGATGAACGTTGACCGGTCGGCATGGACCTGGCTGCGGTCAACGTAGTTGAGTTGGGAAACAAACTCCCCTTGCATAACTGCCCGCCGAACCGGCATTGATGCCGTGGAGGTAGGCTCCTTCGGAGATGCAGACCGGCGTCGCGTGGACTTAGCGCAAACCTCCGAACTCACGAATACAAAGGCCTCCGTTGTAGTCGGTTGAATAAATCAATCCGCCGACATCGACGAGATGCGTCGCACGACTGGATCACCTTCGCCCGGTTAGGGAAACGCTGATCAATATGCCGCATCAGGCATGTCCTATGCATGCGCGAAGGCATTCAGAACTGCAACAGGAGTGACATGAGTCAACGCAGCTTTGCCAGCGCCGAGTACGCGATGAAGAAGAAGCGCACGCGGCGCGAGAATCTCCTTGCGGACATGGAGTGTGTGGTGCCGTGGTCGCGTCTGATCGCGGTGATCGAGCCGCCGTACCCGACGAGCGGCCGCGTCGGCCGCCAGCCCATGGGCGTAGCCGCATGTTGCGCATGTACTGCCTGCAGCAGTGGTACGGCCTGGCCGACGAGGCGCTGGAAGACGCGCTGTACGACAGCCAGGCCCTGCGCGACTTCGTTGGCATCGACCTGTCGCGCGAGTCGGTTCCTGACGCGACCACGCTGCTCAAGTTCAGGCGGCTGCTGCTGGCCAACGACCTGACCAAGGCGCTGTTCGACCAGATCAACGCTGACTTGGCCGAGCAGGAACTGCTGATGCGCGCAGGCACCATCGAGGACGCCACCATCATTGCGGCGCCGAGTTTGACGAAGAACGAAAGCAATGCACGCGACCCCGAAATGCATCAGACCAAGAAGGGAAACCAATGGCACTTTGGCATGAAAGCGCACATCGGCGTGGATGCCGAGTCGGGCCTGGTGCACACGGTGGTCGGCACGGCGGCGAACGTCAACGATGTGACGCAGGCCGGTGCGCTGCTGCATGGCGATGAGACAGCCGCGCACGGCGACAACGGCGAGCTCAACAATTCGATTGCCCAACGACTGAAGCTCACCAACGCGACGGTGGGCAAGTGGCGCATGCGCTTCATCGAACGACGAATTTCCGGGCTCTACGACGACGTTCGCCCAGGCAAGCCACGCACGATCGACGATGAGCGCATCGCGCAGTTGATCAAGACGACGCTGCACACCAAGCCCGCCGATGGGTCAATGCACTAGAGCGTTCGAACGGTTGCCTCCGAGACCGGCATTTCCAAGACCAGTGTGCAGCGCTACTTCCAACTCTTCGGGCTGCAACCTCATCGCAGCGAAGGCTTCAAACTCTCAACCGCCCCTTTCTTCATCGAGAAGCTGCGCGACGTGGTCGGCCTGTACCTGAGCCCGCCGGAGAACGCGCTGGTGCTCTGCGTGGACGAGAAGAGCCGGTGCCAGGCGCTTGAACGCACGCAACCGATGTTGCCCATGGAATTGGGCTACGTGGAAGGCGTGACGCACGACTACAAGCGCCACGGAACGACCACTCTGTTCGCCGCCTTGAATGTCCTTAACAGCGCCGTGCTCGCCACCTGCAAGCCGCGTCATCGACATCAAGAGTTCCTGGGCTTCTTGCGCGAGATCGACAAAGCGGTGCCGCCCGAGTTGGACATCCACTGCATCGTCGACAACTACGCCACCCACAGTCATCCGACGACCAAGGCTTGGCTCGCAAGCCGGTCTCGCTGGCACTTGCACTTCATCCCGACCTACAGTTCATGGCTCAACCAGGTCGAGCGATTCTTCGCGCTGATTACGGACAAGGCCATTCGCCGCGGCTCATTCACCAGCGTCAAACAACTCGTGCAGCGCATCGATCATTTCGTGACGCATCACAACGCGAATTGCCAGCCTTTTCGTTGGACTGCCACCGCTGATTCGATCCTCGAAAAGCTGCGTCGACTTGGTTCACGTATCAGCGGGACAGCAAACTAGCACAGCGTATGCCCAGGATGTTTCTCAACGCCCGAGCCTCGAATCGATACTTTTCCAAGCGGTTTCCCTCATGACGTCAGCATATAAAACGCCGCCGCAGACCAAGACGTATCACGCCGGGATTTCGTTCCCCCGGCCGTCGCTGTGGCAATCGTGACATTACCTACCGTATTTGAGAGCAACAGCGATGCTGATCGATTCATTGAGAACATGAAGGTGCGATTCGCCCAGTTCGGGCTGTGTCAGCCTTTGTCTGGGGCGCTACGTCCGCGCGTTTCGATTGCGTGGGTTCTATCGAGGAAGCGCCGGCTCGCGGTCAGGATTTCCTTGCGCGTCCGATCGGTTTCGACGGCACGCGCTAGCACCAATGCCCCCACACACTGAGCGATGAGCGCCCAGGCCGCATCCGGATCACCGCCGACCCGTTCGATCCAGCTCTTTTGAGTGCGCTTGAGCCCGCGCTCGACCACCGCCTTGACCTCGGGACCGGAACGCGCGATCTCCGAACCCAGCGTGGGCAAGACACACCCGACCTCCGGATGCAGCGCGTGGAAGGTGCTCAGGTAATTGCGAAGGCAGTTCGCGACATGCTCATCGGATGCATTTTCATCACAGGCCAGCATATTGCCGCTGTTCTCGATTTCTTCAGCCACCATCGCCTCGAACAGCGCCTGTTTCGAGGGGAAATGGCTGTAGAAGGCCCCTCCTGTCAAGCCGACCGCCGACATCAGAGCATCGACGCCGTTGGCTTCGAACCCACCCCGCTTCGCGATCGCCCGACTGCTATCGAGCAGCTTCCGGCGCGTTTCTTCCTTGTGTGTAATTGGATACCGCATCGAAAAACCTCGACGATTCTCTTGTTGACATGGCGCGAACATTAGCATAACTTTCGTTTGGTTAACGATAGTTTATTAATTGAAGTCCCCAAATCGTGAAGTCCGCGGCCTGTTCTCTAGGTGTTGAAGGTCCTGATGCAATCGCTCACCCAAACATCGTTGCCGAATGGGCAGGTGCGGAGAACGGTTCGCACCAGGCCTGCTCGTCTCCAGTCCGCGAGGCAGGAAGCTGGAGGCCCATCCGCGTGGCGAAATGCAGTGCCGATGACCTTCAACGATGAGGAACTGTTTCGGGCAAAACCCGGCTCGAATCCACCGGCCATGGCGTCGCCATGAACCCTCGGTACTGGCGCACCGGCCAATCGGCCGCCTAAGAACACGCGCGCGTTTACGACAGCGTGCCGCCGCCCCGCAAAAAATCCATTGGGAGACAACCATGCACGCTAAACCCTGGCACTCGTCCTATCCGGCAGAGCTCGCCCATGACATAGAACTGCCGGACGATGCCAATCTGGTCTCGACCCTGGAGCAGTCGTTCGAGCGCCATCGCGACAACGACGCTGTATCGTGCCTGGGCGACAAGCTGACGTACGCGCGGCTGGACGAGCACTCCCGCAGCTTGACCATCTTCCTTCGGCAATTGGGCTTGAGCACGGGCGATCGCGTCGCCCTGTTGTTGCCCAACTGCTTGGCCTACCAGATATCGCTGGCCGGCATCCTACGCGCCGGCATGACAGTCGTAACCGTCAATCCTATGTACACACCCTGCGAGGTCGAGCACCAATTACGCGACGCTGGTGCACGAAGCGTCATCGTGCTGGAGGCCCTGATTCCACGGGTCCTGAAGTGCCTGCCGAACGCCGCGGTCGAGCACATCATCACCGCGCAAATCCTCGGTGCGCCCGGCTCGACTGGACGCGCGTTTCCATCTGACACGCAGGCGACGGGTACGACGAAGCTCCAGCCTGTCCCCTTGGATATCGCTCTCGCGGTGGGTGCGGCGTCGTTGTTCGAGCCCGTACGCCTTCGTCCGACCGACATCTCATTCCTCAAGTACACCGGTGGAACCACTGGCGTCTCGAAAGGCGCGATCCTGACGCATCGCAACATGACGGCCAGCCTCGCGCAGATGTTGTCCTGGACGCGACTCCACCTCCGGGACCAGATGTCGTCCACGGTTTCCCCTCTGCCCCCATACCACATCTATCCACTGGCAGTGACCATCGCAACTATGGCGCTGGGCTTCGAGAACCGTCTGATTCCGGATCTTCGCGACACCGGCATCCGTGATAGCGGAGCTCCGCCGCCGGCCCTTCGCGATGCTGATCGGGGTCAACACGCTCTTCGTTTCGCTGGTGGATCACCCGGACCTTGCCAAAGTGGATTTCTCCGCGACGCGCCTTGTGGTTGGCGCCGGCGCATCGGTACAGCGCGCAGTAGCGGGGCGCCGCGTACAAGGTGCCGCGCCACGTCACGCTGATCGATGCACTGCCGAAGTCTGCTATCGGACAGATCCTGCGCAAGGATCTTCGACAAAAACCTGTGACGCCTGCGTAGCCATCGAGGCCCCTCATCCTTGTCCTTCAGGACCTCATCCACAACACCACCCCATCTGGTCTCGCGCGGCGACCGGACCGTGCGCCGGGGTCGACGCGTCGACCATGGCGGCTCACCCGTGAGCCTCGAGCCACTCCAGTTTCATCTCAACCGAGAATTTACATGTCAGATACCCAAGTCAGAGTCCCCGTTGTGCAATCGCGCGTAGTCGACGCCATCCAGGTGATTCGCATCCACAACCCGCCGGTCAATGCACTGAGCGTTAACGTGCGCCAAGGCCTGCTCGACGCGATCGAGGCCGCGCAGACCGATGCCAACGTCGCAGTCGTTCTGATCGTCGGTGAGGGACGCAGCTTCATTGCCGGCGCAGACATCCGGGAGTTTGGTGGCCCGCCTCAACCGCCAGCCCTCCCTGATGTTTGCGACCTGATCGAGGCATCCAGCAAGCCCGTCGTGGCCGCCATCCACGGCGCGGCGTTGGGCGGCGGGCTGGAGGTCGCCCTTGCGGCCCACTACCGCATTGCGCTGTCCGATGCAAAGCTTGGGCTGCCCGAAGTGCTGCTGGGGCTCTTGCCCGGCGGCGGCGGAACCCAGCGCACCCCTCGCGTTATCGGCGCGAAGGCTGCCCTCGATCTGATGCTCAGCGGACGGCACATCGGCGCCGAAGAGGCGCTTTCGCTGGGGCTGGTCGACCGCATCGGCACAGGAGACGCAACCGAGCTCGGACTCGCCTATGCGCGCGAACTGGTGGCCAGCCACGCGCCGGTTCGCCGCAGTCGCGACGGCAAGGCGTTGCAGGACCGCGAAGCTTCGCAAGCGACCATTGATGCCGCTTCCAGCGATTCCTTGAAGCGGGCCAAGGGCCTTTTCTCCCCACTCAAAGTGATCGAGGCAGTACAGGCCGCGCTCGACCAGTCGTTCGACGAAGGCCTTGCGCTGGAGCGCACCCTTTTCTTGGAATGTCTGGCAAGCCCGCAACATGCGTCCTTGGTCCACGCATTCTTCGCTGAACGCGAAGTCCTGAAGGCGCCGGAGACCCGCAGTGCGAAGCCACGCATCATCGCAAGCGTCGGCGTTATCGGGGGCGGCACGATGGGGGCCGGCATCGCCGTGTCCGTGCTTGACGCTGGCTTGCCGGTGACGATGATTGAACGCGACGAGGCATCGCTGGCCCGCGGCAAGGCCCACGTGGAAAAGGTGTACGCCGGACTCGTCGCGAGAGGCCGGATCACCGCTGAAGCCATGAACGCCGTCATGGCGCGGTTTGGTGGCAGCATCGCCTATGACGCGCTCGCCGAAGTCGATCTCGTGATCGAGGCGGTTTTCGAGGAGATCGCTGTCAAGAAGGCCGTCTTTGCCGAATTGGACCTCGTGTGCAAGCCAGGCGCTGTGCTCGCCACCAATACGTCCTACCTCGACATCGACGAGATCGCGGCCAGCATTTCGCGGCCGTCGGATGTACTGGGCCTGCACTTCTTCTCACCCGCCAACATCATGAAATTGCTGGAGATCGTGGTCCCGGCCAAGGTCAGTGCTGACGTGGTCGCGACGGCTTCGAACTGGCGAAGAAGCTCAAGAAGGTACCGGTTCGTGCCGGCGTCTGTGACGGCTTCATCGGCAACCGCATCCTCGCGGTGTACATCGAAGCCGCCGCGCACATGGTGGAAGATGGCGCCTCGCCCTACCAGATCGATCAAGCCGTGCGTGAGTTCGGTTTTCCGATAGGTCCTTTTCAGATGGCCGACTTGGCGGGCGGCGATATTGGCTGGGCGACCCGAAAGCGCAAGGCTGCGACGCGCGACCCGCGCGAGCGCTACGTACAGATCGCCGACCGCCTTTGCGAGCGAGGTTGGTTCGGCCAGAAGACCGGTCGCGGCTACTACCTGTACCCCGAAGGGGCCAGAATTGGTCAGCCTGACCCCGAGGTTCTGGCGATCATCGAGGCTGAGCGCAAACGCGTGGGCCTCACACCCCGCGCCTTCACGAATCAGCAGATCGTGCGGCGCTACATGGCCGCGATGATCAACGAGGGAGCCAATGTCGTGCACGCAGGCATTGCGCTTCGGCCGCTCGACGTCGACGTGACCTTTCTGTCAGGCTATGGCTTCCCACGGTACCGAGGCGGACCCATGAAGTACGCCGACCTGATCGGTCTCGCCAACGTGCTGTCCAGTCTGCGCGAATTCGCCGAACAGGACGCTTTCTTCTGGCAGCCCTCCCCGTTGCTTGTCGATCTGGTGCTGCGAGAGAGTGATTTCGCCAGCCTCAATCGAACCGCATGAACGCGCAAACGCCGAGTTCCCGCCTCGGTGCGGCGGTCGTGCTGTCATTGACCTGAAGGACAACCAACGTTGTGTGCAAGAGGCAACGCGGCGTGGAGGGGCACGACCTGCACGATGTGGCCCCATCTCAGAAGGGGATGAGGTCAGGTTGTGGCCATTGCTGGGCCGACATGGTCGGGTGTCACCGCAACGCCGCTCCCGATCGACTGCTCGAGATCCGCCAAGACAAAACATCGTGGCTTTGCCCTGCCGCCGCCCCCGCCTTGGCGATTGACCGGGAACAGGGCCCGTACGGCTGCCAGAACCATCGAGCAACAGCAAATGGCCAACGATTGGATCTCGGGCGGCAACGCCCTCCCTCTCTCTGAAGTCGAGAATCGAGAGCGTGGAGCCTCGATTCTGGATCCAGCGGTGGAAGACCTCTTGACGCTCTGACATGCGCGAACTGGCTCCGTGCACGACGCCTTGGGCGTCTGTGCAATTCCCTCGCTGCACAGCAGCACATCAAGAACCTGAACCATGAAGCTCCAGAGCGCCACAGTTCTCATCACCGGTGCCAACCGCGGCATCGGTCTCGCGTTCGCGCGCGCCGCTCTCTTGCGCGGCGCCCGGAAGGTCTACGCCGGGGCGCGAGATCCCACGTCCGAGACTCTGCCAGGCGTCGATGTCGTCCAGCTGGACGTCACACGGCCGGAGGACATTGCGGCGGCCGAGCAGCGGTGTGGCGACCTAACTTTGCTGATCAACAACGCCGGCGTGGCCATCCTCGGCGGGTTCCTTTTCGGAAGGCAGCGTCGACGCTGCACGTGTCCAGCTCGAGATCAACTTTTTCGGTCCCCTGCAACTGACCAAGGCATTCGCTCCCACGCTGGCGGCGAATGGGGGTGCGCCATACTGAATGTGTTGTCGATCGCGACCTGGGTCAGCTCCCCGCGTCTGGCCACCCAATCCGCGAGCAAGTCCGCGGCATGGGGCGCTTATCAACGCACTTCGCCATGAACTGCGCTGACAAGGCACGCAAGTTCTGGGAATGCATGTGAGCTTCGTGGATGCCGACCTGACGCGGGGGATGGACATGCCCAAGTCTGCGCCCCATGTCGTCGTAGACCGCACGTTCGATGCGCTGGAGGCCGGGGCGGAAGAAGTGCTGGCGGACGACATGGCCAGCCAGATCAAGGCCGGTCTGACTGAAGACCCGAGTATCTATCTCGTGCCTCCCCGTGTGTAAATGTTAGGCGGAGCAAAACCCCGACCAGGACGCACTTCTCCTGCGATCGGCGCGGATTCCTGGTGCGCTTCGGGACTGGAGCTCTGGGGCGCGCGGACCATCGGTACTGCGGTGCTCCGCCGTACGGCCAACCTGCGCCCTGAACCGTTTTCCGCTCGCCATCGTCGGGCCTCGAGCCTTCGCTGCATCGACGGACTAGGCTTCCACTAGTACGCCAAGAGGCAGGTCACTCTATAGTTAAATGATCGTTTAGTCAAAGGCGACATCCATCGCTTCTCCTGCCCACCTGAACTGAGATTCTTTATCGGGGCCGTCTCACAACCGCCGAATGCGCGTTCGTCCAGCTCATTCCCAGCATCGCACCAAGTCCGCAGCACCGCCCAAGGAAACGCCAATGTCGCTCTTCACAGAACACCCCCTTCGCACGTTGGAGGACATCGTTGCATTCGAGAACGAGAAGCCCTTCAGCGACCGCGTCAGAGCGCGCAGCGTTCATGACGTCTTCAAGGAGAGCGCCGCCCGCTTCCCAACCCGCGTGGCCGTTTCCATGCTCTGGGGCAGCGCCGCGGATGAGGCGGAACGGGGTCTCATCACGTACCCCGCGTTGCTGGATGGCATCAATCGGGCCGCCAACCTGTTCGCCGACATCGGCGGCGAGAACCCCGGCGTCGCCTACTTGCTGCCAAATCTGATCGAGACCTTCTATACCCTGTGGGGCGCGGAAACCGCTGGATTCGCTGTGCCGATCAATTTCCTACTGGGCGCCGAGCACATTGCGGACATCGTCCGCACATCGAGCGTCAAGATCCTGGTGGCCCTCGGTCCCCATCCTCAACTCAACATCTGGGAAAAGGCCTTGGCGGTCAAGGCGGCAGTGCCGAGTGTCACTCTGCTGCAGGTTTCCCTGCCAGGCGGACCGGTCGGCGATTTCACGACTGCGCTGCGCGAACAGGATGGCTCCCACCTCACCTTCGGCGAGGCGCGAAAAGATGATCAGATTGCCGCTTACTTCCATACCGGAGGTACCACCGGGGCACCCAAGCTAGTGGCCCATACGCATCGCAACCAGCTCGTCGCCGCGTTCGGCGCTGCCGTGATGCTCGAGTACAGCGAGACCGATGTCCTGCCCCATGGATTGCCGATGTTCCATGTCGCCGCGACGATCTCGAACGGGCTCGCCCCTCACATGTGCGGGGCCAAGCTCTTGATCATGACACCGGCTGGGATGCGCGATCCCGGCGTCGTGAAGAACTTCTGGCAGACGACCCAACGCCATCGGGCGACCATCCTCGGCGGCGTACCAACTTCGTTGGCCGCGCTGCTGAACGTTCCGGTGGACGCCGACATCTCCTCGGCGAGGGCGAGCTTCGTCGGCGCAGCGCCGACACCTCACGCCGTTGCCCAGCGGTTCGAGGCCCACACGGGAACCCGGCTGCACGAGATCTTCGGCATGACCGAGGCCGGAGGACTGATCGCGATCGCACCGACAGCGGTAGAACCCGTCTTGGGCTCGGTGGGCTTTCGTCTGCCCTACACACAAGCGACGGTCCACAGAATTCTGGCCGGCGGTGCGGTCGGAGAGGTGTGCCCACACCAAGAGGTCGGGCTCCTCGTAGTGACCGGCCCGACGGTGACGCCAGGGTATCTGGGCGATGTCGGCGATCCCGACGCGATCAGGCCCGGGTACCTCAACACCGGCGACTTGGCTTACACCGACGAGGAGGGACGCCTCTTCATCGCAGGTCGCGCCAAGGACCTGATCATCCGCAGCGGCCACAACATCGACCCTCGCATGATCGAGGATGCGCTGCAATCCCATCCCCAGGTGCACATGGCCGCCTCCGTCGCCAGCCGGATGTTTACGCGGGTGAGCTGCCGGTCTGCTATGTCGCCCTCAAGCCGAATGCCCAGGTCACCCTGGAGGAGCTGCGACATTACGCCGAGGAACATATTGCGGAACGGCCGGCGTGGCCCAAGCACATCTATCTCGTGGATGCCATTCCGATGACTGGCGTCGGGAAGATCTTCAAAGTGGAGCTGCGCTGCGACGCGGTAAGCCGCCTGGTCACCCCCATCGTGGCGGAGGTGATCGGCTCGCCCGACGCCACGATCATGGTTCAAGCGGGTGGCCGAAGGGGCATGACGGTCAACATCCAGTTGCCGGCAGGCCTCGAGGCGAAACGAAAACTGGTCGCGACCGCACTCGAGAGCTACCTCTTCGACTGCACGGTCACTACAACTCCGGCATGAACGCGCTGCAGTTTCTCGTCCCTCGTCCCCCGGCCGGCCCCGCAGCGGCCGTCGGCATAGCGCATGCAGATCGACTCCGGAGGGGCTGGCAATTGTCCCGATGGCGCTCGATCACTTTCAAGGCATCGGGCCGCGAGGTTCCACTCTCACCCTACATCTACCCCATTGCCCGAGAGTCCACCTTATGAGCGTCATCGATTTCTATTTCGACTTTCTTTCCCCTTACGGCTACCTGGCGGCGGCGCGCATCGAGAGCGTGGCAGCCCGCCACGGACGCGCGGTCAGGTGGCGACCCTTTCGACTCGGCGTGGCTGTTGTCAAGGTGATGGGGTTGCGCCCCAACATGGAGACCCCATTAAAGGCTCCCTACATCCTGCGCGACATCGCTCGGCTCGCTAAGGTGTTGGACCTTCCACTTGCGCCGCCGCCAGGCCTGCCCAATCCCTTACCCCCAGCCCAACTTTTCTACGCCGCACCGGAAGCACGGCACCAGAACTGGCCAAGGCGCTATTTCGGGCCCACTGGGCGGAGGGACACGACATCGGCGATCTGGCGAATCTGGTTCGCATCGCGTCCGCCTTCGGCATGACGGCGGAGGAGGTCGAAGCGGCGGTGAAGTCGTCGCAAACACGGCAAGCGCTGACCGACCAGACCAACGAGGCGCTGTCGCGAGGCGTTTTCGGCTCGCCAACCTTCGTCGTTGACGAGGAACTCTTCTGGGGAGTGGACCGCCTCTGGCTGCTGGAGCACTACCTGGCCAACGGCGGCAGTTACCAGGCTCGTTCGACGGCAGATCAAGTCCGGCAAGTTGGCGCACTGCGGTAGCAGAATGGCCAATCCGTTCACTAGGACGATTCCGCGCGGGCAAGGTCGCGGGCGACGATCAGGTGCGTTCACTTCCTGATTCAACGAAGAGCCGAAGTCCACCCGGCTGAAGGACAGCGCAAGCTGCATTCAATCTGCCGAGGTCCGCAACCGATCGCACGCAAAGGAAAGGCGTCAACATCTGGCCACAGCGTCTCAGCGCCCAGAGCCAGCCTTTCAGGCGTCATGTTGGACGCTCGCCGAGCCGATGTATCCCCACAACCGACTTGGCCGGCTACGCGTTCCCCAAGCGGACCAGCACTTCGTCGATCAGCGTATGCAGCGCTAGGACGCGTTCGCGGCCGAGGCGTTCATCGAGCTTCATCTGCGCAATCCTCCAGTAGCCGCTAGCTTCCTGCTGCTTGAGCCGACCATCCGGGGTGATGAATACGCAGCGGCTTCGATTGTCCTTGCCGGGGCCGACGGTTATCCAGCCGGCGGCCCGCAAAGGACGCAGATTGCGACTCAAGGTCGAGGCGGCCATTCTCATGGAGACCGCCAGGTCGCCGGGGCGCGGGCACCCCATCACCAGCATCTGGCAGAGCACCGAGTACTGGGTGGTCTTGATGCCCACAGCCGACAGCTCCGCGTCAAAGTGACGTGATACACAGCGCGTCAACTGGCGCACCCTCGATTCGGTGCAAGCCCCCAGATCAACGCGGAGGGCCATTGCGCTCTGACAACTGAAACTGTGCTCTCCCCGCCTCGGACGCCGAGAAGGCACGCTGCCCCAAACAGCCGGCGAGGCCGCGGCGTGGAGAGATGTCGCATCCAGGCGATGAGATGCTCACATCCACGCAGGTTGCACCACTTAAGGCCAGCCGACCACCGTTGCCCGCCTGCGTCGTAACCGACAATCGTTCGAACCGCATTCTTTGACTACCTCACTTCGTTCAACCGCTTCACGCCCAGCCCTCCGGCTTGCTCGCTCACCATGGGTTCGACACGGGCCGCCGCCACCGGCTTCCACACGTACACACAACGCTCCGGTGCGCTGTACAGCCGTCTTTTCCCGGCACGGGCCTGCCGGCGAATGACTCATTGCCTTTAATCGACCCCGGCTCATTGCTAAACTTTCGTTAGATTAACGAAAGGTATGCTATCGCTTAATAGATGTCAACGAGGACAAATCCCGAGGGTCAACATGCGCTATTCAAACTCCCATAAGGAAGAGATTCGCGAGAAGTTGCTTGCCAGCGGTCGCGCAATTGCCAAGCGCGGCGGATTTACGACGACCGGCGTGGATGCACTGATGCCCGCAATCGGGCTGACAGGCGGCGAGTTCTACAGCCACTTCCCTTCGAAGTAGGCGCTCTTCGCGGCGCTCATTGACAAAGGGGTGGAGAACAACGCAGATGCTCGCTGGCGACGAGACCTCTGAATCCGACCACGTCGCAAAGGCGCTGCGCAAGTAACTGAGCACCTTCCACGCGATGAACCCGGAGCAAGGCTGCGTCCTGCCCACCCTGGGACAGGAGATCGCACGCGCGGAGCCAGAAGTGCGGCAAGCGGTCGAGCGCGGTCTGAAGCGCACTCAGAAGAACTGGAATGACCGTATCGGCGACCCGGACGCCGCCCGGGCTTTGATTGCGCAATGCGTCGGCGCCCTGGTCCGCACTCGCGCGGTGGACAGCGAAAAGACTCGCAAGGAAATTCTGGCGTCCAGCAGGCAGTTTCTGGACAAGACTCACTTGGTGAAAACACGCGACCTCGACGCGGACCCCGCCGCTTAGCTGCCAGTCGGCCAGCGGTGCGCCGAAGTGACATGGGCCTAGTGCCCAGCTACGAAATACCTATCGACTTCGTATTGACAACACTCGCCCAGTTGGCTAACGTTCGTTTATCTAACGATCTATTTCCAATAAAGGAGACTGAATACATGCAATCGAACGAAACGCGACCCAAGGTGGTGCTGGTGATCGGTGCTGGTGACTCGACTGGCGGTGCGATTGCCGCGCGATTCGCCAACGAAGGCTATGCGGCCTGTCTGACGCGCCGCTCTGCCGACAAAATTCAACCCCTGATTGACAGCATCAAGGCCGCAGGCGGCGCAGCCTTCGGCTACGCAAGCGATGCGCGCAAGGAGGAAGAAGTCATCGCTCTCATCGAGCGGGTCGAGTCCGAACACGGTCCGATTGAGGTGCTCGTCTTCAACATCGGTGCCAATGTGCCCTCCAGCATTCTGGAGGAGACCGCGCGCAAGTACTTCAAGATCTGGGAGATGGCCTGCTTCGGCGGCTTCCTCAACGCCCGCGAGGTGGCCAAGCGCATGGTCGCGCGCGGCCGCGGCACCATCTTGTTCACCGGAGCAACAGCCAGCCTGCGCGGCTCGGCCAACTTCGCCGCCTTCGCTGGGGCCAAGCACGCGCTGCGTGCGCTGGCGCAGAGCATGGCGCGCGAACTGGGACCGAAGAACATCCACGTTGCCCATGTCGTTGTCGATGGCGCGATCGACACGGACTTCATCCGCACCAACTTCCCGGACAAGTATGCCTTGAAGGAACAGGACGGCATCCTCAGCCCGGACCACATCGCCGAGAACTACTGGCACCTGCACACCCAGCCGCGCGATGCGTGGACCTTCGAGCTGGACCTGAGGCCTTACATGGAGACTTGGTAGACAGCACGGCAAGGCCCGCACCACGCTCCAGTGCGCGAGACGCGGCTGTCATCGTCTCGTACGGTTGCCAGTGCGCTGGCGCCCGAGGGCCGGCAGCGCCGTTGACTCTCCCGAGCACAGGCGCCCCGGCACTGGGCATGCCTTCGAAAAGCCGAAATCGATAGGGCGGGCAAGCAAGCCCGGCGCTTGCAGCCCTGCCCCTTAGAACAAACGATCAATACTAGGAGATCAAGCATGAGAGACGCGGTCATTGTTTCCACTGCGCGGACCGGCATCGGCCGTGCGTTCCGAGGTTCGCTGAACAACATCAAGTCACCGACTTTGGCGGGGCACGCAATTGCACATGCCGTGGAACGCGCTGGCGTCTCGGGCGCCGAGATCGAGGACGTCGTGCTCGGCACTACGCTAACGGCCGGTACCGCGGGGATGAATGTTGCGCGGTATGCCGCCATCGCGGCCGGCCTGCCCATGACGGTCGCCGGCCAGACGGTGGACCGCCAGTGCGCCTCGGGGCTCATGGCCATTGCCATCGCGGCGAAGCAGGTCGCCATGGATGGCATGGACGTCGTCGTGGCGGGTGGGCAGGAGAACATTTCTGCCGTGCAGAACGACTATGCAAAATGGATCGGCGAGACCGTGGACCCTGCAGTCATCGCGCGCGCGGAAGCCGCCTACATGCCGATGCTGATGACGGCCGAATTCGTATCGAACAAGTACAAGATCTCCAGGGATGTGCAGGACGCGTACTCCGCAGAGTCTCAACGCAGAACAGCTGCGGCACAGAAGGCGGGCCTATTCGACCAGGAAATTGTGCCTATCACGGCCACCATGGCCGTCGTGGACAGACAGACCGGCGACGTGACCCTGAAGGAAATCACCCTCCTCCGGGATGAAGGCAATCGCCCCGAGACGACCTTCGAGAGTTTGGCGCAACTCAAGCCTGTCGTTGACGGCGGCGTTGTCACGGCCGGAAATGCGAGCCAACTGTCCGATGGCGCATCGGCCTGCGTCATCATGGACGCCAAACTTGCGGAGCGTCGAGGCTCGCGCCATTGGGCATCTACCGCGGAATCGCCGTCGCAGGATGTCCGCCGGAAGAGATGGGCATCGGGCCGCTGCTCGCAATCCCCAAGCTCCTGAAGCAGCATGGATTGCGGGTCGAGGACATCGGCCTGTGGGAACTCAACGAAGCCTTCGCCTGCCAGGCGCTGTACTGCAGGGACCGACTCGAGATCGATCCGGAGCGATTCAACGTCAATGGCGGTGGCATCTCCATCGGGCACCCCTATGGCATGACAGGTGCGCGTCTGGTCGGCCATGCGCTGTTGGAAGGCAAACGGCGCGGCGTGAAATACGTGATCGCCACGATGTGCATCGGCGGCGGCATGGGCGCCGCCGGCCTGTTTGAGATCGCTTAGCCGGTTACCTGCTGCGCACGTTCCTCCTCCGATCACCACTGACTCAACTTGACAGGAACCTCAAATGAAAACACGGATCACTGAACTGTTCGGCATCGAGCATCCCATCATCCAGGGCGGCATGCACTATGTCGGGTACGCCGAACTTGCCGCGGCGGTCTCCAAGGCTGGCGGTTTGGGGCTCATCACGGGGCTGACCCAGCGGACACCCGAGCTTCTGGCCAAGGAGATTGCACGGGCCCGTGAGATGACAGACAAGCCGCTGGGCGTGAACCTCACCTTTCTGCCCGCATTCACTTCGCCACCGTACGCCGAGTACATCGCAGCCATCGCGGAGGGCGGCATCCGCATCGTCGAGACCGCGGGTCGCAGTCCAGAGGCCTACATGCCGACCCTCAAGGCAGCAGGCATCAAGGTCATTCACAAGTGCACGTCGGTGCGCCATGCGCTCAAGGCGCAACAGATCGGTTGCGACGCCGTCAGTATCGACGGCTTCGAGTGTGGCGGTCATCCGGGCGAAGACGACCTGCCGAACATGATCCTTCTGCCTCGCGCTGCCGAAGAACTCAGTGTTCCCTTCGTCGCCTCCGGCGGCATGGCCGATGCCCGAGGGCTGGTTGCGGCCCTCGCACTCGGCGCAGACGGCATCAACATGGGTACGCGGTTTGTCGCGACGAAGGAGGCGCCCGTCCACCAGAACGTCAAGGATGCCATCGTTGCAGCTTCGGAACTGGACACCCGGCTCGTGATGCGTGGGCTGAGGAACACCGAGCGTGTTCTCAAGAACGCCGGCGTCGACAGGTTGATGGAGATCGAACGGGAAAAGGGCAGCAGCCTCAAGATCGACGACATCTTCGAGCAAGTCGCCGGCGTCTACCCCAAGGTCATGGTCGAGGGAATTATGGATGCGGGCGCATGGAGCTGCGGCATGGTGGTCGGCTTGATCCACGACATCCCCACTGTCAAGGATCTGATCGATCAAATCATGGCCGAGGCGGAGGTGCTGATTCGACGCAGGCTGAGCGGCATGCTGTCGGCACCGGTCGAAATTTGACCGTAGGTCAAATTTCGGCCGGCGCCAACACTCCTGAGCAGCATTTAGACTGACGCTCGAAGTGCTGCCAGTTCGCGATTGAATCGGGCAACATCCTCGACGAACGGCATGTGCCCTACTCCGTCATAGCGCGAGAGAGTGGCTCCGGCGATGGCGGCGACGATTGCGTCGCTGCTTGCAGGCAAGACAACCTGGTCAGCCGATCCGTGTGTCACTACTGTCGGGACGGGCGCGATGCTGTTCAACGTGGTCTGGTCGTGAAAGATGTCTGGGCGAATGCCCGTAGCAGCCCGGTTGGTCCACGGGACAGCGATATTGCAAGCCAGCGTGGTCGCGAAGTCATCGACGGACAACGGGGCATTGGTGCAGGCGGCGACGAAGTTGATGCTGCCCTTGATGTTGTTCGGCCAGATCGGGCTGAACCAGTCCACTGCCACGCCGAGAAAGCCGGGCCCGAGGAAATCGCTCGTATGCGTGGCCTCGAAGCGCGTCAAAGCGCCCACGAAGTTCAAGCCAGCGACCTTGCCAGTGCCGTGGGCCTTGAGATAGTCGCCGAGGACAATCCCGCCAAAGGACCACGCTACGATCACCGGCTTGACGAGGCCTTTCGCCGCGATGACGGCCGCGACATCGTCGGCCTGGTCCACCGGCTGATAGCCCGCATTGGGAAAGTTGGCCGGCAGGGCTCTGTCGGAATCACCATGCCCGCGCAGGTCCATGGTGATCAGTCGGAACCCGATGAGTTCCGCAGCCATCACCTGGTGGTTCCAGCACTGCATGCTCTGCGAAAAGCCGTGGATGAAAAGGATCGGCTTCCCACTCGGATTACCGAACTCTCTGACCGCAATATTCATCGCATTGGTGCGGCTGCCGCCAGGCACCATCATTGGCGCGGGCCACGCGATCGCCTGTGGTTTCGGTGCGACCGCGGTACATGGCGCCCCTGACGAGACAACGGGAGCTGCGGCGCTCACACCGCTCGATCCCCCTCCACATGCGCCGAGCGCCAAGCCGGCGCCCACGCCAGTGAATGTCGATGCTGCTTTTGTCATGAAAGACCTGCGGCTGGCCGCAGGAGGTGTGCTGTTGTTGTCCATATGTCTCCTCTTGGTGGTGGTGGGTCTATCAAACCGGCGCGAGCGTTCGACTTCCGTTCGCCCGCGCCGGTCCTTCGCTTCGACCCGCGGGAGCGCGCGCCCTTGCGAGTTGCTTCTACTGCACCTTCGGGTAGTCCTGGACCACCACCCAGCGCGCATCCTGCAGCTGAGAAAGGCGTGACAAAGCACTGCCCAGCCGCTTGGTCGGGGAAAAGGTCATCTGCGGACTGCCGAACATGTCCTGCGGGACCGTTGTGCTGTCCATCGCCTTGATGAAGCTCTCGGTCGTGAGAGTGCCACCCGCCTTCTGCGCCGCCGTTGCAAAGGTGTCGATGATGTAGTAGCCATAGACCGAAAACACCGACGGATCCTCGCCGAACTTGGTCTTGTACTTGTTCGCCCAGAACGCAACTTTGGGCGAGGCGTCGTCGACATAAGGGTTCATCGAGCCCATGACGGCGTACATGCCGTCCATCGCCTTGCCGCCCAGCTTGTGAATGAGGTCGGTGTAGGCTGCACTGGCGCCCAGGTAGGTCGGGTTGAAGCCGCTCTTGCGACCCTCGGCGATGGTTCCAATGGTTTCGCGAATGATGGTCCCGAGTACCACGAGATCGCAGCCGGCGGCCTTCATGCGCGCCACTTGCGAGGAGAAGTCGGTAGCGCCCCGCTTGAAGCTGGTCTTTTCGACGAATTCCATGCCGACAGTCTTCAACCCTGCCTCTCCGCCTCGCGCCACCTCCAAGCCGAACTCGTCGTCCTGGTAAATGACGCAAACCTTCTTGGCGCTCTTCTCCTTGACAAGCCGAGGGAGGAAATCGCGAATTTGGTCGTAGTACGAGACGGCAAAGGCGTACTTGAGGCGGTGGGCCGGCTCATACATCTCCCGCGCGCCTGTGATCGGGAAGAAGTTGAATACGTTCTTCTCGAACTGAATCGGCATGGCGGCATTGTTCTGCGCCGTGCCGAAGTGGCCGACCATCGCAAAGATCTTGTCCTTGTTCACGAGCTTCTGTGCGGCCAGGACGGCCTTCTTCGGGTCGTAACCAGAGTCCTCCACCACCAGGTTGACCTTCCGGCCGTTGATGCCACCCTGCTCGTTGATCTCCGCGACCCGCAACAACATGCCGGCGCGCAACTGCTTACCAAACCCGGCCGTGGGGCCGGAGAGGTCCTGGATAGAGCCAAGGACGATCTCGTCCTTGCTGACACCCTGCGGCGGCACGGCGGCCTGGGCTGCGACTGATCCGCCCGCGATCACGCATATAGCGAGCAGCAGTCTCATTTCGTTCTTCATGGTCTGTCTCCAGTTGACTTTTGGGGGAAATCTTTCAGCCGTACATCGCATCGATGCGGGCCGCGTACTTCTTCTCGATCAGCTTGCGCTTGAGCTTCATCGTGGGTGTTACCTCTTCATCGTCGGCACTCAGGAGCGTGTCGATGAGGAAGAACTTCTTAATCTGCTCGACGCGTGCGCATTTGCCATTGACTCGCTCGATCTCGCTCCAGATGAGCTCCTGAACAGGCTGTGCACGCGTCAGGCTGGCGTAGTTGCCGAAAGGAATGTCCCGGTCCTGGGCAAACTTCTCGACGTTCTCTTGATCGACCATCACGATGGCTGTCAGGTAGGGTCGCCTATCGCCGACGACGACCGCATCCATGATGTAGGGAGAGAACTTGAGGTCGTTCTCTATCTCGCTGGGAGTGATGTTCTTTCCGCCCGTCGTGATGATGATGTCCTTCATACGGTCAGTGATCTTGTAGTAGCCATCCGGATCCACCGAACCTAGATCGCCCGTGTGCAGCCAGCCATCAAACGACAGGGCCTCATCGGTCTGCTCGGGAAGGTTGAGATAGCCCATGAAGACATTCGCCCCCCGGACCATCAATTCGCCCGTCGCAGGATCGAGCCGAACTTCGTTGTACGGGCACGCCGATCCCACCATGCCGGGTTTGATACGCTCGGGTGGCGTCGCTGTGGCCGCACCACAGGTTTCGGTCATGCCCCAGACCTCGACCATTGGCACCCCCAGGGCCAAGTACCATTTGACGAGCTCTGGCGAAATTGGCGCTGCGCCGGTCACACACAGGCGAGCCCGATGCAGGCCGATCAACCGCCGCACATTGTTCAGGGCAAGCACTCTGGCCAACCGGTATTCCAGACCCAACCACAACCCCACCGGGGTCCCGGCCAGTATCCGTTCCGCCTTGCGGGCGCCGACGCCAATCGCCCACGCGTAGGTCGCCTGCTGCAGGCGGCTGGATTCCTTCACCGCAATGGTCACGGCCGAGTAGAACTTTTCCCAAACACGTGGGACGGCGGTCATCACCGTCGGAGCGATCTCGCGCACGTTCTCGGGAACGGTCTCAGGTCGCTCGACAAAATTCAGCACCGTGCCGGTATAGATTGAAAAATACGCTCCAGCGACCCGTTCGGCGATGTGACAGAGCGGGAGAAAACACAATCGCTCGTCACGCTCATCCTGCGGCAGAACCCGGTTGAAACCACGAACCGTGTAAACCAGGCCTGCGTGAGAATGCATAGCACCCTTGGGCTTGCCCGTCGTCCCCGAGGTGTAGACCAGGATCGCCAACGCCTCCGGGCTGCACGCCGTGACCCTTGCATCGAGTTCTTCAGGATGCCGCTCGCCATATGCACGCCCCAGCGCCCGCAACGCGTCGAGGTCGATCACGTCGACATCTCTGAAGTCCCGAAGGCCCTTCATGTCGAAAACGACGATTTTTCGCAACAACGGAAGCCGCTCCCGTATTTGAAGCACCTTGTCCAATTGCTCTTCGTCCTCGACGAACAAAATGACCGTCCGCGAATCGTCGCAGAGGTATTGCGCTTGCGAGGCAGCGTCGGTCGGATAGATGCCGTTGGAGACGCCACCGCAACTCAGGACCGCCATGTCGGCGAGAAGCCATTCGACCACCGTGTTGCCCAGGATCGACGCACACTCGCTCGTCTGAAATCCCAGACTCAACAGCCCATTGCCGATCTCCCGTACCGCCCCCGCGGTTTGGTGCCAGGTCCATTGCCGCCAGATCCCAAGCTGCTTCTGACGCATGAAGACACGCTCCCCGCGCATGCGCGCAGCATTCCAGAACATCTCGGCCACAGTTTCACCGTGCACCTCCACGTCCGCAATCGGAGCGGCATGATAGAAATCCCAAAGATCGTTCATCGCCATGTCTTCTTTTTTTTCCAGCGTCGCTCGCCGCGCTCGCCGACTTCCTTGATCCCCAGATAGAACTCCTTGATGTCGTCCTTCTCGCGGAGCCTCTCGCAGCTGTCTTCCATCACAACGCGGCCGTTCTCCAGCACATAGCCGTGATCCGCAACGTTGAGGGCCATGTTCGCGTTCTGCTCGACCAAGAGGATGGTCGTGCCCCGCTCGCGATTGATGCGCACGACGATCTCGAAGATCTCGCGTGTGAGCCTGGGCGAGAGGCCCAGACTGGGTTCGTCCAGAAGAATCAGCTCCGGTGCGGCCATGAGGGCGCGCGAGATCGCCAACATCTGCTGCTGACCGCCCGAAAGCAGACCGGCGTCCTGGGCAGAGCGCTTTTTCAGGTCCGGGAAGAATCCATAGACGGTCTGCAGATCACGTGCCACACCGTCGCGGTCGCTGCGCGTATATGCACCCATCATCAAGTTGTCGTGCACCGAGAGCAAAGGAAACACTTCCCTTCCTTCTGGAACGTGAGAGAGACCCTGCTGCACGATCAGCGCGGGATCGCGCGCCGTGATGTCATGCCCCTTGAACTCGACGCTGCCCCTCGTGGGGTCCAGGATCCCCGAGATGGTCTTCAGGATGGTGGTCTTGCCCGCTCCATTGGAGCCCAGCACGGTCACGATTTGTCCACGCGGCACCTGGAGACTGACGCCGCGGATGGCCTTGACCGGACCGTAGGCGCTCTCTACGTTCAGCAGCCTCAGGATCGCGGATTCAACAGCGGCACTCATGCCGTCTGCCTCCTCAGGGCCGAAATGTCATCGCTCGAGCCCAGGTAGGCCTCGATCACGGCCGGGTCGCCCTGCACCTCGGAGGGCGTTCCGGTCGCTAGGGCCTCGCCCTGACTCATCGCCAGGACCCGATCGGAGACCTTGGAAACGAGGGTCATGTCGTGTTCCACCATGATGATGGTCACGCCCAACTCTCGAACGATGTCTTGAATCCAGAATGCCATGTCGGCGGTCTCTTCCACATTCAGGCCCGAAGACGGTTCGTCCAGCAGCAGCAGTTTCGGCTCCGTGCACAGCGCGCGTGCCAACTCCACCACCTTGCGGATCCCATAGGCCAACCCGGCGACCAACGAATCGCGATGCCGCTGAAGGTCGAGCAGTTCAATCACCTGCTCCGCCTTGACGCGAGCACGGATTTCGGCCGACCGGGTCGCAGGCGTGAAGAAGATCTGGCTCCACACGCCCGTGCTCCGGTGCACATGACGGCCGATGAGGAGGTTCTGCAATACTGTGGCGTGCTCGAACAACTCAATGTTCTGGAAGGTTCTCGCAATGCCCAGCTGTGCAATCTGATGCGCAGCGTAGGTCAGCAAAGGCTGGCCATCGAAGTCGATGGCGCCGGAGGTTGGCGTGTAGATGCGGCTGATCAGATTGAAGACCGTGGTCTTGCCCGCGCCGTTCGGCCCGATCAAGGTGAAGACCTCGCCTCGCCGCACATCGAAGCTCACCCGATTGACAGCCTGCACGCCACCGAAGCGCACGCTCAAGTTCTTGGCAGAAAGCAGCAGCGTCATTTCACTCGCTCCGACTTCTGGAAACTCTTCTGCCGCTTGAACATGCCGCGCCGATAGAAGGGAAAGAGCTGGATATAGGTGCGCAGCTTGAGCCATCGCCCGTAGAGGCCCAAGGGCTCGAACAGAACGAAGCCAATCAGCACCAACCCGTAGATCATCCCCTGCAACCCCGGCGCTTGGCCCAGGAGGGGCGGTAGAACGTCCTTGACCACTGCGATGACTTGCGGCATCGCGATCAGGAAGATTGCCCCCAGGAACACGCCATGCACCGACCCCAACCCGCCAATCACGACCATCAGCAGCAACTCGACCGACTGCAGCACGCCGAACTGGTCCGGAGAGATGAACTTCAGCTTGTGCGCATACAGCGCGCCCCCCACTCCGGCAAGCGCCGCAGAAATCGCAAACGAGAGCGTCTTGAAGCGGGCGAGATGGATACCCATACTCTGGGCCGAGATCTCCGAATCGCGGATGGCGACGAATGCACGGCCCGTCGGGGAGCGCAACAGGTTCAGGATCGCGATGGTTGTCAGCACCGTTATTCCCAAGCACATCCAGTAAAAACTCTCGGCGGTATCCGCTCTCCAGCCAAGAATATCGGGAGCTCTGACATGAACGCCTGCATTCCCGCCAGTGACGCTCTCCCAGCGGGCAAAAACCTCTTCGACAATGAACGCAAATGCCAATGTCGCGATGCCAAGATAGATGCCTTTGAGTCGCAGCGCCGGCAGTGCGATGACGACTCCCACGGCGGCTGATATTGAAGCTGAAGCTGCCAACGCGAGCGGAAAGGGCAGGCCCGCGCTCGTCAAGGCCGCCTGCGTGTAGGCGCCAACCCCAACGAAAGCGGCGTGGCCCAGCGAGAACTGCCCGGTGAACCCGGCCAACAGCATCAGGCCGAGACCAATCACAGCGTAGATCAGCACGAAAGTCAGCTGTGCCAGCCAGTATTCGGCAAACACCCAAGGTGCTGCGATCAGGAGCACTGACAGCGCGCCATACCAGAACAGATGGCCGCCATGCTTGACAAGCCGGATGTCCTGCTCGTAGGCGGTTTTGAAGATGAACCTCATCGGATGACTCTTTCTCAGACCTTTTTGCGGGACGCACGCCCGAACAACCCGCTGGGCCTGACGACGAGCATGGCCAGCACGACCACGTACGCAGCGATGTCCTTGATGCCTTCCGGCAGATAGAAGCCTGACAGCGCCTCGACAATCCCGATCACCAATCCACCAACGATTGCCCCGGGCAGACTTCCGAAGCCCCCGACCACAGCGGCGGGAAATGCCTTCAGCCCGATGAAACCCATGTTGGCGTGCACAAAAGTGATCGGCGCAAGCAAGAGCCCCGCCACCGTCGCCATGGCGGCGGCCAGCCCCCACACCAGGCCATTGAGCCGCTTCACGGGAATGCCCATGTAGTAGGCGGCGAGTTGGTTCTGCGATGTCGCCTGCATGGCGACTCCGAGCTTGGTGAACCTAAACATGACATACAGCAACGCGCTGAGCACGGCGGTGGCCGCGATCACGACCAGCTGTTCGACGTTAAGCACCAGTGCACCTGCAGTCCAGGCCTGGTCCTTGTAGGGCACGGGCATCGCGTGCGTCTCAGTCCCGACGTTGGGCACCATCGTGATCAGCCCTCGCGCCACGTAGCCGATGCCGATCGTGAGCATGATGATGGAGAACGCCGGTTGACCCAGGATCGGGCGAATCACGATTCGCTCGAGCAGCACACCGAGCAGCGTCATCGCGACCACTGCCAGCAGCGAGGCCAGCCAGAACGGCAGTCCCGCCGCCACCATCAAAGCCAGGCCGCAAAAAGCCCCGAGCATCATGAATTCGCCCTGCGCGAAATTGACCGTCTCGGTGGCCTTGTAGATCAGCACAAATCCGAGCGCGATGAGACCGTAGATGCAGCCCTGCGAGATGCCGCTAACGATGATCTGAACAAACTGCAAGCGTTGTCTCCTGAAGGTTGCCTTCCGGTCGAAGCGCGTGGGCGCAACGCCATGGCCTTGTCGAATGCTTCGTTTGTATGTGACGGCGGCTCCGACCGTGAGCGTGAAAGCACGCGTTGACATTGACCGATCGTTAAGCTATCGATCGTTCAGTTAACGACCTATGATCTTTTTGCCAAGTTCGCTCCCCCATCCACCCCGGCTGACGGGTCTTCCTTGGCCCGCCCTCTCCGCGTCGTCAATCGGTCAATGCATCGGCGAGCCGCTCGCGCGAGCCGCCCACTGCCGGCGAGTGGCACACCTGCACTTCCGCCCCCCAGACGAGGCCGGAGTCGCCGACGCTTGCGCCCCAGAGAATTTCGACCGCCCTCGCTACACGATCAAGCTCAACTGCGGTGATCCGAGGCGCACGGGACGCCAGAGGTTTAAGCCACGGCCATGGCGCGCCTGCGTCGCCCCCTGACCGACATCGCAGCGCGACTGCCTAGGACAGAGCATCGGGTTGTTGCTCTTCCGAGGCGCACTGCTGACGCCTCTGTCTGGCCTTCGCGACCCGGAAGAGCTCGAAAACGTTCCGTCACATTGGCGTAAGTCGGGTTGACACGGGAAAATAAATGTCTTAACGTTACTTCAGTTAACGATCGTTTACTTAGAAAATACACAGTGAGCAAGGTTGCAGAGTTTTTCTTCGACGTGGGTAGTCCCTCGTCCTACTTGGCGTGGACCCAGCTGCCAAAAATCTGCGCCGAACACGGCGCAACGCTTGTCTACAAGCCAATGCTGCTCGGCGGCGTCTACCAGCCACGGGCAATGCCTCACCCGCCACCATCCCGGTGAAGGGCTGGTATTTCTCGTACGACTACGCGCGCCACGCCAGGCGCTATGGGGTTCCGTTCACTGACAACCCTCACTTTCCTGTCATCACGCTTCACCTGATGCGGGCAACAATCGGTGTCCAGCTGAGGCAGCCGGAACGCTTCCAGGTCTTCCTCGCAGCGGTTTTCAAGGGGCTGTGGATCGACGCACTGAACCTCAACGACCTCGCTCTGTCGGCCAAGACGCTGGCGGACTCGGGATTTCCGCCTGAAGAGATCCAAGCCTGGTGAGCGATCCCGAGATCAAAGCCGCGTTGAAGGCCAACACCGATGAGGCGGTGCGACGAGGTGTCTTCGGAGCGCCGACGACATTCATCGGTGAAGAGGTGTTCTTCGGTCAGGACCGCTTCGACTTTGTCCGGGAAGCGCTGGCATAGCCTGGAACCGAGACCTGATGTCGGGGCGCGCGTTCCGACGCTTAACAACGACAGCGGAGATTCGCATATGCAGGCTCGAGCTTGGCATTCCTCCTATCCGGCAGGACTGCCGTTGGACATCGCGCTTCAGAGTGACGAGACCTTGAAGTGGCTGCTGGAGCAGACGTTCGAGAAACACGGTCCCCAACCTGCGGTGACCTGCCTGGGTGAATCGCTCAGCTATGCGGAGCTTGGACATTTCGCGCACGGACCCGCCGTCCACCTGCAGCAGGTCGGCCTTGAAAAAGCGCCCGCGTGGCGCTCATGATGCCCAATTGCCTCACGTACCCGCTGGCCCTCGCGGCCGTTTTGCGTGCAGCCCTTGTGGTCGTAAACGTCAACCCGCTCTACACGCCTCGGGAACTTGAGGCCTTGCTGGAAGATTCAGGTGCGAAGTGCCTCGTGATCGCGGAGCCGATGCTCCCGTCGGCGGAGCAGATTCTCCCGCGCGTTGCGCTTGAGAACATGGTCATCGCGCCTGTCGCGAACCTGCGTGAGGCACCGCCCCGCACCAAATCAGATGATCTCACCAACCTTGGTCGGCCACCCGCTTCCGGCGTGCCGCGCCGAGTTCATCTGCCTATTGCCATCTCGAGCGGCCTGCAAGCCGTGCTGGAACCGGAGGAAATTCTGCCAAGCGATCCCGCGTTCCTGCAGTACACAGGCGGTACGACCGGGGTTTCGAAGGGCGCGATCCTGACCCACCGGAGTTTCGGAGCCAGCCTGAGGCAGATACGCAGTTGGGTTCGGTTGATCCTCCCAGTCGACGGCATATCGATCGTTACGCCGCTGCTTCCCTATCACGTGTACCCCCTCGCCATGGCGCTTGCGGCGCTCGATTTGGGGGCGAACCACCGCCTTATACCGAACCCTCGCGATACAGCCGGCGTCATCGCTGAGCTCGCGCGCGAGCCGTTCGACATGCTTATCGGCGTCAACTCCCTGTTCAACTCGCTGGTTGACGACTCAAATCTCGCAAACGTCGACTTCTCCCGTACAAGCCTGCTCACAGGTGCCGGGGCCTCGATCCAGAAGGCAGTCGGATGGATGGTTCAGGGCGACGTCGTGCGCATGGACGAGAAGGGTTTCATGTACATCGTCGATCGCAAGAAGGACATGATCGTCGTCTCCGGATTCAACGTCTATCCCAACGAGATCGAGGCGGGGGTCGCGATGCTCCCGGGCGTCGTGGAATGTGCATGCGTCGGGGTCTCCGATCCACGCTCGGGCGAGGCGCCCCACCTCTTCGCCGTGCGCCGCAACCCTGCACTCACCACCGACGACATCGTGTCGCACTGTCGCGTCAATCTGGCGGCTACAAGATCCCTCGCCGCATCACGTTTGTGGAGAGCCTCCCCAAAGCCGCAGCAGAAAAGATCCTTCGCAGGGACTTGCGGGATGTCGCACCCCCATCCTCAGCCGGCTTCTGATCTGGCGCACTGGCAAAGATCGCAAACTCCACACAGAAAGAGACCTTCATGTTCTATCGCCCACCCACCCGTGACATCAGTTTCGTCCTTCATGAATTGCTCAATGTGGTCGACCCGCTTCGCATCGAAGATCTGGACCGGGAGACCATCGACCAAGTGATGGATGCCGCGGGCACCTTCGCATCCGAGATCATTGCACCACTGAACAGCGTGGGCGACCGTGAAGGTTGCTCCATGCCGGCCGAAGGCGTCGTCAAGACGCCTTCTGGCTTCAAGGCCGCCTACGACAAGTACGTCGAGGCAGGATGGCCGTCGGTGTCTTGCCAGCCAGAACATGGCGGGCAAGGCATGCCAATCGTGGTGAACAACGCTTTGTTCGAGATGCTCTGCGGAGCGAACATGGGTTGGTCTGCATATCCCGGCATGTCAAACGCCGCCTACACATGCCTGGCAGCCAATGCATCGCCTGAGCAGAAGAAGATGTACCTGCCCCACATCGCATCGGGAGCTTGGGCGGGGACCATGTGCCTGACGGAGCCCCATGCAGGGACCGACCTGGGATTATTGAGGACCCGCGCACTTCCCCAGTCCGACGGGACGTTCTCAGTGACTGGAACGAAAATCTTCATTTCCGGCGGCGAACAGGATCTGACTGACAACATCATCCATCTTGTGCTCGCCCGGCTGCCTGATGCGCCCCCTGGCGTCAAGGGCATCTCGCTTTTCATCGTGCCCAAGTTTATCGTTGCAGTTGACGCAAGCTTGGGAACTCGCAACGCCGTGACTTGCGGGTCGATCGAGCACAAGATGGGCATTCACGGGAATGCCACGTGCACGATGAATTTCGACGGTGCGACCGGCTGGTTGCTCGGTGAACCCAACAACGGCCTTGCCTCGATGTTCGTGATGATGAATCACGCGCGCGTGATCGTCGGCGTAAACTCGATCGGCCTCATGGAGGCGGCCTACCAGAAGGCCTTGGCCTACGCGAAGGATCGTACGCAGGGGCGCGCACCATCAGCCGCCACCCGCATCGGCGCGGCCGATCCCATCGTGGCGCATGCCGATGTGCGCCGCATGCTTCTGACGCAGAAAGCCTATATCGAGGGAACGCGTGCATTCGCTCTGTGGGCCTCGCAACTGATCGATCTCCAACATCACAGTGCAGACCCTGCCGAGCGGGCGCAAGCCGCCGAATTGCTGGCGCTGGCCACCCCGATCGTCAAGGCATTCTCCAGCGACTTGGCCATCGAGTGCATCAGCATGGCGATGCAGGTCTACGGCGGACACGGGTACATCTGCGAAAACCTCGTGGAGCAGCACCTGCGCGACGCCCGCATCATTCCTCTGTATGAAGGTGCGAATGGGATTCAGGCGATGGATCTGCTCGGGCGCAAGGTCGTCACCGACGGCGGGCAACGGCTGATCGCGTACCTCCAGATGATCAGCGCCTTCGCCGACTCCCAGGCAGACGCCGTGGGAATGCAGGAGATCTCCACAGCACTCAGCGATGTTGTCGCGCTGGCGCACCGGGTTACTGTGGAGGTTTCGCAACGCGCGCGTAATAACGCCGATGAGGTCGGGAGCGCCGCTGCGCCCTTCCTGCGGCTCGTGGGCCACGTGTCGTTGGCTTGGATGTGGGCTCGCATGGCGGCGATCGGTCTGGCCAATCAAGAGAGCGAAGACAAGATATACGCATCCAAGGTTGCCACCGCGCGCTTCTATTTCCAAAGACTTCTGCCTGAGGTGCATGGCCTGGTCTTGGCGATCTCTGCGGGCTCCTCGTGCGTAATGGAGCCCGAAGTCGACTGGCTCTAGGACCAGGTCTGCATGTACCACTTGGCCAACCCCGCATTGGCAACGCCCGGCAAAATCGCCGCGCTGTTCCTGCCCAGTGGACGGAAGCTCACCTTTGCGGAACTCGACGCCGAGGCAAACCGTGCCGCCAACGAACTGCTCGCCCTGTCGCTGCCGGCCGAGCGCATCGGCCTCTACTACGTCCTGGCCTCGACGAAGCTCTCGAGCGCCGACCTCAGCTACATCGTGCGGGATGCGGACGCAAAGGTCGCAATACTGTCTTCGCGCTTGCCCGGTCAGATCGACGCGCCCTAAAGGCGACCTATCGAGCATGAACTTGGTTTGGCTCCACTACGATATGTCCGTCAACTGGCTCGTCGCCATTGCTCACGATCAGCGACGGTGCCAATTGGTCTCATCCAGATTCACAACTTCCACAAGTGTCGACTTAGTCCGGATATCAACGGACTGCACGCGGTGGATCTCAATGCTGTCGCGGATTAATTGCAGTGCGGGCTCTGGGTGAAAGCCTAGCGGCCTGAAAAAATACTGGGGATTGTCTGGGTGATAAAGGATCGTCGGCTGGAAATATTGGCGTGGCCCGTCCTCTTCGTATTCCCAAAGTTCCGCTTGAGCAGTAGCTTTTTCACTGTGCGCACCAATCGCTGTCGCAGCCTTGTGAAAAAGGGCGATATTCACTCCACACGCATCATGATCGCCACCGCTGCGCTGCACCGATGGGTAAACAATCCCGTCTATCGATGACGATGGATGCATCGCAAGATAGTCCGCAACAACCTGAGTGATCAGGTAGTTGTGATCCTGACTCTCAGGCATGACAGGCACGATCATCTTCTCGCTGAGCACGCGCAAGAAATCGCGCCGATGTGCCGCGAACTTAGTTGCCGGATCAAACAGGCTTGCCTCCTCTCTGAGTTGAACTTGACCGAGCAACGTGAGGTCCAGCAACTTGAGCGCTCGAATGACGGAAAACTTCGCCACAACGACCCAACTTCCTACCGGCGGCCGCACTTCTGCGAGCGTTGTCCACACATCCGTGGCACCGTAGAACGCAGGTTGTCCGGCCGCGTTCATGCGACCGCCCGCTCCTATGCCTGCTGCTGGAGCGCCAAGGAATCGTTCTGGATGTTGCAAGGCTTCGTTCAGGCTCTTCTCGGATTGGAATACCCGCGCCCGATAAAGCGAGTCATAAGTTGATCCACGACCCGCATCGACAAGGACCGATGTCCCGTTGGCGGCGACATCTTCCGTAATGCCGCCAAACACCGATTCCATAAACTGATTGACCTTCGGATTCAGGTACCTCGCCTCACCTCGCAGACTACTCTCCATAGCTATCCAGTCTTCGCTGAGAGGTGAATCCAAGCGGGTCCTTAAAACGAACCATGGATCCTCATCGCCGTATTGATGTTCTTCGCTATCGCTGTCGTACCACATGAACTGAAGCGTTTCCACGATCGCTTCCAGCGCATCCCGCGGTACTTGGACAAGTTCCTGAATCGTTGTCTCCAGGTCCGTTCCAGCCGGCGTTCTGTCGAAATGCACCACAGCCATCGTTTGGCTAGAAAGCTCATAGAACGTCGCGATCACCATGTCGCACTTTTGGGCGACGAACCAGACTTCGGCGGCTGGTTGCTCTCTGTCGCAGTAGTCACAAGTATTGGCGCTAGATGCTTCGACTAAGACGAGGCGTTGAAGAACAGGCTCTCCGATGCAAGCGGCGCAGATATAGTTCATGAATAGTTGTTGAGCGACAGCGGCGCGCCGCGCCGAGAGGTGTGCCAGCGCGCTACTTCCTTTGCTGAATCAGCCGGAACAGTTCAGCCTGATACTGGGCGTCATGCAACGCTTCGTGATCGCCCTTCAGCGTGGGATGCAACGCTGCAGCGATTTGGCTGGACCTTGTGTCTGCCCACCTACTCCCAAATGCCCCCATGTACATCGATTTGATGTCGAGCGCGGCAAAGCCGAAAGGATTTTCTCCCAGATAGCGATGGAAGTAGTAGTTAACAAAGGACCAGTCGAACGGTGCGTTGAATCCAACGAAGACCGGCAAGGCATCAGGCCCCGCGACTCTGAGCACCCAGGCCCTGAACTCCAGCATGGCAGTTACAGGCTCAAGTCCATCGCTCTCTAGTCTGTCCAAAGAGAGACCCGTGACCTCCAGTGCCTTTGGATCTGCATTACGCGTGGTCGGCTTCAGCTCGCATGAAAACGTTTGGCGCAAGTCGTAAACATCACATGCGCCAATAGTGAGGAGACTGAACTCACCCGGGATGGGTCCCGACGTTTCAACGTCTACCGATAGAAAGACCTCGCGATTGCTGCTCATGGAATTAAAGGCTCCGTGGGAACGAGAGGTGGACGGCTCTTGATCGCATTCCAGTGCGCACGAAATTCGCGGCGCCGATCCTCTGCACTACCAGTTGTCTTCCAATGGTGACCCGATAGCGAATAGATGTCGAAAGGATGTTCCGTGCCGGCTTTTGCCAGCACCATGGTCGGCAGCCCTCTCCCCAGCGCATAGCCCAGTTCCAAGAAGCAGTTTGGGCGCAGGCCGGTGATGTCAGCAAGCACGACGCGGCTGCGATGCAGCTTCGTGAAAATCTCCTGGTCGATACGCGCATGGTCGTACGCTTGGTTGCCGTCAACGACCGTCAGCTTGTACCCCAGTTCACCCTCCATAACCGGCTGCACGACCGTGTCGAAGAAGTCCTGAACGTCGTTGTAGTCAGCGTGTGTCGGATTGAGCAACCGGACGACGAATGCTTTGGGTGGAACCAGCCCCTCTAGCAGGTCCAACAGATCATGCACACCAGATGCCACATCTGTTCGCGCAGGCATCTCGATGCGATTGAGCCAACTATGCGCAGGAGTACCACCTTCCGTCTGAAACAGGCGCTGCGCATTGCTGCCGGTGAGGCCGAACTCAAACAATCGAAGCGCGCCGGTGTTAGCCGGTCCGAGTTTCAAGTTCAACGGGATCACGGGCTTGCCGGCGTCGTGGTAGAGATTGGCCAGGAAGAGCACGCCTTCTCCGCCGCCAAGTGCGATGAGGATGTCGCCGTGTCGCGCCTGCGCTTCCATCCGCTTGCTGTTCATGTTCCAGTGCGCAGCGCTTTCAATCTGGACCAGCGCCGAACCGCGCAGCGCGCCCCAGACTCCAGCGAACTGCTCGGGAATCTGATCTTCGTTCTTGTGATGCTTGACCGCGACCACCAACGGGTTCGGAGCCCCCTCAGGACGTGTATGCAGATTCTTCTGAATGGTGTCCCAGATCAACCAGTCGAAGCAAATGGGCAGACCATCCGATCGTGTCTTCTCGGCATCGACCGGGATAACGAAACTGGCGCCTTTGCGAAGCAGATCCTTGACCAGCACTTCCACAACTGCACGCGCACGGGTCACCTCCTCCGTGGTCGCCGCTAAGGCGTCGGCCGCAATGCTGCCGGTGATATGAATACGACGCCCGAACAGTGATGACCGCGCCATTACTTGTCCTCCATAACAGGTGATGGACGCAGTGCCGCTGCCGCGTCGTGGAGATGTTTAAAGGTCAGCGGATGATCGGGAAACGCCTGCGCCATGGCGGCTGGATACAACCTGGTTCGAATATCCGAGAAGGTCCAACCCGGTCGCTTGCTGTGCGGGCCGGTGGTCGCGACGAGTTCGTCGATCTGGCGCTCGGTGAGCGCAAGGCCATCAAGGTCCATCTTGAACAATGCGCGCCTCTCTTCGTCACTCGGGCGCTGGAACTCTTCCACGACTGCGGCCCGGCGCTGCAGGGCGGCGTCCAGCACCGACAGACGATTGGTGCACAGGAACACGACCACCCTGCCCCCGAAATGCCGTAGGTCATCTACGCATTGGATCAAAGTGTTGACCGCAACCTTATCCTCATGGTGGCTGTGCTCTTGCGAGCGGGACGCTGCAAGTGAGTCACCCTCATCGATCACAAGGACAGCGCGACGCGTCTTGCCTGCCGACTGCGTGACTTCATGGAACGCTTGGGTCAACAAGGTTCCCATTTCTCCGACTTTGCCACTGCCGCGCACACGGTTGCTGAGCTTGAACAGCAAGGAATCTTCGGTGCGTGATTCTTTCGCCAGGCGATTGGCGATGCACTCGGCCGTCGCCGTCTTGCCGGTACCGACATCCCCGTAAAAGATCACAAGTGGATACTGCTCGGCCACCAAATCGCAGATTGCAAGCTTCTGACGATGGTGCTTCTTGCTCCACGTCGCGAGCTCGCCGAGATTCAGCAGGAGCCGCAACTGATCATGAATCTTCTGATAGCGCGCGTCAAAACCCAGCAACGTCTTTTCACGCGCCGCCAAGCGATCGTCCGGCAGTGGAATCTTGCCGTCGAAAATATTCTGCTGGCTCATTAACTGAAGTCCCTTCGCTGCATGCCGTAGCCATTGCTGACGTAATCACGGCTAGCGCTGGATGTCAGGGTGGAGTGGCTGGTATCAGCACTGGTCGGCACCCAACCGATGCGTAGCTTGCTGCCCATCCTCTCTTTCGCCGAAACGCCGTACGCAGCGGTGTAGTACAGAACAATTCGCAAGTCTGGATTCGGTACCTTCGGCCATAGCACCCCACCAGGACGGCTCATAGTGAAGTCGCCCGCCTCCGTGTTAACCTCGAAGCGGGTGGCCTTTTGCTCGATGCCATTGCTCATCAGCGTGAGGTCAACCATCTGCAGGTAACCATTCTTGGCCAGCGCTTCGATGTCATGGCCCCAATCGCGTGCCTTGTCCTCCGTTACGGCACCAGAGCTGCTGGCAATCATCACCAGATCCGCCGTCACGCGACGCATGACGATTTCGACATCGGCGACGGAGTAGGTTTCAGTGGCGCTATAGGTTTGACTCATGCTTCCTCCTTGACTTTGAATCGTGGTCCAAACAGTTCCTTCCAGATCTCGATGTCGTCCTCGGTCGAAGCAAAGTTGGCCGTCTCCCAAGCCTCCGTGGCAGCCGCGACGATTTCCAGGCGCTCGTCTTCGGAGATGCGGCTGGTCACATTGTTTGTGTTGCAAACCGGATCGAGGATCACGACTGGATCGGTGAACGCAGGAGAAACCTTGCCGTTCTCTGGGAACGTGATGACCTCCTTGAGCCCTGACTGCGCGATGTACAGTAGGAAATCGCGGAAGCGCTTCTCGATAGATCCGTCCTTGCCATGCTTGGCCAGGAGATGCGCCATGATCAGCTCGATGGCGAACGATTTCAGCGGCTTCAGCTCAATTCGATTGCGCCACTTCTTGGCAAGCCGCACAAGGGTGCGAAAGTCGCCGTCTACATCCTTGCGATCACGAACGAACTTGATCTGGCAAGGCGCGCAGGTCTGCACCTTGGTGTTGTCGTGAATATCGAACTGCCAGCCGTAGCCCGGTCGCGCGGGGTCTTCGATGACCGGCACGATGTCCACACTCAGCCCTGAACCAACGAAGGTCACGGTTGCGGCCTTGCGCTGGATCTCAAAGTCTTCGACGGCCTTGTTCGGATACAGCTTGATCAATGCGTCGTAGATCAGCTGACTCAGGCTCGCGAGAGTTTCCTTTTCAACGCTGCGTCCGGAGATATAGAACACCACGTCGACGTCCACCGGATCTTCTAACGTTTTGCGCAAGATCGTGTACTTCGCGAATGACCCAGCCTTGACCACCTTCGTGATCTTGATCTCGCTCTGATCCTTCAGGCGCTTGCTGAGTTCGGTCACGAGCCTGTCTACCTGCTCGTGGTACTCCTTGCGCTTGTCGGCAGGCAAACGCAGAACATTGCTGTCGTAGTATCGAATTTCAGTATTGTTCAGTGGCATTTTTTTCTCCAGCCTCCAAGCTCACACGTTACTAAGTGATTGCGTATCGACGTTGCCTGGCCTAGGGGCTAGACGCGGATCGGGAGCGACACCTGCGGCTGGATCGGCACCAGCGTTTTCGCGTATGCACGCAAGATTTCGTTGTAGAGGTCGACATGCTTTGGCGCTTCGACGGTGATGATCAGCGCGTAGCGAATCTTCTCGGCACCCGTTGCGCGACCACCTGCTTCGCGGGCGTTGTAGTGGATGTCGAAGACCGGATTCTTGAGGCCGCCGCCGCGCATGCTTTTTGCGCCGTGCAACACGGTTTCCCACTTGCCCATGTCGGAACGCCGCTCTTCCTCGGTCGCGTACTTCTTCATGTCGAAGAAGCCTTTCGTGTCAGCGTTGGCCTTGCCGTCCTTGATCTTCTCGTCGTTGGGACGGAACACCGTCTCTAGCCCGGCGCGGGTATAAGCGGCAGCATCCTGCGGATCGGTCGGCGAGGCGTAGCAAAAGGTCGCCTTGAGGCGGATGTTGCCGTTGAGACCGCCGGCCGGCAGCGGCAGCGAGGCGCGAAGGTATTTTCCAGGCTTCAGCTCCCCTTGATAGACCACACGCGCCACCCCTTCCGGGCAGGTGATGATGCTCATCAAGTCCTCAGGCACCTTGCCCCAACCCACCTCCAGCTTGTCGTGCTCCATGGCCTCGGCGGCATGGACCAGCAACGCTTTGATCGCCAGCGGGGTCAGCTCCGTACCCAGGATGGCCCGAATGCCGACTGCGCTGCGCAGGAGGTAGGGTGATGCAAAGCTGGTCCCGAGTTGTGGCACAAGCGCGGGCTTTTTGCCTGACGCAAGAACATGGAAATACTTGGCCGCATCGCCACCGAAGGCCATCAAATCCGGCTTGACGACGCCAGGGCTTCGACCTGGACCGATCGCGCTGTAGGGGGCGCGGGTCCAGCCCGCTTCCGTATCGTTCGAGGCGCCGACCGCCAACGCATTGACACAGTCCGAGGGCACCTGCACACGGGCGTTGCCCGACGGCCGGTCTCTTTCGCCGTTGTTGCCGATCGCAACCGTCATCAACGTGTCGCCGTCGCTCAGCAGATCGTCGATGACCGAGGTCCAGGCATGAACATCGGTGTCCTCGATAGGCAAGTCCGGGCCAAGGCTGAGATTGACGAACTGGTACTGACGCGACAGCAAGACTTGCTCGACGAAGCCCAGCGTTCGGTACAGCTCCAACGGGTCTTCGGTATCCGCGTCCTTGTCGAGCACGCGAAGGTGATCGACGTAGGCGAACGGGCGGGCAGCGGCGCCATTCGGCTGGATCGGGCCGAACAAAAATGCCGAAGTGACCGCCAAACCATGCTCCAAACCTTCGGGATCGTCGCCCGCGTCTTCGTCGAGAACACGATACGAACGGAGCCACGGGCTGATCGCGTGCTGCTTCGGCAAGCCGCCGTCGAGAATGGCAACCTCGGTTCTGAGGACAGTGGTTGCTCTGTCGGGAGGCTGCAGCCGACCGAGACCCCTCCGGTGCGATGCACTGGCCGCATGCCGCGGAGCTTGGGCACGGGTCGGATGACGCGCACGAACACGAACTCGGCGAGTCTCTTGACATCACCATGCTTGCCTTCGACCGGGACAAACCAGAGGTTGCCGGCCATGAAGCCGAGATCGTTGTGAACTTTAACATCCACACCCTTGGCGTATCGCACGAAGGCCCGCTGGACGAATAAGCGGTCTTCATCGGGCAGCAGATGGACGCCTACTTCGAAAAAGCGATCTTTCCTGCTGCCGTAGTTCGCGATTCGTTCTTCAGGTGTGAAGACGGAAAACTTTTCGATATGCGCGAGGTCCAGCGCCTCATCGGATTCGGCTTCGATCTCGCGCGTCCAGCCTTTGAGGTTGCGGAAGGCCTGACGCTTGCCGGCGACGAACAGTTCAGTGGTTGTGCATTCCTGCGGCGTGCCCTTCTTGGTCCAGCCGCCAGGAATCACCTTTACCGTTCGCTGCCGACCGATTCCAGACCTACGGTGCGCAGCATTGCAACCGGGAAAAAAGACCGCGCGATGTAGCTCGGATTCATCGTCAGCCGAGCAACGCCGAAGTCGCCAGGACAAGCCTCCGGTGGCAAGGCGTCCAGTGCTGTCGCGGTTGCGGAGAACTGCGGCGTAAGGCGCCCCGCGGCTTCTTGGAAGGAGTAAACCTCAGCCTTGCCGGGCTTACGCTTTGGTCCCTTGATATCGTGGGTCAGCAGCTCGCCGCGCCCAATAAGGAAATTGGTTTGGCTCATGTGTCAGGCTTCCCCTTCGAGGTTTTTTTCGCTGCAGGCGGCTGCTCGTTCGTGTACTTCCGGATGGTGTCGCGACTCACGCCGGTGATATCAGAGACAGTGTGCTGCGACAGACGGGTCTGCTTCGCCAGCAGCACAGCCAGATCGATGCGGGCCTGTCGGTCCAGGACGAGCGCGCGCGATTTAATGAACTCTTCAATGAGATCGGCATCCGAGGCCGTGCCCAGCGCCACCGCACGGCGGAAACGCTGAAGATCCCGTTCAATGTCGCTGAACGACTCGCCGTCGAATGCAAAGGTCAGAATGTCGATCCAGCGGCCGAACAGCGCGTAGTCCGGACCGAGAAAGCGTTTGATCGCTGCCTTGACAGCCGACATCTCCGGCGCCTTGAACGCAATCACCAGATCGAAGCGACGCCACAACGCAGGGTCGATGAGTTCAGAGTGGTTGGTGGCGGCAAGCAACAGTCCAGTGGCTGGCCATTCATCGACCTCTTGCAAAATGACGGTAACTAGGCGCTTCAGTTCGCCGATATCGGTATCGTCACTGCGGCGCTTGGCGATGGCATCGATCTCATCCAGCAGCAGCACGCACGGACTGCGTTTCGCGAAGTCGAGCGCAGCACGCAGATTGGTCCCACTTCGGCCGAGCAGGCTGCTCATGACAGCAGTCAGATCCAGCACGTACAGCGGCACACCCAGTTGCGAGGCAAGCCAGCGCGCGGTCAATGTCTTACCGACGCCGGGGGGCCCTACGAAGATGGCGGAACGCGTTGGGCTCAACCCCATCGACGCCAGGCGTTCCGTTTGACGACGTTCCTGGATCAATTGGCTCAACGTTTCTTCAAGATCGACCGACAGCAATGGCTGCTCGCGATCGGGCGTGTCCTTGAAAACCTTCAACAGTGACAACCGCGACTCGTCATCCACCGGCAATGCATGCGCAGGCATCGCGGGCTGCGGGACCTTGCGCGTGGGCGCGCTCGTTCGAGGCAACTTCGCGCGCAGGTAGAGGTCCATCTGCTCCGCCAGCTCCGGGTCGGTGTTCCGGTACTTCCGAACGAGCCTAGCCACGAACAGGCGCACGTCCTCAGTCTGCTCGGCAAGCGCCAGTCGAACGACCTGGGCTAAATCAGATTGCGCTTCGTTCATTTCGTCCAACATTCCAATAACTCATTGATTTTTAAGTGTTTTTTAAAATTTAAAATGGACTATTTTATTGTCTCACGTTTTTACCGGGTTGTGAAGGGCACGGATTGGCCGGAGGGCACAGACAGCCGCAACGATCGGAAATGCCCCCGCCTGGCCGCCCGCGCTTCGGCGGGTCAGCGTCCCGGCGCCGGGCTCGCGAGGCGCTGCCCTGTGCCGCATCGCGAGCCGCAGCCATTCGGCTTTCATCCCTGACGCTTTCGCCGCTCCCAGGCCTGCGTGCTGCGTTTGCCTCCCGGGGATCGGCCGGCAGCCCCGCCCACCGAGCACCGCCCCCTACAAGACCGCCGAACAGGCAGAGCGCAAAGGCAAACGCAAGACCCACGAAGAGCTTGAGGCGGAACGTGCGAGTCTGGCGACTCATATGCTGAATCTCGCGCAGGAGCACATTGCGAGAAGCTTCTTACGGGCCCAGGCGGCAGAAATCACCCACTAGCGCCGGCGCTCCACAAGCAACAATGCGGGCGCACGCGCTGCACGCGCTGCACGCGTCAGGGCAGAGGGCAGAGGGCAGAGGGAAAATTTCGCCTGGATCAGCCCCCTGTTCATGGACACACAGGCGAGGAGGCGCGCCGTGAATGAGGCTACTGTCGATGCCATCCGGAGATGATCATTCCCAGGCTCGACCAACCGTTACAAGAGAGCAGCGTATTCCATCGCGTTCTTGCTGCAGTCTTGGATTGGTGGGATCGACAAGACCAAGCGTTAACATGCCGCCGCGTTGCCTTCATCAACTCACGTGGAATCTCACAAGCCCCAAAAAGCGAGCCGGCGGAATGGAAATTCACCTTATGGAAGGCAGCCAAGTAGAGGCAATCGGACCAGGGCAGCAACGTTGCTCTTGAACGGCGCGAAGAGATATCGATAGGGCTCGACGTTGTTGGCCTTGGCCAAAAACTGGACTAATTGATCTGAGAGCCGGAAGATCCAACCGTGGTCGAAGAAAGCTTCGACAGCAGTGCGGCGCGGCAGACATCCAGAATTTCATCGGCAAGCGGCGAGTCGTCGGGACACGCCCGCGACAGCACGATTGCGCCGATTGCCTGCGCAATGACCTCGATCCGCCTAGCGCGCGCGTCGCCTCCCCGATCGGTTTCCCCCGGCGTGTCGAATTGGTTTGCCGGGTTCGCCAGCAAGCTTTCAGCGCCGGCCGCAAAAGCGGTCTTGATCGACTCTGGCTGACGCGCAGCGTCTCCGCATAGCGCGGCCATCGTGCAACCTTCACCCCGAGCGTTGCGATGCTCACGGGACAGGTAGTACTTGACGAACTCGATCGCATCGACGCCTTCGGCTTTGGCGGCCGTCTGCGCAAAGCCACAGGTCGCCGCTTCCGCCATCAGGTCGGCCTTGGACCCGAAGTGCTTGTAGAACCCGCCGTGGGTGAAGCCTGCGACCGCCATCAAGTCCGCAATCCCCACCCCGTCGTAGCCGCGTTGGCGAAACAGCGTAGAGGCCGTCTCGACGATGTGCGCCCGGTTCGCCTGCACCTGCGCTTTGGTGACCTTCATGTCCAGGAGCTCTCTAGATGTGCCATCAGTGAAGTCACGAATATACATTGATGTCAATCGCCATCAAACGCCTTGACAATAAAGATGATGATCGACATCATTATCGCGACTTACTTTCGAAGGCCTTCGTATATGAGCGATACCTACCTGACTGTCCCCACCCGCTTCGGTGAAGTGGATGACGACAAATTCGCCCGTCGCTGTTGGCGCACGCGGTGCCACCCAGGGCTGCATCGACTATTCGGCCCTCGCTGATTCCAGCTTCCGATAGCCGTTTTCCCATGTTGCATGTCGCGGCATGGACTCACCTTTCGATCAGGAGAAAACACATGACTTCCCATTCCACTGTCCTCATCACCGGCGCCTCTACCGGCATTGGAGCCGTCTACGCCGACCGCTTCGCACGCCGCGGCCACGACCTTGTGCTGGTGGCACGCGACAAGGCGCGCCTGGAAGCGCTTGCTGCGCGCCTGCGCGAGGAAACCGGCGTTGCCGTCGATATCCTTGCGGCCGACCTGACCCAGCCTGATGATCTGGCCGCAGTCGAGGCGCGCCTGCGCGAAGACGCCAAGATCGAAACCCTGATTAACAACGCCGGCGCTGCGTTGTTCGGCTCGTTCATCGACCAATCGACAGACGATGTCGCTCGCCTGATCACCCTCAACATCACCGCGCTGGCCAGGCTGGCCAGCGCCATCGCCCCGCGCCTGGTGCAAGCGGACAAAGGCGCGATCGTCAACATCGGTTCGGTGGTCGGCCTGGCGCCCGAGTTTGGCGCATCGGTCTACGGCGCGACCAAGGCCTTCGTGCTGTTCCTGTCCCAGGGGCTGAGCCTGGAGCTCGCGCCCAAGGGTGTCTACGTGCAGGCGGTGTTGCCTGCTGGAACCCGTACCGAGATTTGGGAGCGCGCGGGCATCGATATCAGTGCAATGCCTGATCTGATGGGGGTGGAAGAGTTGGTGGATGCCGCGCTAGTCGGCTTCGACCGCCGCGAGCTCGTGACCATCCCGCCGCTGCACGATGCCGCGCGCTGGGAGGTGCTGAACGCGGCACGTCAGACCCTGGTCGTGGGCATCCAGCAGGCGCATGTGGCAGAGCGCTATCGAACTACGGCTTGAAGCGCCGAACCCAAACATCTGCAGCAGATTCTCCCTGACTCGGGACACGGCAACTCGTGACTCGTAGCTCGCAACTAGCGCAGCGTGGCCCACGATGTTTCTCAATGCCCGAGCCTTGAACCCATACTTTTCCAAGCGTTCCCCCGAAGGAATCACCCCTAACGGGTCGGAGCCGATCGACGTGCCATTCACCCGAGGACTCTCCATGACGAACACCTTACCGCTGCTGCTACCCGGCCTCATGAACGATGCGCGCGTGTGGGATCCCATTCGGCAAGCGCTGCCGATCGGGCGCGATGTGGTTGTTTCGCCGACCCACGCGGCAGACACCATCGAGGCCCAGGCCGCCTCGGCGCTCGCCGCCATGCCGGACGGAAGCTTCGCTGTGGCGGGCTTCTCCTTGGGCGGCTATGTGGCGCTCGAGGTGTGCCGGCAAGCCGGCCACAGGATCGCGGGCCTTGCCTTGCTCGATACCGGTACGCGCGCCGATTCGCAGGAGGCCACACAGAACCGGCAAAGAATGGTGGCGGCGCTGAGTTCGGGCGGCGCGAGCTTCGCGCAAGTGGTCGAGAGCTTCACGCCGCGCGTGCCGCACCCGGCGCATACGCAGGACAAGGCGCTGCTAGACCTGCTCGCCGACATGGCACGGCAGGTCGGCAGCGAGGGTTTCGCGCGGCAGCAGAAGGCCGCGATGCACCGGCGCGACGCGCGCGAGCGTTTCAAGGGCCGGCGCTGGTCCTGTGTGGCCGCGAGGACCAGATCACGCCCCCTGAACTGAGCGAGGAGATCGCGAGCCTGTTGCCCGGCAACGCCGAACTCATCGTGGTGCCGCAGTGCGGCCATATGTCGACGCTGGAGCAGCCCGCGGCGGTCGCCGAAGCCTTCGTGCGAAAGCTCGCGCGCGTCGACGCTGCCGCGCCGTCAGTGCGCTGCGACTGAGAGCTCCGCCCGCGTTGCGCCGTCCGCCGGCTCTATTCGCTCACCGCTCACCGGCACGTACTTCGAATATACGCCCGCCACGGTGAACGGCAATCCGCCGCATGACCGCCTTCTGCAAGACGCGACAGCGAATCGCGGCCGGCCCAGTTCGACTAATGCCCGCGGTCGATGCCTTGATCGCTTTCGTGGGCAGCACGACAGGCCGCACGATCGTCCTGAACAACTGCTACATCCTCCAAGGCACAGCAACTCAGGCGATGTGATAAGCAACACCCTCAGGCACACCGGCGCGCTGGGAGTGAAGATCAGTCGGTGCCGACCATCACACTCGATGCCTTGATCACCGCATAGGCGGAGCCGCCTTTGGTGAGGTTGAGCGATTGCGCGGAGCTGCTGGTGATGGTCGAGACGACCTGCACGCTGGGCGCGATCTCCAGCGTGCCTTCGGTCGTCACGGAACCGCGGACCATGGAGATGACCTTGCCGGCCACGACTCAAGCAACGGTTAACCACTGAACCGACCAACTGCCCACGCGAGGGGTCAAGGTCGCCTTCTCTCTTGGATGCCACCGCCGTCGCCGCTTCAAGGCCGATGCGGAACGCGAGCCGAAGCACGATCCCCAAACAGCCGACCAGAAAAATCGCAACCGAGTGGACGGTGTCGTGCAAGACGTCACAGCACTTTTCTGGGAAATTGTGTATGATCCCCATCATGCGAAAGTCTAAGCGCACCGACAGAATGACAGCCAAGGAGGCCTCACACGAGCGTATCGTGTCCGCCGCCGCGCGTGCGATCCGGCGCAGTGGCTACGACGGAACTGGAGTCGCCGACATCATGAAAGAAGCCGGCCTGACCCATGGCGCCTTCTATGCTCACTTCGCCTCGCGCGAGGCCATGCTGGCGGAAGCTGCGGGGCGGGCCTGTGCGGAAGCGGCAGCCGTAGCGGCTGACGCGGCCGCCAGCATGCCCCCAGAACAGGCTTTGACTTATATGCTCCAAGCCTATCTCTCGCGAGAAAATCTGGCGCAAATAGAACAGGGTTGTCCCCTGGCCGCCCTGGGCTCGGAAACCGTGCGCCAAGCGCCCGAAGTCCGGCGTGTGACCACCCGGTACATCAAGGAAATGGTCGATCTTGTTGCCCGACAGTCGCCGGATTGGGGCCAAGCAGGTGCCCACGAACGTGCCCTCGTGACCGTCGCCACCATGGTTGGCACTTTGCTACTGGCCCGCGTTGTTGACGAGCCCGCGCTATCCGACAACCTGCGCGAGTCTGCTTTGAAGCACCTGCCCATCACTTAACACCTAACGCGACGTAAAGCCGTCGATTTCCGCTCGCCATAAAATATGATGAGCATCATTCGAAAATCTACAGCGAAGGAAAATCAGGATGAACGCGAAGAACAAGGTGGCCCTCGTGACGGGGGCCTCATCTGGCATCGGCGAAGCCATCGCGCAGCAGCTGTCGAAGGCTGGTTACAAGGCATACGGCACCAGCCGGCGCGGTGGCCAGGCGGGCCAACGAGCGTTCGAGATGCTGCCCCTGGACGTGACTCAGGACGCGTCGGTCGATGCTGTGGTCCGGCAACTGTTCCAGTTGGAGGGCCGCATCGATCTGCTGGTTAACAACGCCGGCTTCGGAGTCGCTCCAGCCGGCGCGGAAGAGAGTTCGATTGCGCAGGCCCAGGCCATCTTCGATACCAACTTCTTCGGCATGGTGCGGATGATCCGGTCCGTCGTACCGCATATGCGTCACCAGGGGAGCGGTCGCATCATCAACATCGGCTCCGTGGTGGGGTTCCTGCCCGCGCCTTATATGGCGCTGTACTCCGCGACCAAGCACGCGGTCGCCGGCTATTCGGAATCGCTGGATCATGAACTGCGTACGCAGGGCATTCGCGTCTCTGTGGTGGAGCCCCCCTACGTCAAGACACCGTTCGAAGCGAATTTGGTGCAGCCCGATACACCTTTGGACATGTACCGCGAAATTCGCGTGGGCATGGAGCAACGGCTCCGGGAGGGAATCGCTGGCGCAGACAGCCCCGAGGTGGTGGCCGCCATCGTGTTGAAGGCGGCCACGACCGCGCAGCCCAAGACCCACTACGCCCCTGGCATGGCCAGCCGCCTGCGCCTGCTGCGCAGATTTGCGCCCGCCAGCATGCTGGACTCTGGCTTGCGCAAAGACCTTCGGCTCGACGCGTAGGCGGCGACCGTTGTTGGCCGGGCGCGCCGACGTGCGCCTCGGACATCACTAAGCCGATTCTTGGCCGGGCTGTGCATGGGGCCGGCATGTGCGTCGCGTCAATGCTCGCAAGCGCGCCCAAACGCTTCTGACGTTTAACGAGCGATTTGAAGCGAGGTCCTGAACGTGCCCCGCAAAATTTAGAACTCCGAGAAAAAATAGCTCCAGCTTCATTAGAACGAATTTGCGATCTCTGTTGCGCGTGAAAATGGATATGCCCGATACCGCGAGCTCGTCCTCGCCGCGAACGCAGCGCCATTGAACCTCGACCGAGACCGATCTGACGACGCGGGTCTCATCCATGTTGTCACGGATGGAGAACGGACACGTCTAGGCTCCGTCGAAACGCTGTCGCGTTTGATCGGCTGTTCTCGGGGGAGGTGCTCGATGTCCTGTGAGTCAGGTTCTCGGCTTACTGGAGGCGCACCAGAGCCAGCCGTCCAGGACGTTGCGCTGCTCACCGATGCCCAAAGTCGCGACCCCTCTCTGCCTGACTCGGCTGCACGCGAGGGGGTACAAAGGGGATAGAAAGAGCAAACGGGCCGCGAAGGCCCGTTCTTCTTAGAGATTGGCGGAGTGGACGAACTCGAACCCGCGCCCCCCGGGTGTGACAGACAGATGGTCGCCGACCTAGATCATCTGAAACGCTTCCAACTCGCCAAAACCAGTGCACACGCGCTGCACACGGACGCCCCTAAGTAGTTGATTTATCTCGGGTTTCCGATTTATCCATCATGGGAGCGACTGAAAGGCGCATCGTGTCGTAAGCGGTGGATTCCATCGGGTGGGTGCTGGTTGTCACTGAATTTTTCGGCTCAGTGCTTGCACGTATCGCCACGGGGAAAAACTGATCTCGATTGCCTGGGTGCCGCGGCAGTGCTGCAGGACCCCTGCATTTTCCACCAAGACGCTTGCACCCTGCAGGCGGGATGTTCCTCTCCTCCTGCACGCGCCCCGCGACGGCAGCGGAGAAAGCGCCAGCTCAACCCGCCGTGTGGGTGCGCTGCGAGAACCAGGCGAACAGCTCGCCGGCAGGCAGCGGATGCGAGAACAGAAAGCCCTGCAGCTCGTCGCATCCCATCGCAAGCAGGATGTCGCGCTGCGCCTCGTTCTCGACGCCCTCGGCCACCACGGTCAAGCCCAGCGCATGGGCCAGGCGGATGACGGCGTCGATCACGGCCCGCGCGTCTTCCTTGGTCTGCAGGTCCTGCACGAAGCTGCGATCGATCTTCACCTGGCGCGCGGCAGCTTGCGCAGGTGGCTCAGGCTGGAATAGCCGGTGCCGAAGTCATCGATCGACAGGAACACGCCGATCCGCGCCAGCCCCTCAAAGGTACGCTGCGTCGCCTTGATGTCTTCCATGGCGACCGACTCGGTGATCTCGCACAGCAGCAGCGATGCCGGAATGTCGTGCCGGGCCAGCGCCTGCTCGACGCGCGCGACAAAGTCGACCTCGCGCAGCTGCATGACCGACAGGTTCACCGCCACGCACATCCAGGTGCCCTGGGCCCGCCATTGCGCGATCTGGCGGCAGGCCTCGTCGAGGATCCAGTCGCCCAGGCGCACGATGAGGCCGAAGCGCTCGGCCAGTCCGATGAACTCGGTGGGGCCGATCAGGCCGTGTTGCGGATGGTTCCAGCGCACCAGCGCCTCCACGCCGCTGAGGCTGTCGCCCGCGCCGTTGATCTTGGGCTGGTAGTACAGCTCGAACTGCTTGAGCTCCACGGCCCGGCGCAGGTCGCTTTGCAACTGCAGCTGCTTGGCGGCGTCGGCGCCCATGTGCGGCTCGAACATCACGTAGTTGCCGCCGCCCGCGCGCTTGGCCTCGTACATGGCCGCGTCGGCGTTGGCCACGAGCTTGTCGGGCTCGCCCTGCTCCGGGTGCAGCACGATGCCGATGGAGCACGCGATCTGCAGTTGCTTGCCCAGCACGTTGAAAGGCTCGCTCAGCGCGCGCAGCACGCGGTTGGCGGCTTCCGCGCATTCGGCCCGGTCGCGCACGCCTTCGAGCAGCAGCAGAAACTCGTCGCCGCCGATGCGCGCCACTGTGTCGCTCTCGCGCGTGGTGCGGGCCAGCCGCTCGGCGGCCATGCACAGGATCTGGTCGCCGGCCGCGTGCCCGAACGAATCGTTGATCGGCTTGAAGCCGTCGAGGTCGACGAACAGAACCGCAATGCGCTCCTCGACCTGCAGGTGGTTGGCGCGGTCCATGCGCGCCAGCGCGTGCCGCAGCCGGTCTTCGAACAGCACGCGGTTGGGCAGTCCGGTCAGCGCGTCGGTGAAGGCGCGCTTTTGCAGCTCCTGGTTGGCCTGCGTGAGTTCGGCGTTCGCATCTTCGAGCGAGCGCGACAGGCGCTTGGCCACCAGTTGCAGCCGCGACTCGAGGATCGATGTGAAGAGCGTGCCGAACAGCAGCAGCCCCGCGGCGATGGCGACGATGGCGGTGAGCCCCGAGCCATACAGCGCGCCGGAACTGAGGCAGACCGAGTCGGCCGGAAAGTTCGCCGCCGCCATGCCCGTGTAGTGCATGCCGCAGATCGCGATGCCCATGACCACCGCGGCCAGCAACTGGAAGGCCACGCGGTGCGTGTTGTGCACGCCGCCCAGGAACTTGAAGATGAACAGCGCCGCGGCCGAGGCAGCCAGCCCGATCAGCAGCGACAGCAGCACGATCGGCATGCGCCAGACGATGGGCGGCGCCATGTCGAGTGCGGCCATGCCGATATAGTGCATGCCGCAGATGCCGGCCGCCATGGCCAGCGACGCCATGGCGACGCGGCGCAGCCCGTAGTTCGCCTCGCTGGCCACCCACAGCGCAACGCCCGAGGCCGTGACGCCGGCCACCCACGAGATCAGCGTCAGCCGGCCCGAGAAGCCGAGCGAAATCGGCAGCGAGAAACCCAGCATGCCGACGAAATGCATCGACCAGATGCCCGTGCCCATGGCCAGCGAGCCCAGGGCCCCCCACAGCAGGTGCGGCCGGCCGCTGGCATGCCGCACGCGGCGCGACAGGTCCAGCGCCACATAGGAAGCAAGGGTTGCGAGAAGCAGCGACGCGGCAACGACCCACAGGTTGTGGTGCGACGGAAGAAAGACGGGGACGTTGTTCACTGTGCAGAGGCCATTCGAGTCCGTCTGGCGGACGGCGCGCCGGACAGGCACTCGTTCTCAGGCAAAAAGCCAGCCATCGGAAGACAGCTGGCTTCGATATTCCGCAGCGGGTTGCCGCAGGACGCGCAGGGTTCCAGACCATGCCTCCTGCCGCCCCCACCAGGGACATACATGCGCGATGCCACCACCAGAGCGGATCAGTGCGATGAGTCTGCCACAGTTTCTTTTGCAGACCGCGCGTGCAGTGCGCCCGCAAGCTCAGGCGCGCGCCGCGGCCCGGGCCTCGTTGCGCAGGTCGCGAATCTGGTCGTGGTTGCGCTGCGCGGCCATGGCCTGCGACTGCACGACCTGTCGCACGTCCCGCGGCAGCAGCGCCTTCATGGCCTTGCGATAGCGCGCCACCGCGGCGTCCTCGCCGCGCTCGCACGCTTCGAGAATGGAGAGTTCGCTGTTCGCGCCCACGGCGCCCTTCACATGCACCCAGCCGCGGTGCAAGGCCCCGGCGGCGGTGCCGCCGTCGGCCGGCTTGCCGCCGTAGGACGCCACCAGCTGCGCCAGTTGCGCGGCCGCTTCGCGGCATTGGGCTGCGCGCACCGCGAACACTTCCTTCAGTCGCGCCGACTTCACCTCTTCGGCACAGGTGCGAAAGCCCGCTTCGCCGTCGCGCGAGTTCTCGATCAGGTCGTTCAGCACGTCCACCACGTCGTCGTTCGACATCGGATCGCCCTCGGGAAACGCCATGTCTTCCTCCCGCATGTAGAGCCGGTCGGCGCGCTCCCATGCGGCGTGCGTGGCCGGGCGCGCGCGGTCCCAGGTGAGCGACGAGGCGCCGCGCTGCTGCTCCCACTCGCGGGCCAGCGTCGGCTCGACGGCCGCGAACCCGTCATCGCTCGTGGCGCGCCGGCTCCAGCCGAGTTCGTAGGCCGGCGCATAGTGCTCGTAGCCCAGGCCCGGCTCGTAGTAGGGCTCGCGCGTGAACGTGCCCTCCCAGTGGCTGTGCTCCGCCGTGGGGTTGACGCGCTCCGCGACCGCCTTGCCGCCCAGGCCGCCGACCACGGCACCCACGAG
>NZ_MOWM01000033.1 GCF_016082275.1 Variovorax sp. E3
ACGTCGCCGCCTTCGCGCGCGGCGGTCTCGGTCAGCGCGGCGGCGCGGTCCAGCGCGTCGCGCAGCGCCTTGGCGAAGGCAGGCGCCAGCGCCGCGTCGCCCAGCAGCTTTTCGCAGTGCGCGCGCAGCACGGGCAGCGAGCCTTCGCGCTTCACGGCGCGGATCACGTCGAGCGCCACGATGTTGCTGGTGCCCTCCCAGATCGAGCCCAGGTGCGCGTCGCGCACGAGGCGCGCGTCGCTCCATTCCTCGATGTAGCCGCAGCCGCCGCGCACTTCCATCGCATCGCCCGTGACCTTGCGCGCGTCGCGGCAGGCGCGGAACTTGATGAGCGGCGTGAGGATGCGCAGCAACGCATACGCATCGGGCTCGCCCGCGTCGGAGCGCGCGAGCGCCAGCGCGGTCTGGCACACCATGGTGCGGGCCTGCTCGGCGGGCAGGCGCAGCTTGTCGAGCTGGCGCTGCATCAGCGGCATCTGGTCGAGCGTGCGGCCGAAGGCGCGGCGCTCGGACGCGATGAACTCGGCCTCGGCCACGGCGCGGCGCATCAGGCCGGCGGCGCGCACGCCGTTCGACAGGCGCGAGTTGTTGACCATGTCGGCCATCTGCACGAAGCCGCGGCCCGCTTCGCCCACGAGGTACGCCACCGCGCCCTCGAGGCGGATCTCGCCGCTGGCCATCGAGCGTGTGCCCAGCTTGTCCTTCAAACGGATGATGCGGTAGTGGTTGAGGCTGCCGTCGTCCAGCTCGCGCGGCAGCAGGAACAGCGACACGCCCTTCATGCCCGGCAAGCCATCGTCAGCGCGCGCCAGCACCATCGCGAAGCCGGCGTCGGGGTTGGAGCAGAACCACTTGTCGCCCGTGAGGCGCCAGCTGCCGTCGGCTTCCTGGTGGGCCAGCGTGGCGGTGGCGGCGATGTCGGAGCCGGCGGCCTGCTCGGTCATGAACATCGCGCCCTGCGCGAGCTCGTCGAAGTCGAGCGAGGTCAGGCGCGGCAGGTACTTGGCGACCAGCGCGGGGTTGCCGAACTTCTTCAGCGTGCGCGTGAGCGAGTCGGTCATCGACACCGGGCAGCACAGGCCGAACTCGGCCTGCACGAACAGGTAGGTCAGCACGTATTTGACGAGCGGCGGCATCTTGCCCTGCCAGCCCAGCGTCTCGTCGCGGTGCGAGATGGCGGCCAGGCCGAACTCGCTGAGCGCCAGGCGCTCCATCTCGACATACGCGGGGTGCTTGACGACTTTCTGCTCGTCGAGCCCGGTGCGCGTGCGCTGCTTCAGCGTGGGCGGGTTGCGGTCGGCGGTGCCGGCCAGCTCGTCGAGCAGGCCGCCCGCCAGGCCGCCCAGGCGCTCGAAGTGCGGCTGCATGTGCCGGCGCAGGTCGTCGGGCAGGTAGAGCGCGAGCAGGGCGTGCAGCTCGGCGTCGGTGCTGAACAGGTTCTGGCCGTGTCGGTCGGGAATCGGGTGGGCTTGCTCTGCGGACATGCGCTTTGTCTCCTTGGGGCCTGGGGTCGTCGGTTTGGCGCATTGTTGAAGCCACGACGATCCGTGTCTAATATCGATTTGGTCTTGTTCGATTCGATCTGACTATTCATGGAATTGCGGCACCTGCGCTACTTCTCCGTGCTCGCCGAAGAGCTGCACTTCGGGCGGGCGGCGCGGCGCCTGTCGATCTCGCAGCCGCCGCTGTCGGTGGCGATCCGGCAGCTCGAGGACACGGTGGGCGCGCGGCTGTTCGAGCGCAACAGCAAGGAGGTGCGGCTCACGCCGGCCGGCGAGGCGCTGCGCATCTCGGCGCGGCGCGTGCTGCTGCAGGCCGAAGAGGCCGCCATCGAGGCGCGCGACGTGGCGCTGGGCTCGGCGGGGCGGCTGCGCATCGGCTTTGTCGGCGCGATGCTGTACCGGGGCCTGCCGCAGGCGCTGCGCGCGTTCCAGGCAAAGCACCCGGCGGTTCGCATCACGCTGAGCGAACTCAATTCCGGCGTGCAGATCACCGAACTGCTGAACGACCGGCTCGACCTGGGCTTTGCCCACACGCGCCGCGTGCCGCTGGAGCTGCAGCACCGGCTGCTGCTGTCGGAGCCCTTCGTGGCCTGCGTGCCGGCGGGGCATGCGCTGGCGCGCAAGCGGGTGCTGGCGCCGGCCGAGCTGCGCGACCAGCCCTTCGTGCTGTTCTCGCGCGAGGCTTCACCCGACTACCACGAGCGCATCCTGTCGATCTGCGCCGACGCGGGCTTTTTGCCCGAGGTGCGGCACGAGGTGCGCCACTGGCTCGCGGTGGTGTCGCTGGTGTCGCAGGGGCTGGGCGTGGCGCTGGTGCCGCAGGCCATGCGGCATTCGGCGTTGCGCGGCGCGGTGTTCAGGCCGCTCGACCGCGCGGTGGCGCAGTCGGAGGCCTACGGCGTGTGGCGCTCGGGGCCGCAGAACGTGCTGGTCGAGCGGCTGCTGCAAGGCGTGGCGGACAGCCTCGCGTCGACGGCCGAAGCCGGTCAGGCGTAGAGCGGCTCTTCGGCCATCTGCTCGCACTGGTCTTCCAGCACGAGGATCTGGCCCTTCCAGTAGTCGCTGGAGCCGAACCACGGAAAGTTGATCGGGAAGATCGGGTCTTCCCAGCGCCGCGCCAGCCATGCGCTGTAGTGAATGAGCCGCAGCGTGCGCAGCGGCTCGATCAGCGCCAGCTCGCGCCGGTCGAATTCGCGGAACTGCTCGTAGCCGTCGAGCAGGCCCGACAGCTGCGCGGTGCGCTGCGCGCGGTCGCCCGATAGCAGCATCCACAGGTCCTGCACCGCGAAGCCGGTGCGCGCGTCGTCCAGGTCGACGAAGTGCGGGCCGCCGCCGGGGCGGTCGGTGGGCGTCCACAGGATGTTGCCGGGGTGCACGTCGCCGTGCAGCCGCAGCTTGCGGGGCTTGAAGTCGGAAGCCGGCGGCTGCAGCGCCAGCGCGGTCTGGCGCACCATGTCGAGCGCCGCGTTGCAGGCGGTTTCCCAGTCGCGCTGCACGTCCATCGGGATCTTGTCGTTCTCCAGCAGGTAGTCGCGCGAGTCGAGGCCGAAGGTGTGCAGGTCGAGCGCGGGGCGGGCCTCGAAAGGCTTGGCGCTGCCCACGGTGTGGATGCGCGCCAGGAAGCGTCCAACCCATTCGAGCACCTCGAAGTCGTCGAGCTCGGGCGCGCGGCCGCCGCGGTACGGGCTCACGCTGAACGCGAAGCCGGCGTGGTGGTGCAGGGTCTTGCCGTCGAAGGCCAGCGGGGGCACCGCCGGCACTTCGCCGGTGGCCAGCTCGAGCGAGAAGCCGTGCTCTTCGAGGATCTCGGCTTCGCTCCAGCGGCCGGGGCGGTAGAACTTGACCACCACCGCCGAGCGGTCTTCCAGGTAGACCTGGTAGACCCGGTTTTCATAGGAGTTCAGGCCCGTGAGGCGGCCGTCGCCGTGCAGGCCGAGCGTCGCGAGCGCGTCGAGCACCACGTCGGGCGTGAGGCTCTCGTAAGGATGTGTGTTCGCGGGCGCGCGGAAGAAAGGGTCATGCGGCGATTGTCGCCACACGCGCCCCTTCGGGGTCAGGCGTCGCCGGGTTGTTTGTAAAGAGAAAGGACATGCCCGGTGCGCGGGTCGCCCTTGCCCGCCAGCACCTGCGCATAGGCGGCCTGCACCGCGTCGCCGCCGTGGTGGCGCTCGGCGCGCAGCCAGGGCTTGCCTGCGTCGGTCGCGGTCGCGATGAACCGGTGCCACGCGGCCACCATGCGGCGCCCGAATTCTTCGGCGCCCCACTCGGTGGTGCGCTTCTTGATCTGCGCGGGCGCGAAGAACAGCGTGGCGCGCGGGCCGGCCAGGTCCTTGCCCGCGCCTTTCGACGCGAGCTGCTCCACGTGCGTGCCGCCGATGGAGCTGCTGTACTTGAGCCCGGTGAAGCGCGCGTGGATGGCGTTGCGCAGCGCGCCATTGCCCGCGAAGTCGATGTACACGCAGGGCGTGTCGGCCGCGATGGTGTCGAGTGCGTCGTAGGTCACGACGCGGTCGTAGCAGCCCAGGCTTTCGCAGAAGGCCACGTTGCCCGGCGAGGTCAGGCCGACCACCTCGATGCCCTCGCTTTCATGCCGCTGGTGCAGCTGGAACGCGGTGCCGTAGGCGTCTTGCTCGACGCGCTGGACAGCAGCATGGTCTGCGCGCCGAAGAAGTCGTTGTCGCCCATGAAGTCGTCGATCAACCACGAGGTGATGAACAGCGGTCGCAGCAGCGACTGTGTGTCTTCCGAATCGGCGGTGTAGAGCGGGTCGCTCGCGCAGCGGAAATACTGGTTGTAGACGGCGGGCAGCTCCGCGCGGTGCGGCGCCACGTCGGCGAAGCGCTCGGGCGACAGCCGGCCGGGGCTCAGCACCGCGCCGGTGGCCATCGGCCAGTAGCCGTAGAGCCGCTCGCCCACCGCCACGCCCGGGTGCAGCGACTGCACCACGCTCGCGAAGCCCCACACCGGAATGCTGCCCCAGCCCTCTTCGCCCGTCGGGTAGAACTGCCAGTAGCTCATGGCGTCGCCGAACGCGGCATACGTGATGTTGTTCGACGTGAGCGCAAAGCTGTCGATGCGCACGCGCACCTGGCCGTCGGCCAGCGGTTCGTCGGTGGCGGTGTGCAGCCGCGTGGTCGCGAGCTGGTCCTTGCGGATGAGAAGGCTGGTGGTGCTCATGGGTGAAAGCTCCGGCAGTGGGTGGATGTGTGGATCGTTGCCGCCGCGACATTAGCCAAGCTTGGTGAAAGGCGCTATCGCGCGGCGGCTTTCGGCGTCACCCGTGAGACATCGGCGGGCACAAAAAAAGCGACCCGGCTTGTGGCCGGATCGCTTGTTCGCTGGCGCCTGGGGGAGATCAGGCAATCGTCAGTTCGACGTCGATGTTGCCGCGCGTGGCGTTCGAGTACGGGCAGACCTGGTGAGCGGTGTCGACCAGCTTCTGCTTGGCTTCAGCGTCCAGGCCCGGCAGCGTGATCGCGAGCTTGACCGAGATGCCGTAGGCGGCGCCGCCGTTCGTCGGGCCAAGGGAAACGCTGGAGTCGATGGCGACGTCTTCCGGCACCTTCACGCCGATCTTCGGGCCGACGGCCTTCATCGCGCCGATGAAGCAGGCGGCGTAGCCGACCGCGAACAGCTGCTCGGGGTTGGTGCCGGGCTTGCCGGAACCGGGCGAGCTCAGCTTGACGTCGATGGCGCCGTCGCTGGACTTGCCTGCGCCGTCACGGCCGCCGACGGTGTGGGCTTCTGCGGTGTAGAGCACTTTGTCGAGCTTGGTGGTCATGGTGATTCCTTTGATGATGGAGTGGAGGAAGGGACGGTGAAAAGCTTCGTTCGTTCTCTCTTTGCAGCGATCGAGCGAAGCGGGAGAAACACGGGGCGTTGCGTCAGGCGGCCTTCCTGATGCGGTCGCGCAGGGTCTGGATCTGCTGGGTGAGCGAAACCAGTTCGGGCACCGAGCACTGGGCGGCAGCCATCAGGCACTCGGGCACGTTGGCCGCGCGGGTCTTGAGCTTGCGGCCATCGGATGTCAGCGTGATGTGCACGCGGCGCTCGTCGGCCACGTCGCGCACGCGGGCCACGTAGCCGTTGGCTTCCAGGCGCTTGAGCAGCGGCGTGAGCGTGCCCGAGTCGAGCGACAGGCGCTCGCCCAGCGCCGAGACCGTGGGGCCGTCTTGCTCCCACAGCGCGAGCATCACGAGGTATTGGGGGTAGGTGAGCTGCAGCTTTTCCAGCACCGGCTTGTAGAGCCGCGTCATGGCCAACGAGGCGGAATACACAGCGAAACACAGCTGGTTGTCCAGCTTGAGCAGTTCGTCGGCGCAGACGGAAGGGGAGTGCATGGGCTGAACTGTAGCGCACAATTGAATTGTGTGCAATGTAAAGATAAGGTAAACACAAAGTAAGCCTAAGGTAAACCTCGTGCCACACTCGGGGGCCTGATTTCTCCCGCTATTCGTTCCGCCTGGCACGCCTTTCTGCCCCCGTATGCGCCCCCTCCCGACTCCGCCAGCAGGAACCGCCCCGGTCGCCGCTGTTTCGCCGCTCACCCTGCATCGCAACATTCTCTGGGCCCTGGCAGCGATGCTGCTGCTGTGGACCGCAGCCATCGGCTTTTTCTATCCGACCCCGCCCTGGGACAACGTCGAAGAGCTGTTCTGGGGCGGCAGCTTCGAGTGGAGCTACTACAAGCACCCGCCGCTGCCCAGCTGGATCATGGGCGTGCTCATTCACCTGGGCGGGCGCCAGCCTTGGCTGACCTATGCGGCCGGCGTCGGCTGCGGCGTGGGCGCGCTCTACTTCGTGTGGCGCTGGTCGCTCGAAATGGTGAGCCCGGCACGGGCGGCGCTGGCCGTGCTGCTCGGCTCGCTGGTGGCCTACCACGTGCAGCGCGCGGTCATCTACAACCACAACACGGTGCAATTGCTGCCGTTGGCCGGCTACTGGTGGATGCTGTGGCGCGTGCTGCATGCGCCGGCGGCGTCGAGGCTGCGGGACTGGGCGTTGCTGGGCGTCTTCGCGGCGCTGTCGATGCTCACCAAGTACAGCGCGGTGGTGCAGTTCGCGGTCGGCGCGCTCTTCATCGTGCGGCAGGGCCTGTGGCGCGACGCGCAGGTGCGCCGCGGCCTGCTGCTCGCGGCCGGCGTGGCGGCACTGCTGTTGGCGCCGCACGTGTGGTGGGTGCTGGAGCACTCGGCCCGCACGATCGCCTACGCGCGCCATTCCGTCCACCCGGCCGGCTCGCACGGGCACGGCTTGCGCCACCTGCTGCATGTGTTCACGGTGCAGGTGGCGCGGCTGTCGCCGATGCTGCTGCTGGCCGCCTGGGCGTGGTTCACGCGCGCCTCGGTGGCGCCGCCACCCGCCTCGGCCGCGGCGCCGGGGCTGAACGCGTTCGACCGGCGCTTCCTGGCCTGGGCCACGCTGGGGCCGCTGTGCCTGGTGTTCCCCGCCGCGATCCTCTTGAAGATTCCGCTGGTGCCGTCGTGGCTCACCACCTTCTTCCTGCCGGCGGCGCTGTGGGCCGTGGCCATGCTGCCGGGCCTGGAGGCGGAGCGCTGGAGCCGCCGCCGCTGGCGCGGCGTGGCGATCACCGTGGCGGTGCTCCACGTGGCCGGCGCGCTGGGCCAGGGCTGGGTCGACGGGGTGCTGAGCAAGCGGCTCGGCTACATCACGCGCGCCAACCTGCCGGCGCAGGAAGTCGCCGATGCCGTGCGCGTGATCTGGCGCGACCGTGCCGGCGACCGGCCGTTCAAGCTGCTGGTCGGCGACACCTGGTTTGCCGGCGCGGTCGCGCTGAAGATGGACCCGTCGATGCAACTGCTGATCGACGGCGACGAGCGCAACTCGCCATGGCTCGCGCCGGGTACGCTGGAGCGCGAAGGCGGCATGGTGCTGATCCTCGACACCCACGAGTTCCGCTCCGAAGGCGCATTGCTGGAGCCGAGGCTCGCGTCGGCCGATTGCCGCGGCACGCTGGACATTCCGTGGGCCGGCACCGACGAAAGCAACAGCCTGCGCATGCGCTGGGGCATCGTGCTGCCGCAGGGCGACCCAGGGTCGAAGAACTGCGCGGCGAAGCCCGCCGGCAAGTAGCGCCGCTTCCGCTGGCGCGGTGCGGTGTCAGCCCCTGAACCGCTTGCGCGTCAACGCCAGCGCGATCCAGAACGCCACCACCGCGTACACGGCCAGCACCAGGCCGTGCAGCCACCAGTCGGCCGGCCACTGGTCCATGAACAGCGGCCGCACCAGCGCCACCGCGTTGGTCAGCGGCAGCCATGCCGCCACCGCCCGCACCGCCGACGGCAGCTGTTCGAGCGGAAAGAACACGCCGCTCAGGAACATCATCGGCGTCATGAACAGCGTGAAGTAGTAGGTGAAGAAGTCGTAGCCCTTGGCCAGCGCATTGAAGATCAGCGCGATCGACGAGAAGGTGATGCCCGCGCCCACCAGCACCATCCACGCGACGATGAGCTTCGGGCTGTGGCTGATGCCCAGCCCGAGCATCACGAACAGGATGGCGGTGACGGTGAAGATCGACTTGAACGCCGCCCACAGCATCTCGGCCAGCACGATGTCGTCGAGCCCGACCGGCGCGTTCATGATGCCGTCCCAGGTCTTCTGCACATGCATGCGCGAGAACGCCGAGTACAGCGCCTCGAAGCTCGCCGCGTTCATTGCGCTCATGCAGATCGAGCCGCTGGCCAGGAACAGGATGTACGGCACCTTCACGCCGTCCACCGCCACCTGCCCCACCAGCGCGCCCATGCCGTAGCCGAAGGCCACGAGCCAGATCAGCGGCTCGGCGATGTTGCCGATCAGGCTGGGAATGGCCAGCTTGCGCCACACCAGCAGGTTGCGCAGGAACACGGGCCACCAGCGCAGCGAGATCCCGGGCGGGCGCCAGACCGAAGGGGAAGAGGGCGCGGTCGTTGCGGTTGTCGTCGTCGTGTTCATGGCCTAGCCGTCCTCGCGAATCTGGCGGCCCGTGAGCTTGAGGAACAGGTCCTCCAGGTTCGCCGGCCGGTGAAAGGTGCGCAGCCCGCCGTGCCGCGTGAGCGCATCGAGCAGGCGCCGCGCGTCCTGCGTGTAGAAGAACACGGTCTCGCCGCTCACTTCGACGCGCGCGGCCATCGCCTTGAGTTCGGCCGACTCGGCCAGCGACAGCGCGCCGCTGCCGTACACCTCGACCACGTCGGGCTCCAGGTGCTCGGCGATCAGGTCGCGCGGGCGGCCTTCGGCGATCTTGCGGCCGTGGTCGAGCACCAGCAGGCGCGAGCACAGGCGCTCGGCCTCGTCCATGAAGTGCGTGGTCAGCAGGATCGACTTGCCCTGCTGCAGCAGCACCTGCAGCCGCTCCCACATCAGGTGGCGCGCCTGCGGGTCCAGGCCGGTGGTGGGCTCGTCGAGCAGCAGCAGCCTGGGGTCGTTCACCAGCGCGCGCGCCAGCGAAAGCCGCCTGCGCATGCCGCCCGACAGCTCGCCGGGCTTGGCGTCGGCCTTGTGCGAGAGCGCCGCGAACTCCAGCAGCTGCGGCACGCGTGCGCGCACATGCGCCTTGCCGAAGCCGAAGTAGCGGCCGTACACCACGAGGTTCTCGGCGCAGCTGAAGTCGGGGTCCAGCGTGTCGAACTGCGTCACCACGCCCAACTGCGCCTTGATGGCCAGCGCGTCGCGCGGCATCTGCAGGCCCAGCGCCTCGATGCTGCCGCCGTCGGGCGCGGTCAGGCCCAGGCACATGCGGATGGTGGTGGTCTTGCCCGCGCCGTTCGGGCCGATCACACCCAGCATTCGCGCGCGATCTCGAACGACAGGTCGTCGACGACCGTGGCCTCGCCATAGCGCTTGCGCAGCTGGCTGGCACGGAACAGGGGGGAGGGGAAGGCGGTTGTGGGCGGCACGCGACCATTCTGACGCAGGCACGCGCGCGGCGCCCCGCCGCGCGCCGGCTCGCGGCACAATCGGCGCCGGATGCATTTCGCGGGGGGAGGCCCAAAGATGCTGCGTTTCCTGTGGGCGCTGCCGCTGTTGATGGCGCTGGGCGCCTGCGCGCCATTTCACCGGCCGCTGGCGGCCGCGGACCGGGGCAAGGTCCAGGAGGTCGATGTTCGCGTGGTCGTCGCGCAGGAGAGCTTCATGTTCTCCGCGCAAGCGCCGGGCGTGAGCGCGGCCACCGGCGGCGGGCTGATCGGCGCGCTGATCGACTCGTCGGTGCAGCAGTCGCGCCAGAAGGACATGAGCGCCGAGGTGCAGGCCATCGTCGGCCCGCTGCTCGACTACGACTACCGCGCCGAGGCCGCCCAGGCACTGGCGGCCGAGCTGGCCGAGCCGGCTTCGTTCCCGCTGAAGATCCGCTCGGCGCAACTGCTCGCCGCCATGCCGGTCAAGGCCGAGCACGAGGCCCGCATCGCCGCCACCAAAAACGGCCCCGCCTACATGGTGCTGTGGCTGCAGTACGCGCTGGAGCCGGGGCTCGGCGCATTCACCACGCGCACCTCGGCCCTGCTCTGGCAGGACGGCAAGCGCGAGCCCAGCTACCGCGCCGCCGCCATCTTCCAGACGCCGGTGGGCGGCACGGCGCGCGCCACCGTCATCCGCCGCCTCACCGCCGACGACGGGCAGGTGCTGCGCGGCGTGATGCGCGACTCCATGAAGCAGACCCTGCACGTGGTGGCGATGGACATCGCCGGCGCGCGCTCGGGCGCGGTGAAGACCGTGCGCTTCAACGTCAACGGCTCGTGGGTCACGGTGGCCGGCCCGGGCTTCGACGAGCAGCCGGGCCGCGTGCTGTTCCGCGACCAGGACGGCGCCCTCTATTCGGTCAGGAGCGCCGCCCCATGACGTCACGCCGCGCTTGGAGGGCTCTGGTCCTTTGCGCTCTTCCCGTGCTCGGCGCCATGCCGGGCCTGTCGCACGCGCTCACCGAGACCGAGCCGCTGAGCATGGTCTTCGAGCCCGCGCCCGAAGCCGCCGAGCGGCCCAACAGCGCGCCGGCCGTGCAGCCGCTGCGCGTGGCCAGCGGCTGCACGCTGTACCTGCCGAAGATCGACGACGCGCGCCTGTACAAGGCCAGCGTGGGCAACCTGACCGTGATGATGCCGACGCTGCACGCCACGCCGGTGTCGGTGCAGTCCATCCAGGGCGGTGACGCCGGCGCGTGGACGCGCGACGCGCTGCGCTCTGCGAGCCGCTACGGTTTTCAGGTGGCGACCGCCGCGCCGCCGTCGCCCGCCGCCGCGCGCCAGGTCACGGCCGACGTGGCGCTGCGCCTCGCGCATGCGTGGTCGACGGGGCTGAACCTCGTCTCGCACGTCGTGCTGCAGACCACCTACCGCCTGCCCGGCGCCGAGCCCGTCGTGCGCCAGTACCACGGCATGGGCACGCGCACCAACTGGGCCAACGGCAACGGCGAATACATGTCGGTGCTGAACCTCGGCATCGAGGAAGCCGTGCGCGGCATGGCCACCGATGCGGCGGCCGTGTGCGACGGCAAGTCCTTGCCCGCGCGGGTGGCTGCGCCATGACAACGATGACGAAAAGCATGCTCGAACTTCACCTGACCTGCGGCGCACTGCATGCCTCGCAGATTCCTTTTTTCGTTTCGGTGTGCGAGCAGGTCGGGCTCAAGCCGCTGCTGATCGACCTGCCCCACGGCGAACAGAAGCAGCAGCCCATGGCCACCGCGTGGTTGCGCGGCGACCTGGCCTATGTCAAGGCCGAGGCCATGGCGCTCGCGCAGTGGCTGGCGCGCGCGGGCATGGCCGTGCTGCGCGTGAAGGTCGAGGCGCCGCTGCAGGGCCACGAAAGCCTGAGCCGGCCCGACGAGTATTTCGAATGGCACGGCAAGCTGCGGCTGCACGACGCTTCGGCGCTGCAGCACCTGTGCGAGACGCACGGCGCGCGGCTGTCGCGCAACAGCCTGAAGGGCGAGACCGACATGCGCTTCGTCACACTGCGCAGCCGCGACCCGCTGGCGGTGTTCAGGTCGCGCGTGTCGGCGCTGGCCGAGCAGTTGGAGCGAGACGGCTGGCCGCTGCTCAAGCAGGACGCCGAGATCTGCCTGCACGACAGTCGCGAATCGCTGGACGACGGCTGGCTCGGACACGCCGCGTGATGCAGCGCGTCACGCAGGCGGCCGTCGAAGAGGAGGCCCGGCGCAGCGGCCTCTCGGCCGAGCAGGTGCGCGAGCTGACGCTGATGGAGGCCTTCATGCGCCGCGCCGCATGGGTCGGCGGCCCGTTCATGCTCAAGGGCAGCCTCGTCACGCGGCAGTACCTGCGCGACACCGACCGCTCGGTGGAGCGGCTGTCGTGCGACATCGACTGGGTATGCACCGAGCCCTTCGACCGCGAACGCAGCGCCCGGCAACTCGATGCCTGGGCGCAGGCCGTGACCACGGTGTACATGGACGACGGCGTGCACTTTCGTCCGTTCGCCGAGAACGCGTTCTGGCGAATGATCGACTACGCGATGGACGACGACTTCCCCACCGTCAACACCGACATCGACGCCTGCATTCTCGAAAGCGATGCGCAGACACCGCTGCACCGCATGCAGGTGGACGTGAGCTTCAACCTCGTGCTCGATCCGCCGGCCGTGCCGCTGCACTACAAGCCGTGCATCGGCGAGGCCTTTGCCCTGCCCAGCACCTGTGCGCTCGAGCTGCAGATCGCGTGGAAGCTGCACCAGTGCCTGGTGCGCCCGCGCTTCAAGGACCTGCTCGACCTGACGTGGCTGGTGCCGCACAACACCATCGATGCCGAGGCGATCGGCCGCGCGCTGCGTGCCGAATGCGCCGCCGACAAGAAGGCGAACATCGGGTGGCTGCGCTATCTGCTGAACGGCGATATGGCCAGGCACCCCATGTTTCCGGGGCAGAGCGCGGCGATGACGATGGCCCAGGCCTGGGACTGCTGGCGCCACGAGCGAGCGCCCGGCAAGGTGGGGTATTGGCAGATCGTGACGAGCATTGGCGAGCCCGCCAGCGCCTGCGTGTCGCGCGCCGAAGCGCTGCCCGAGCGGCTCGAAGACTTTCTTGCGCAGCTCCACGAGGCCGTCCACGACCTTGTTTCGGCGCTGCAGCCCGCCGCGCCGCCTTCCGGTTTCAAAGCCTGGTTCCGCTGAACTCCATCTTCATCCACTCGATGAACGCCCGCGTGCGCGCCGGCAGCAAGCGCGCGTTCGGGTAGATCACGTTCACCGGCCGGGGCTCGGGCTCGTAGTCTTCCAGCACCAGCTTCAGCCGCCCCTGCGCCACGTGCGGCATCACCTGGTAGGAGAAGAAGCTGCCGAAGCCCATGCCCGCCGCGCAGGCCTCGATGGCGGGCGCGATGTGGTTGAACTCCAGCCGGTTGTCCAGCGTCACGCCCACGCTCTTGCCGCCTTCGCGAAACAGCCATTGCGCCGGCGCGTCGACCCGCCCGCGCACGCAGGGCGCGCCGTGCAGGTCGCGCGGATGCACCGGCGTGCCGTGCACGGCCAGGTAGCCGGGGCTGGCCACCACCACGCGGCGGATGGTGCCCAGCTTCTGCGCCACCAGCGACGAATCTTCGAGCGGGCTGATGCGGATGCCCACGTCGATGCCTTCTTCGAGCAGGCTCACCGGCCGGTCGTACAGCCGCACGCTGCAGCGCACCTTGGCGTGGCGCTGCATGAAACGCACGATGGCCGGCGCCACGTACATGTGGCCGAAGAGCACGGGCGCGGTGATGGTGAGCTGCCCGGCCGGCTCGCGCGCCTCGGCCTTCAGCGCGAGGTCGGCGGCGTCGGCCGCGAGCAGCACCTCGCGCGCGCTCGGCAGGTAGTGGCGGCCCTCTTCCGTGAGCGAGACGCGGCGCGTGGTGCGGTGGAACAGGCGCACGCCCAGGTGCGCCTCCAGCGACGCGAGCGAGCGCACCACCGCGGGCAGCGAGGTGCCGAGCGCCTCGGCGGCGCGGGTCAGGCTGCCCTGGTCGGCAATCTGCACGAAGGTCTGCATGGCCTTGAAACGATCCATGGGTCGATTAAACCGGAAAACGCAGCAGTCAAATACAGAAACGGCTATTCATTCATTCGGCGCAAGAGAGAACAATTCGTACGAAGCCCTCGAACTCCTTGAAAGAACCCCGCCATGAACGCCATCGCCACCCGCCCCGCGCAACCCATCAAGCTCTACGGCGCCGCCGTCTCGGGCCACGTGCACCGCGTGCGCCTGTTCCTCACGATGCTCGGCCTGCCGTTCGAGAACATCGAGGTCAACCTGGGCCAGCGCGAGCACCGCACGCCCGAGTTCCTGGCGCGCAACCCCTTCGGCCAGGTGCCCGTGATCGAGGACGGCGAGCTGACGCTGGCCGATTCCAACGCCATCCTGGTCTACCTCAACGAGCGCTATGCCGCCGACCCCGCCCGCTGGATGCCGCGCGACGCGGTGGGCGCGGCGCGCGTGCAGCGCTGGTTCTCGGTGGCCGCCGGCCCGCTGGCCTACGGCCCGGCCGCGGCACGCATCCTGGCGCTGTTCGGCCTGTCGGACGACCCGTCGGAAACGGTGAAGCGCTCGCACGCGCTGCTGTCGGTGATGGAGACGCACCTGCGGCAGCAGCCCTTCCTTGCGGGCCCGGAGGCCACGCTGGCCGACATCGCCAACTACGCCTACGTGGCGCACGCGCCCGAAGGCAGCGTGTCGCTCGACGGCTATCCGCGCCTGCGCGAATGGCTCGCGCGCGTGGAAGCCTTGCCCGGCTTCGTGCCGATGGTGCGCACGCCGGTCGGGCTCGCGGCGGTCGCATGATCGCCGCGCCGTTCCATGCCGGCGAGCGCGCGCTGCAGACGCTCGTGGGCTCGCGCGAGCAGATGGACGTGGCCGGCCCGCGCGTGATTCGCGACTACATGCCCGACCAGCACCGCGAGTTCTTCTCGCTGCTGCCTTTCCTCGTGGTCGGCAGCCTCGACGCCGAACTGCAGCCCTGGGCCAGCATGCTTGCCGCGCCGTCGGGCTTCCTGCATTCGCCCGACGCCACGCACCTGCGCGTCGACGCGCTGCCGACGGCGGGCGACCCGCTCGCGGGCCAGCTGAAGCCGGGCGCCACGCTGGGCCTGCTCGGCATCCAGCCGCACACGCGGCGGCGCAACCGCATGAACGGCGTCGTCGAATCGCTCGACGCGGCGGGCTTCATGGTCCAGGTGCAGCAGAGCTTCGGCAACTGCCCGCGCTACATCCAGGCGCGCGAGCCGGTGTTCACGCCGCCGCGCGCCGACGCGGCGCCGGTGCAGTGGCTGGGCAAGCTCGACCTGGCGGCGCACCGTCTCATCGGCAGCGCCGACACGCTGTTCATCGCCACCGCGTACCCGAACGAAGTGGCGGTGGGCGACGAGGCCGACGCCAGCTCGCACGGCGTCGACGTGTCGCACCGGGGCGGCCGGCCGGGCTTCGTGCGCATCGACGGCGACGACGTGCTGACGGTGCCCGACTTCAACGGCAACCGCTTCTTCAACACGCTCGGCAACCTCGCGGCGCATCCGCGCGCGGGGCTGCTGTTCGTCGACTTCGACAGCGGCGAGATGCTGCACGTGGCGGTCACGGCCGAGATCGTGTGGGACGGGCCCGAGGTGGCCGCGTTCGAAGGCGCGGAACGGCTGATGCGCTTTCACGTGACGCACGCGTTGCGCCGGCCCGGTGCGCTGCCGCTGCGCTGGGGCGACGCGGAACTGTCGCCGCACCTGGCGCGCACCGGTCAATGGAACACCGGCATGCGCGCCGCGACCGACGGCCGGTAGTGCCAGCCGCGTTGCCTCTGCGCGTCGAGATCGGGCGCGCGGCCGAGCAGCGCGTCCAGGCTTGCCGCCGCGAGCGTGCAGGCCAATGCCTGGCCCGGACAGGCGTGCATGCCGTGACCGAAGCCGAGCATGCGGCGGCGCGCACGCACGAGCGTGAAGCGGTCGGGGTCGGGGTTGAACCACGGGTCGCGGTTGGCCGAAGCCAGCAGCACCAGCACCGCGTCGCCGGCCGCGAGCGCGGTGCCCGCGACGGTGATCGGCTGCGCCACGAAGCGCCGCGTGCTGTGCACCGACGGGTCGTGCCGCGCCGTCTCTTCGACGATCGCTTGCAGCCCGTCGCGCGTGCGGGCCGCCGTGCGCAGCGGGGGCTCGCGCATCACGGCGATGAGGCTGTTGCCGAGCAGGCCGGCCGTGGCGTCGCAGGTCTGCGAGAGCAGGCCGACAAGGTTGGCCAGCAGCGAACGCGACGGGGCGGCGCTTTCGGCCAGCACGCCCGCGAGCAGCGTGCCTTCGCGTGGTGGCGCATCGGCGACGAGGGCTTCGAAGCGCGTCATCAGTTCGCCGGCCGCGGCGCTGGCCCCTTGCAGCTGTTCCTGCGTCGACAGCGGCGACAGGCAGGCCACGAAATCGCGTGTCCACCGGTCGACCTGCGGCAGCGCCTCGTCGGCAAAGCCCAGCAGGTGCGCGACCGAACGCACCGGCATCGAGAACAGCGTGTCCGACAGCGCCTGCTGCGCCGGCACGCGCAGGGCCACTTGCAGCGCTGCGTCGCGCACCGCGTTCAGGTCGAGCCCGGCCAGTGCCCGTTGCAGCGCGGGCCGATGCGCTTCATGCGCCGCACCGTCGTTCATGCGCACCAGGTGGCCGAACACTTCGCCGGCCGGGCTGCCCACGATGGCGCGCGGAACAGGTTCGGCGACTGGCCGCACACGCAGCGCGGCGTGCGCCTGCAACACCTGTTCGACCACCTCGGCGCGGCTGGCCACCCAGAGGCGCAGCGTTTCGTTCCACGCCAGCGGAGGGCCGTCACGCAGGCTTGCGTAGTAGGGGTAGGGATCGGCATGCGTCACGGCCGCGACCGGGTCGACGGGCGGCATGCCGGAGGAAGTGGGGCTGTTGTCGTGGTCCATGGCCGCAGTGTGCGATCGAAGCCGCCGCCACACTTCGCCCGTGAGCGAAGTGTCGGATGCGGCGGCGTCTTACGATGGGCGCATGGACACCCTTTCCGCCACCGCCGATTTCCAGCTGGCCCGCCTGGCCGGCGCCATTGCCGAGCCCGCGCGCGCCCGCATGCTGGGCTGCCTGATGGACGGCCACGCCCGCACCGCCACCGAACTGGCCACCGTGGCCGAGGTCGCGGCCTCGACCGCGAGCGCGCACCTCGCGCGCCTGAAGGAAGAGCGGCTGGTCGAGCTGCTGGTGCAGGGCAAGCACCGCTACTTCCGCCTGGCCAGCGACGACGTGGCGGCCGCGCTCGAAAGCCTGATGGTGGTGGCGGGCACGCCGCGCGCCACCGAGTTCAAGCCCAACACGCCGAGCCGCCTGCGCAGCGCGCGCACCTGCTACGACCACATGGCGGGCACGGCCGGCGTCGCGCTGCACGACCGCTTGCATGCGCAGGGCTGGCTCAGCGGCTTGCACAGCGGTTCTTACGAGCTCACGCCCGAGGCGCGATCGCGCTGGAGAGCCTGGGTGTGGAGGTCGACGCGGTGCGCCGCTCGCGCCGGCGCTTCGCCTGCGCCTGCCTCGACTGGAGCGAGCGCCGGCCGCACCTGGGCGGCGCGCTGGGCGCCGCGTGGCTCCAGTTGTCGCTGCGGCGGGGCTGGGTGCGCCAGGAGCTGGACGGCCGCGCGCTCACGCTCACGCCGAAGGCGCAGCGCGAAATGCCGGAGCTGTTCGCCTGATCAGGCCTTCAGCTTGAGCAGGTAGATCAGCGGCCCGGCCATGGCCGTGTCGAGCTCGAGGAAGCTCTCGAAGTCTTTGCCCGCCATCCAGTACGGGTCCCAGTTGTTGCGCTTGATGGTCTTCACCCACAGGTCGTGCGTGGTCGCGCGGCGCACCGCGTCGAGCAGCACGGTCTTGCGGTAGGGCGGCACCTTCTTGCCGGTCATCACGCCGCGCCAGTTGGCCAGGTCGGCGTCCACGCCTTGTTCGCGCACCGAGACAATGCCCTGGAACGGCTGCTTCGACGACACGCCGATGGCACGCAGCCTGCCGCTGGCGATGCTCTCGCTGAATTCGCTGAAGCCCGAGATGCCGGCCGCGGCCTTGCCGCCTTCGAGCGCCTCGACCACCTGCGCGCCGCCCGGGTGCGCCTGGTAGACCAGCGAGGACGAGGCCCCCGCCACGCGCGCCAGCATGCCGGCGTACATGTGGTCCACGCCGCCGGCCGAGCCGCCCGCGATGACGGTGCTGGCCGCATCGGCGCGCAGTTGCGCGATCAGGTCTTTCGGGGTCTTGATGGGGGAGTCGGCCTTGACCACCACCACTTCGTAGTCGCTGGTGAGGCGCGCCACCGGCGACACATGGGCCATGGTCACGCTGGGCTTCTGCAGTGCCACGGCGCCGACCATGACCATGCCGCTGACCAGCAGCGACTCGGGGTCGGCATCGTATTTCTCGACGTACTTGGCCAGGCCGATGGTGCCGCCCTTGCCGCCGATGTTCTCGTAGACCACGTTGCCCACCGCGCCCGAGGCCAGCAGCGCGGCGCCCAGCGCGCGCCCGGTCTGGTCCCAGCCGCCGCCTTCGTTCGCGGGAATGACGATGCGCAGCTTGCTGCTCACCGGCGCGTCGGCGGCCCCGGCGATGCCGGGCCACAACGCGGCGCCCCCTCCGCCTGCAGCTGCGGCCGATGCCGCGATCCATGCCGAGAAATGGCGGCGCGAGAGACTAACGGAAGGCGACTGGGGCATCTTGTTTCCGGTTTTCTGTGGGGAAACCGAATGATGTCCGCGAAACATGCCGATCCCGCCCGTGCGCGGGCAGGGACAAACCCGGATGGACGCCCGGCGCCCTTGCTTACTGGAAGGCCACTTCGGCGAAGCTGCGCAGCTTGCGGCTGTGCAGGCGCGTCGAGCCTTCCTCGCGCAGGATGTCGATGGCCCGCATGCCGATGCGCAGGTGCTGCTCGACGCGTTCGCGGTAGAAGTGGTTGGCCATGCCGGGCAGCTTGATCTCGCCGTGCAGCGGCTTGTCGCTCACGCACAGCAGGGTGCCGTAGGGCACCCGGAAGCGGAAGCCGTTGGCCGCGATGGTCGCGCTTTCCATGTCCAGCGCCACCGCGCGGCTCTGGCTGAAGCGGCGCTGCGGCTGGTTGCCGGGCAGCAGCTCCCAGTTGCGGTTGTCGGTGCTGGCCACGGTGCCGGTGCGCATGATCTTCTTGAGGTCGGGTCCTTCGTAGCGCGTGACATCGGCCACGGCCTTTTCCAGCGCGAGCTGGATCTCCGACAGCGCCGGAATCGGCACCCACAGCGGCAACTCTTCGTCGAGCACGTGGTCCTCGCGCACGTAGGCGTGGGCCAGCACGTAGTCGCCCAGCTGCTGCGTGTTGCGCAGGCCGGCGCAGTGGCCCAGCATCATCCAGGCGTGCGGGCGCAGCACCGCGATGTGGTCGGTGATGGTCTTGGCGTTGGCCGGGCCCACGCCGATGTTGACCATGGTGGTGCCGCTGCAGTCCTCGCGCACCAGGTGGTAGGCCGGCATCTGCGGCAGGCGCGGCGGGGCCGTGCCCTGGCTGCCGTCGAGCAGGTGGCCGTAGGTTTCGCTGTGGCCCGCCGGCAGGCCGCGGCGGCGCGTGACCACGTTGCCGGGCTCGATGAAGGCCACGTACTCGCTGTTCTCGTCGGCCATGGCCTCGTGGCCCAGGCGCACGAACTCGTCGATGTAGAACTGGTAGTTGGTGAACAGCACGAAGTTCTGGAACCACTCGGGCGCCGTGCCCGTGTAGTGGCGCAAGCGGTGCAGCGAGTAGTCGACCCGCGCGGCCGTGAACAGCGACAGCGGCTGCGCCTCGCCGTCGCGCGCTTCGTACGTGCCGTTGGCGATGCCGTCGTCCATCACGCCCAGGTCGGGCAGGTCGAACACGTCGCGCATGAGGGCGCGGCGCTCGGCGCTCATGGTGCCTTCGATGTGGTCGTTCTCGGCGAACGAGAAGTGGATGGGAATGGGCTGCGTGCTGGTGCCCACCTCGAGCTCGACCTGGTGGTTTTCCAGCAGCAGGCGGAACTGGTCGAGGTAGTAGCGCGAGAACAGGTCGGGCCGCGTGAGTGTGGTCTCGTAGCGGCCGGGGCCGGCGACGAAACCGTAGCTCAGGCCGGCGTTGGCCGGCGGCGTGTGGCGCGAGACGGTGTGGGTGTGCACCCGCACGAAGGGGTAGCAGGCCCGCACCCGGCCCGGCAGTGCTTCGCCGGCCACGAAGCGCAGCATCGATTCGCGCAGATGGGCGAGGCCGCCGTCGTAGATGGCCTTGACTTGTTCGAGTGCGGCGGCGGCATCGGTGAAGCGGGCGGGAGCGACAAAAGTGGGCATGTAGGGCATGCCGTCATTGTGCTATGCCTGCCGTGGTTGTTTTGGAGCCGTTGTTCGTGGTGCGCTCACGCCGACGGTGTGCTCTGCTCCGCGAATGTCCCCCGGGGCTGCGCCCCTCCTCCTTTATTTCGCTGCGCAGAGCACACCATCGACGTGAGCGTTTTCAGCGCACTGGTTGATCGGCCGCGAACCAGCAGCGTGCCCAAGTGCATAGGGCATCGGGTACTCCCCGTAGCGAAATAAAGGAGGAGGCCGCAGGCCGGGGGACATTCGCGGAGGGGAGTACCCGGTGTCCTGTGCACCCGCCAAGAAGGCCCCCGACAACAGCCTCTCAACCCAACAGACAACCCAGCACCTTGCCCAGCATGTCGTTCACATCCACGGCCTGCACCGCCCCGGGCAGCTCGACATCGCCGTGCATCACGAACACCGGCTTGCCCCATTTGAGCCCCATCGCCATCTCCGACAGCGTGCCCATGTTGCCGCCGATCGCGATCAGGCACACCCCGCTGCGCGCGATGATGCCGTTGCGCATCTCGCCCATGCCCGTGGGGATCGCCACGCTGAGCCACTCGTTGGCGTTGCGGTCGTCGTCCTCCGGCAGGATGCCGACGGCAATGCCGCCGGCTTCCACCGCGCCGCGCGAGGCCGCGGCCATCACGCCGCCGCGCCCGCCGCAGACCACCGCCATGCCCGCGCCGGCCAGCGCATGCGCCACCGCATAGGCGGCCTCGCACTCGGCCGGGCCGCCGTCGCCGGGACCGAGCATCGCCACCGGCTGTCGATGGCGCGCCGGGCCCCACTGCTTCTGCGCAAGGCGCGTCAGCGCCTCAGTGACCGGCGCCGACAGCACCGCGCTCGCGCCTTCGCGTAAAGACATCGCCCACTCCCATCACGATCACACACACCACCATCAGCACCAGCGACAAGGCCGCCGCCACCGCGAAATCGGAACCGCCGTCGCCCACCTGCGCCAGCAGCATCAGCGGCAGGATGTTCAGCTGCGTGCCCACCAGCGCCAGCGCCGTGCCATAGGTGCCCATGGCAATCGCCGCCACCATGCAGGCGTTTGACAGCACCGAGGGCAACACCTCCGGCACCACCGTGTCCCAGAACGCCCGCGCTTTGGACGCGCCCAGCGTGCGCGCCGCCTGCGCCGGGCGCAGGTCGAGGTTGGCGAACACCGGGTACAGCGACAGCGCCACGCGCGGGATCAGGTAGTAGGCATAGGCAAAGCCCAGGCCCGACACGCTGTAGATCCAGCTGCCGATGGAGGCCGGGTCCGCGCCCAGGCCCGCCAGCAGTTGCGTCACGAAGCCCGCGCGGCCGAAGGCCAGGATGAAGCCGTAGGCGATCACCAGCCCCGAGAAGGCCAGCGGCAGGCCCAGCAAGGTCATCATCCATTGGCGCCGCGCCGCCGGTTGCCGCGCCAGCTCGATCGCGATGCAGGTGCCCACCAGCGCCGACACCGCACCCGCCGCCAGCCCGAGCGCCAGCGTGTTGCGCAGCGCGCCGAAGAACAGCGGGTTGCCGAACAGCCGCGCGAAGGCGCTGCCGCCCTCGCCGAAGGCCTCGGGCAGCAGCGCCGCCAGCGGCACCGCGAAGAACAGCGCCATGAAGGCCCATGCGGGCCAGGCGCCAAAGCGTCGCATCACGTTCCTTCGGGCCTCGGCGTCACTTGCCCAGCGCCGCTTGCGCCCAGAGCTTGTCGACCTCGGCCTTGCGCTCCGAGGCCTTCACCACGTCGAGCGGACGGATCTGCGGCGCGGGCGGCATCTTGGCCGCGATGTCGGCCGACAGCGGCGTGCCCGGCACGGCCGGCCGCACGAAGCCCTGCGCGAACAGCGACTGGCCGGCCTCGCTCATGATGAAGTTCAGCCACAGCTTGCCCGCGTTCGGGTTCGGGCCGTTCTTCACGAGGCTGATGGCGTAGGGCGCGGCCACGCTGGCTTCCTTGGGAATCACCACTTCCACCGCGTCGCCCATGCCGTCGGCGTGCTTGGCCTTGAGGCCGTCGTTCTCGTAGCTGATCCACACCGGGATCTCGCCCTTGAGGAACTTGGCATACGGCGTGGTGCCTTCCACGCGCAGCACGTTGCCGGCCGAGTGCAGCTTGCCCAGGTAGTCGGTGCCGGGCTGCACGTTGTCGACGCCGCCGCCGTTGGCATAGGCCGCGGCAAAGGTCAGCACCTGGCCGATGCCGGTGGAGCGCGGATCGAGATACACCACCGTGCTCTTGAACTCGGGCTTGAGCAGGTCGGCCCAGCTCGTGGGCACGTTCTTCACCAGCTTCTTGTTGACCAGGAACGCGATGTTGAGCGTGTGGATGGTGAACCAGCGGCCCTCGGCCTCGCGGAACACCGGCGGCAGCTTGTCGAAGTTGACGGGCTTGAAGGGCGCGACCACGTCCTTCTTCGCCGCGTCGACGCCGGAGGCCGCGAAGTAGTAGGCGGTGTCGGCCTGCGGGCGGCGCTTGGTCTTTTCGAGCGCGACCACGGTGGCGGCGGAGCCGATGTCGTTGTAGGTCAGCTCGATCTCGGGGTAGCGCTTCTTGAAGGCCGCGAACAGCGACTTCCAGTTGGCCCATTCGGGGCCGGTGTCGAAGGACACGCACAGGCCTTCTTTCTGCGCCTCGGCGTACAGCGCCTTTTCGCCCGCGTAGAGCTCGGGGCCGTCGAAGGCGAAGGCGGTGCGCGCCGCGAGGGCGGCCAGGGGCAGTGCGCCGGCGGCCTGGATCAGATGTCTGCGTTGCATGGTGGCTCCTTGAAGCGGAAAAAGTGAAGGGTCAGTGATCGAGCAAGCGGAGGTGCTCGGGCGCGATGGCAATGGCGTCCACGGCCGGCGCGGGCGACTCGGCCAGGAAGGGCTTGGGCGCCCCCGGCACCTCGAAGTCGTAGCGCGTGAGCGCGCCCAGGTAGCGCTGCGCGCCGGTGCGGCCCGCAAGGCGGTTCACCGCGTCGGGCGCGGGTCGGGGCGGATGTGTTCGGGGCGCACCAGCACGTGCACTTCGGCGCCATAGGCGCGGCGGCCCGTGGGCGCGGCCAGTTCGGCAAAGCCCAGGTCCAGCCGGTCGGCGCCGCTCACCTTGGCCGGCAGGATCGTCGAGAGCCCGACGAACTCGGCCACCGCGCGGCTCGCGGGGTTCTCGTAGATGTCGCGCGGCGTGGCGATCTGCAGCAGCCGGCCGTCCTTGAGCATGGCCACGCGGTCGGCCATCACCAGCGCTTCTTCCTGGTCGTGCGTGACCAGCAGCGTGGTGGCATTGAAGCGCTGCTGGATGGACCGGATCTGGTCGCGCAGATGGCCGCGCACGCTCGCGTCGAGCGCCGACAGCGGCTCGTCGAGCAGCAGCGCGCGCGGGTCGATGGCCAGTGCGCGCGCCAGTGCCACGCGCTGCTGCTGGCCGCCCGAAAGCTGCGCCACCGCGCGCTGTGCGTAGTCGCCGAGGCCCACGATGTCGAGCAGGTCCTGCGCGCGCTGGCGCCGCTCGGCCGTGGCCACCTTGCGCAGCTTGAGCCCGTAGGCCACGTTGTCGAGCACGCTCAGGTGCGGGAACAGCGCGTAGCTCTGGAACACCATGCCGATGTGGCGCTGATGGACCGGCGTGCGCGACATGTCTTCGCCGTCGAGCGCGATGCGCCCGGTGTGGCCCGTTTCCAGGCCCGACACCAGCTTCAGCAGCGTCGACTTGCCCGAGCCGCTGGGCCCGATCACCGCGACCAGTTCGCCCGTGCGCACGTCGAGCGACACGTCGTGCAGGCCGTGCGTGCTGCCGGGGTAGTTGTAGCTGACGTTGTCGAGGAGGAGGCTCATGGGGCTTAGGCGCGTTGCTTCACCAGGGAGGAAGAAAGAAGCGCCGACGCGCTCGCCAGCACGAGAAGGATCACCGTGGCCGCGCAGGCGAAACCCGTGGCGCCGTAGAAGGCCTGCAGCAGCACCACCGGGTACGTGCGGTTCTGGAAGCTCGTGAGCAGGTTCGACACGCCGAACTCGCCCACCGAAATGGCGGCCACCATCACCAGCCCGCTGATCAGGCTCTGGCGCAGGCTCGGCAGCACGATGCCGGTGAACTGCTGCCAGCCCGAGGCGCCGAGCGTGGCCGCCGCCTGCTCGAGCCGGCCCAGGTCGAGATGGCGCAGGTCGGCCAGCAGCGTGTTCGTGAGGTAGGGCAGCGTAAGAATGGCGTGCGCCGCGATCAGCAGCGGCATCGAGCCCAGCCAGGGCACCAGGTCGGTGTTGAACACGATCATGTAGCCGAAGGCCATGGTGATGGGCGGCACCGCCACCGGCGTGGCGCTCACGATGCGCGCCGCCAGGCTGCCGCCGCGCCGCGCGCCGTGGTACAGCGCATAGGCCAGCGGCAGCGCCAGCACGGTGTTGATGGCGCAGGCCGACATGGCCACCACCAGGCTGCTCACGAAGGCCTTGCGGAACGAGGTGTCGAGCCACAGGTCGACATACCACTGCCCCGTGATGCCCGTGGGCAGCAGCGTGTTGGTCCAGTTGCCGCCCAGGCTGCCGATCATCAGCAGCGCGATGGGCAGCAGCAGGTACAGGCCGTAGATGAGCGAGATGCCGCGAACCAAGGTTGTCTCCAGTGTCAGGAACACCCGGCATACTTTCCGGATGCGCTACTGTCTGCGCCGGGCGTTCCGCGGCGATGCCCGAATTCTAGGAATCGCGTGCGTACCTATGGGTGAAAGTTGGATGACGATACTTGAGCAATTGGAAAACGTTTTTCACGCAGCTTTCACACAGCGGGGCCATGCATGAAGCGCGACTGTCCCACCATCCAGGAGCTGCTGGCCTTCGACGCCGTGGCGCGCCACCAGAGCATCACGCTCGCGGCCGGTGCGCTGTGCATCACCGTGAGCGCGGTGAGCAAGCAGATCGCGGGGCTCGAGGCCTTCCTGGGCCGCGAGCTGCTGCAGAAGAACGGGCGCGGCGTGCAACTCACGCCGCAGGGGCGCGTGTACTGGCAGAAGATTTCGGGCGGGCTGCGCGCCATCGAGACCGCGACCTTCGAGGCGCGCTCGGGCGACGCGGGCGCGGGCCTGCTCACGCTGGCCAGCGTGCCCACCTTCCTGACCAAGTGGCTCATTCCGCGCCTGCCGGCCTTCAGCCAGAAGAGCCGCCACGTGATGCTGAGCTTCAGCCGCCACCTGGAGCCCAGCGACGGCATTCCGGCGGGCGTGGACGCCGCCATTCGCTACGGCCCCGACGGCTGGCCCGGCGTGGTGTCGGAGTACATCGCGGGGCGCGAGTTCGTGCTGATCGTGGCGCGTGCGCTGGTCGAGGGGCGGCACCGCATCGCGCAGCCGACCGACATCCTGGGCCACACGCTGCTGCATCACGAAGGCGCGCCCACCGCATGGCGCCAGTGGGCCGCGCAGCATGGCGTGCCCGAAGTGCAGACCGTGGCGGGGCCGCGCTTCGCGCAGTATTCGGCGTTGATCCAGGCGGCGCTCAACGGGCTGGGCATCGGCCTCGTGCCCAAGCTGCTGGTGCAGGAAGAGCTGGCCGAAGGCGCGCTCGTCAGCCCGTGCGGCGCGCCCGTGAGCGTGAACCAGGGCCACTACCTGTGCTACCGACCCGACCGTCTCGACCTGCCGGCCTTCGTGGCGTTTCGCGAATGGCTGCTCGACGAGGGCGTGGCCTCGCGCGGCGTGGAGACCGAGGCATGATTTCCGAAAGCAAACACGCAAGGAGTTGGAACCAATGAAAGTCGCAGTCATGGGCGCCGGCGCGGTCGGCTGTTATTACGGGGCGATGCTCGCGCGCGCGGGCCACGAGGTGGTGCTGATCGGCCGGCCTTCGCATGTGGAGGCCGTCAACGCGAACGGGCTGCGGCTGGAGACGCGGGCCTTCGACGAGCACGTGCGCATGGCCGCGAGCACCGAGCCCGATGCGGTGCGGGGCGCCGACCTCGTGCTGTTCTGCGTGAAGTCGACCGACAGCGAAGCGGCCGCCGCGCAGATCAGGCCGCACCTGTCGCCCGACGCGCTGGTGCTCACGCTGCAGAACGGCGTGGACAACGACACGCGTGTGCGCGCCGTGCTGCCGCCGTCGAACGAGGTGGCCGCGGCCGTCGTCTACGTGGCGACCGGCATGAGCGGCCCCGGCCATGTGAAGCACAACGGACGCGGCGAGCTGGTGATCGCGCCGTCGCGCCGCAGCGAAGAAGTGGCGCGGCACCTGGCGGCCGCGGGCGTGCCCACGCAGATCTCGGACAACGTGCGCGGATCGCTGTGGGCCAAGCTCATCTTGAACTGCGCCTACAACGCGCTGTCGGCCATCACGCAGCTGCCGTATGGCGTGCTGGTGCAGGGCACGGGCGTGACCGACGTGATCCGCGACGTGGTGGCCGAATGCCTGGCCGTGGCGAAGGCCGAGGGCGTCGAGGTGGTCGGCGACACCGAGGCCGCCTTGCGCGCCATTGCGCAGACCATGCCGGCGCAATACTCGTCGACCGCGCAGGACCTGGCGCGCGGCAAGCTCAGCGAGATCGACCACCTCAACGGGCTGGTGGTGCGGCGCGGCGAGGCGCTGGGCGTGCCCACGCCGGCCAACCGGGTGCTGTTCGTGCTGGTGAAGCTGCTGGAAGGCAAGCAGCAACAAGGAACCCGCAGTTAGCCTTTGGCTGGGAGCGCGACTTCTCGTATCATTTTGAAACGCGCCTTGCAGGCGCCATGAACGGGGCATCTCGCCCCGTTTCTACAAGAGAAGCGCTGGAGGAGTTCATGTTCGAACGGATGCAACAGGCCATCAAGCGGCCGTGGGGAGTGTTGGGTCTTCTTGCCGCTCTGGCAGGCGCGGGGGCAGTGCAGGCTGCCGAGCCTCAGCAGGCCCACGTCATTTCGAAGCAGTGGCATGTGGACTACGAGGTGGCGCCCGATGGTCGGTCCACGGCCACCTACACAACGGCGGCCCAGATCGTTCATGCGAGCGCACTGGAGGCCTTGAAGTCCTCGAGCTTCTCGTACAGCACGAGCATCCAGAAGGGCGAGATTCTGGAGGCCTATACGTTGAAAGCCGATGGGCGGCGCATCGTGGCGCCTCCGACCAACTACCAGACCGAAGTCAACAACGGACGCGACGGGGCGAAGCCACTCTTCTCCGACTACACGCGCCTGTCGGTGGTGTTTCCGGACCTGGCCGTGGGCGACACGGTCGGCGTGAAATACCGGGTCGCGGACAAGGAGCCCATCTTTCCGGGCGCCTTCTCGGTCGTTCAGTCGTTCTCTCCGTACAACGTCTATGAGGACGCCCGGGTCACGGTCCGTTTCGCCAAGTCACTCGACCTGAAGTTCGAAAGCCACAACCTGAAGGAGGAGGCCGCCAGCGAGGACGGCGGTCTGCAGGTGCGCACATGGAGCTATCGCAACCCGTCCCCGCGGACGTACGAGGAGGCCGACGAGGGGATCTGGCGTCTCGAGGAACTCCCGGTGCTGATGGTGAGCACCTTCTCGAGCTACGAGTCGATTGCCAAGGCCTATGGCGACCGTGCATTGCCCAAGGCCGAGCCCACGGACCGGGTGACTGCCTTGGCGAAATCCATCGTGGGCGATCAGTCGGAGCCTCTCGTGCGTGCCCGGCTGCTCTACGAATGGGTGTCCCGCAACATCACCTACGGCGGCAACTGCATCGGCGTGGGCGCGGTCGTGCCGCGAGACACCGACACGGTGCTCGACAACAAGATGGGCGACTGCAAGGATCACGCGACGCTGCTGCAGGCGCTGTGGCGCGCGGCGGGTATCCGGGGCGAACAGGTGCTGATCAATGCAGGCGGCCAACTCGATCTGCCGGCCACGCCCGTCGTGTCGATGGTGAACCATGTCATCAACTATCTGCCTGACTGGAAGATCTACCTGGACGCCACGGCCAAGGACGTTCCCTTCGGTTACCTGCCGACTGGCTCGTATGACAAGCCCGTCCTTCATGTGGGCGCGGCCACGGCACTCGCAAGAATTCCGCCCTTGCCTGCCGACGGGAAGCTGCAGCAAGTGCGAACCAGGCTGCGCGTCAACGCCGACGGCAGTGCGACCGGCGATATGCGGGTCAGCCTCAAGGGCGCACACGCCGCGCAATGGCGCGCCTTCATGGGTGACCTTCAGGCGACCGCGGTACGCGACTTCGTGCGGCGCACGCTGTCGGGTTCCGGCTTCAAGGGCAAGGGAGAGCTTGATCGCGGCGATCTGTCCGAGGCGAAGGTCCTGACCGACGCGTATTCGTTCGGGTTCACCTTCGAGATAGACAACTATCTTCAGGCAGGCACTTCCGGGGCCTTTCGGTTGGCCCCCGTCGTCGACCTGCCGCTGTCGGTTGCTCGTTTTGCATTCAAGGGAGAACAGGCCGCCGTCACGCGCCGTCACTACTGCACGGGGTTCAAGACCGAGGAGATCTATGACATCGAACTGGCGCCGGGCGTGAGCTTTGACCAATTGCCGGAGTCGTTGACGAAGCGTGGCCGGTACCTCGATTTTGCGAGCAGCTACAAGCGCACCAAGACCGGCGTGCGTGTGGCGCGCGAGCTGTTCGACAAGACGCCCGAAGGCGTCTGCACCGCGGATTTCATGAATGGCTGGCTGGCCGAAGTCGTGCCGATTGCGCAGAACCTGAAATCGCAGGTCTTCTACAAGCGCAAATCGCGCTGAGCTTTCACTGCCGGGCTCAACCCGGCATCGGCTCGCGCATCGTCACGAACTCTTCAGCGGCGGTCGGGTGAATGCCCACCGTGCTGTCGAACATCGCCTTCGTCGCGCCCGCGCGCATCGCCACGGCGAAGCCCTGCACCACCTCGCCCGCATCCGCGCCCACCATGTGCAGGCCCACCACGCGGTCGGAGGCCCTGTCGACCACCAGCTTCATGAAGGTGCGCTCGGTGCTGCCCGACAGCGTGTGGCGCAGCGACTTGAACTCGCTGGAGAACACCGTCACTTCGCCGAACTTGGCGCGTGCGTCGAGCTCCGAGTAGCCGCAGGTGCCGATGTTCGGGTGCGTGAACACGGCCGTGGGAATGAATTCGTAGTCGAGCCGGCGCTTGCCCTTGCCGAACAGCTCGTCGACCACCACCATCGCCTCGGCCAGCGCCACCGGCGTGAGCGGCACGCGCGTGGAGACGTCGCCCACCGCGTAGATCGACGGCGCCGAGCTGCGGTAGTGCGCATCGACCGCGATCGCGCCGCGTTCGTCGAGCTTCACGCCCGCCGCTTCGAGGCCGAGCCCTTGCGTGTTGGGCACGCGGCCGGTGGCGAACAGCACCGTGTCGACCTCGATCTGCTGGCCGCGCGCCAGCGTGACCGTCAGGCCGTGCGGGCCGCGCGTGACCGAGGCGGCCTCGCAGTTGAGCCGCAGGTCGACGCCGGCCTTGTCCATCTCCTTCGCGAGGAACTGGCGCACGTCGTCGTCGAAGCCGGTGAGCAGGTGCGCGCGGCGGTGCAGCTGCGTCACCTTGGCGCCGAGGCCGTTGAAGATCGACGCGAACTCGCAGGCGATGTAGCCGCCGCCCACCACCAGCAGGCGCTTGGGGAACGGGTCGAGGTCGAACATCGCGTCGGAACTCACGATGTGCTCGCGGCCCGGAATGTCGGGCACGAAGGGCGTGCCGCCGGTGGCCACCAGCAGGTGACGCGCGGTGTGGCGCTTGCCGTCGATCTCGACCGTGTGGGCGTCGACCAGCTGGGCCCAGCCGGTGACGAGCGTCACGCCCGAGTTCTTCAGCAGCGAGCCGTAGATGCCGTTGAGCCGGCTGATTTCCTTGGCGCGCTGCGACTTGAGGTGGGCCCAGTCGAACCGCGGTGCTTCCGGCAATTTCCAGCCGTAGCCCGCGGCCTCCTCGAAGGCTTCGGCGTAGCGGCGGCGTAGCTGTAGAGCTTCTTCGGGATGCAGCCCACGTTGACGCAGGTGCCGCCCAGTTCGGCGGCCTCGGCCAGGCCGACGCGAGCACCGGTTTGCGCCGCCATGCGCGCGGCGCGCACGCCCCCGCTGCCGCCGCCGATGACAAAGAGATCGAAATCGAATGTGCGCATGAAAGGCTCCTTGGCCGCCGACTGTAGCGGCGGGCCGAAGGCGGCGCTTTCGGCGGGGCTTAGAAAAACCGCGGCCGGTACACAGCGCCGCCGAAGGGCCTTGGCGGCAACGCTTGACCCTGAAGCTGCTTCAGGGATTCCACTGTCCGCATCAGGCCACGCGGAAGTTCATCGCCACCGGCGACGCTGCCGAGGGCCGGTTGTCAGGGAGAGACACATGGGCATGCTGGAAAGACTTTTCGGGGCCACGGCGGGTCGCGGCACGGCGGCGGCAATGGCGGCGGCCATCACGGCTCGCGAGGCGGCCACGGGAACGGCAGCGGCATGCCGCCAGGGGGAGGCAATGCCTGCCCCGCATGCCGCACCGTCAACGCACCGGGCGCGCGCTTCTGCCAGCAATGCGGCGGCGCGATGGCGCCGCCCGCCTGCCGCCAGTGCGGCACCGCGATGCAGGCCGGCGCGCGGTTCTGTGCCCAGTGCGGGCAGTCGGGCGAGGCCGCGCCGCGCGGCTGAGCCTCAGGGCGGGGTCGACGAGCTCGGCGAGGTCCAGAGGCGCCTCAGGTCTTCTTGCTGCTGCGCCGGCGAAGCGCCTTGCTGCTGCTGTTGCTGCATCGCGCGCAGTTGCGCTTCCTGCGCCTGACGCACCGCGTTCTGCTGCGCCGCCTGCTGGAGCTGCACCTGCTGCTGCATCTGCAGGGCGCGCAACTGCAGTTCCTGCTGCTGGCGAAGCTGCAGCTGTTGTTGCTGGACCTGCGCCGCCTGCTGGGCCGCGCGCTGCTGCTGTTGGAGCAGTTGCTGTTGCTGCAGCGCCTGCGCTTGCGCAGCGCGCAGCTGCATCTCCTGCTGCTGGCGCAGGGCCTGCTGTTGCTGCTGCTGGAGTTGCAGCTGCATCTGCTGTTGTTGCTGCTGTTGCTGCCAGCGGTCCTGCTCGGCGCGCTGGCGCCAGTCGCGCCGCTGCTGCTGTTGCTGCTGCCACTCGCGCTGCTGGCGCCAGTCTTCCTGCTGCCGCCATTCGTCTTGCTGGCGCTGCTCCTCCTGTTGGCGCCACTGCTGCTGTTGCTGCCACTCGATCTGCTGGCGCACGGCCTGGGTCGCGCGCTGCTGCTCCAGCAGCTGCTCCTGCTGCGCCTGCAGCTCCGGCGAGTACTGGACCTGCGGCTGCCGCGAGACGAGGGCCGGCACCAGCGGCGTCGGCCGGCCGAAGCGCGCGGACCCCGCCCGGTCGTCGAGCCGGTTGCGCTCGGCCACCCAGGCGTCGAAGCTGCTGTCCTGCGAGCGCGTGGTTCGCACCGTCGTGAGGTTGCGCCCCGAGACCGTGGTCTGCTGGCGTTCGGTCAGCAGTTGCGAGATGCGGCCGCTGTCGCCATAGAGCGTGAGGTTGCCCGCGGCCACCGCCACCCAGGTGGTGCTCGGCTCGGCGGCGATGCGGTAGTCGCCCGGTGCCCCGATCACCAGGTACAGGTTGCCGGTATGGATCTTCAGGCGCTGGCCCGCGAGCCCGCCGCGCACGCGCAGCTGCAGGTCGCCCCGGTTCACGGTGAGGTGCACGAAGTCTTCGTCGACCCCGGTGAAATCCACCCGCGCGTCGCCGTCGAGCCGCAGCAGGGCCGGGCCGATGTTCACTTCGCGCGCGCGTTGTCGCCGGTCCAGAGCCGGTCGCCGACGGCAAGCGCGCGGTCGGGCCGGGCGGCGTACCAGCCGTCCTGGCCGGCGGGCGAGACGTTCACCGTGCCCTGCTGCAGGTTCAGGCGCGCGATGGCGGGCGGCGGCCCTTGCTGGGCGCTGGCCGCCAAGCCCGCGCCCAGCAGCGCCAGGCCGAGCAGCCAGCGGCGCAGCGGACGTGAAAGGCCGGAAGGCGTGTGCGGTTCATGTGATTCCTCTGATCCCCGGATGGACGAAGCGATGGCGTTGTAACGCGCGAGAATCCGCTGTCGCTGTCAGCGCCGCACCCCAGCTTGGTGAAGCGCGCGTGCAATCGGCAACCAGCTGTTAACGAGGGAACAGGTATGAAGAACAAAGACAACGCATGCCCGGTGGGAGAAATGCGTTTTCACAACACAAGCAGAACGCGGGAGCGTACAGCCTGGATGACGGCGCTGGCGCTGTCCTTGGTGGCCGCGGGGACACCGTCCGCCCAGGCCCAGCTGGCGCGCAAGCCTTCCTACTACCAGCAGCAGAACCAGCCGCAACCCGAGGCCCGGCCGCGCAGCTGGTGCCGCGCCCGGCCGTGCCGTCGTCGCTGCCGGCGCTGCGCAGCCAGGGCGACTTCGACACGCTGGCGCGCGTCTACGACGCCGGCACGCCGATGCAGCTGGCCCACGTGCTGTTCGCCGTCGACCTGAAGGCGAAGCCGGCGCGCATGTACTACATCGACACGCCGCGCTACCAGCTGCACGTGCGCTTCCTGCGCGACACGCGGCTCGTGCCGAACACCATCAAGCGCGAGATCGACCGCAACTACCTCGTGCCCGACCGCCGCTTCCTGTTCGGCACGCTGAGCTGGCAGCAGAACATCGGCACCTTCACCTACGAGTTCTGGGAGGGCGACCAGCTCACCGCGCCGCTGCTGCGGCAGGCCGACGCGCAAGTGAAGGCCAGCTTCTTCGCGCCCGTGAAGTTCAAGACCAACTCCACGCTGCACGAACGCATCGCCAAGGAAACCGGCATCGACTACGTGAGCCAGGAAGCGCTGATCCGCGAGCAGCCCTTTTTGCCGATGAACCTGGGCACCGCCACCGGCCGCGTGCGCATCGTGGACGACGAGTCGGGCATCAACGCGCTGCTGCCCGACGACATCGCCGTGCTGCGCCAGGTGCCGATCAGCCTGCCGCCGGTGGCGGGCGTGCTGACCGAGCGGCCGTCGACCGCGCTGTCGCACGTCAACCTGCTGGCCAAGGGCTGGGGCATTCCGAACGCCTACGTGCGCGACGCCGCCGCCGTGCTGAAGGAGCACGCGGGCCAGTGGGTGGCGCTGAAGGTCGCGGCCTCGGGCTACCAGGTGCGGCGCCTTGCGGCCGACGAAATCGCTGCGCTGCCGCCGCGCGCCGTGCGCACAGCAGCCGCCGGCGCGGTGCCCGGCGGCGCGCGTGCCATCAAGCCCGACCTGCGCGAAGCCAGGTTGCTGCCGCTGGTGTCGCTGCGCGCGCGCAATAGCGCGCAGTGCGGCACCAAGGCCGCGAACCTGGGCGCGATGCAGGCCGCGCGCATTCCGGGCACGTCGGTGCCCGACGGCTTCTGCGTGCCGTTCGCGCACTACGACCGCTTCATGCGCGCCAACGGCCTGGCCGATCGCATCGCGCGCATGCAGCAGCAGCCCGGCTTCGCGAGCGATCCGAAGCTGCGGCAGAAGGCGCTGGCGCAACTGCGCGACGAGATCGTGCAATGGCCGGTCGATGCATCCACCGCCGCTTCATGGCGCGCCGCATGGCAGTCGCAACTGGGCGGGGGCGGCGTGTTCGTGCGCAGCTCGTCGAACTCCGAAGACCTGCCCGGCTTCAGCGGCGCGGGGCTCTACACCACCGTGCCCAACGTCAAGACCGGCGACGCGCTCGAGGTCGCGGTGAAGAAGGTCTGGGCCTCGGTGTTCAACCCCGAGGCCTGGGAAGCGCGCAGCGCCGCGGGCTTCGGTGCCGAGTCGGTGCTGATGGGCGTGTTCGTGCAGACCGCCATCGACTCGACCAACGCCGGCGTGATGATCACGCGCGACCCCTTCGACGCGGGCCATCCGCACGTCACGTACATCTCGGCCAAGCGCGGCATCGGCATCCGCGTGGTCGAGGGGCAGCGCGTGGCCGAGCAGGTGATGTATTCGAGCTGGTCGAAGGCCATCCAGGTGCTGAGCCGCTCGGCCGAGGAAACCTCGCTGCAGCTCGACAAGGAGGGCGGGGTGAAGGAGGTGCCGGTGGAGGCCGGGCGCAACGTGCTGACCGATGAGCTCGTGGTGCGGCTCGCGAACGTGGGCGCGGCCGTGAAGCGCACCTTCAACGCGGTCGATCAGGACATCGAGTGGGCGACGGTGGGAGACAAGATCGTGCTGCTGCAGGCGCGGCCGTATGTGGAGCGGCGGCGCTGAGTTCAGCGCCCGCCGCTTCCTGCGGCCTTCCTGCTACTTGTACAGCAACTGCGGCAGCCACAACCCGATCTGCGGCCACATGTACAGCAGCACGATCGCCAGCACCTGGATCCCCATGAACGGCAGCATGCCCAGGAAGATCTGGTTCAGCGTCACGTGCGGCGGGCTCACGCCCTTCAGGTAGAAGGCGGCCATGGCCACCGGTGGCGACAGGAACGCCGTCTGCAGGTTCAGCGCCACCAGCAGCCCGAAGAACAGCGGGTCGACGCCGAAGTTGTCGAGCAGCGGAATGAAGATGGGCATGAAGATCACGATGATCTCGGTCCACTCCAGCGGCCAGCCCAGCAGGAAGATGATGACCTGGCTCAGGATCAGGAACTCCACCTTCGTGAGGTTCATGCCGAGCACCCACTCTTCCACCAGCGCCTGTCCGCCCAGCAGCGCGAACGCGGCCGAGAAAATGGCCGAGCCCACGAACAGCCAGCACACCATGGCCGAGGTCTTGGCCGTGAGGAACACCGACTCCTTCAGCACCGTGAGGTTCAGCCGCCGGTAGGCCGCCGCCAGCAGCATGCCGCCGAGCGCGCCCATGGCCGCGGCTTCGGTCGGCGTGGCCAGGCCCAGCACGATCGAGCCCAGCACCGACATGATCAGCAGCACCAGCGGAAAGAACGACGCCAGCAGCATCTTGAAGATCTCGAGCCGCGCGAAGCTCAGGAACAGATAGAACAGCGTGACCATGGCGCCGAAGATCGCGAAGGTGACCCACCACCAGGTGGGCGCGGGGCGCTCGGTGGCGGCGGCTTCGTTTGTCTCGGTGATGCCCGGCGCGGCTTCGGGCGGTTCGGCCAGCGGCGCCGCGGACGCGGCGGGCGCGGGTGCCTGTTCCTCGCCGGGAGGCTCCTGCAGGCTGTCTTCACGCGGTGGCTCCTGCAGCCCACCCTCGCTCGGCGGCTCCTGCAGACCGCCCGCGCTGGGTGCCGCGCTGCGCACGGCGCCGATCTCCTCGATGTCGTAGCGCGCCTGCGCCTCGACTGTCGTCACGGCCTTGTAGCTGAAGACCGCGAGCAGCAGGAAGATCACGCCGGGCATCGCGACGATGCCCAGTTGCTTGAGCACATGCGAGAACGGCACGTCGGCATTGCGCCGCCCCTTCAGCAGCCCGACCAGCGCGTGCGCTGCGGGGCTGTCGGCCAGCCGCTGCGACAGCGGCGGCAGCGGCACCACGCGCTCGGCCTGCGACAGCGGCGGCGCCCACTGCGGCTTGAGCCACGCGATGAGGATCACATACAGCACATAGAGCGACGCAAGCATCAGCCCCGGAAAGAACGCGCCCGCATACAGCTGCACCACCGACACGCCCGCCGTCGCGCCGTAGACGATCAGCAGCACCGACGGCGGGATCAGGATGCCCAGGCAGCCGCCCGCCGTGATGGCGCCCGCGGCCAGCGGCACGCTGTAGCCGCCGCGCAGCATGGCCGGCAGCGCCAGCAGGCCCATCAGCGTGACCACCGCGCCCACGATGCCGGTGGCCGTCGCGAAGATGGTGCACGTGACCAGCGTGGCCACGGCCAGCGCGCCCGGCAGCCGCGCCAGCGCCAGGTGCAGGCTCTTGAACAGCGACTCGATGAGGTTCGCGCGCTCCACCAGGTAGCCCATGAACACGAACAGCGGCACCGCGATGAGCACGTCGTTGGCCATGGTCTTGAAGGCCGACTGCACCATCAGGTCGAGCGTGCGGTGCCAGTCGCGGTCGTAGGCCAGCCACGTGAAGATCATGCCCATGCCCATCAGCGTGAACGCCGTGGGAAAGCCCAGCATGATGGCCACCACCACGAGCGACAGCATCAGCAGCCCGAGGTGGCCGTTGGTGATGGTCTCGGCGCTTGCCAGCACCGAGCCCGCGCCGATCACGATCAGCGCCATGAACGACAGGCCGAACCAGAGTTCGCGGCGGATCATCGCGCGCCTCCGCCGGCCGGGTGCGCGGCCGGCGCCACCACCACGCGGTCGAGCGCGGCGATGTCCTCGTCCTTCACGTGCACCATTTCCTTGAGCTTTGCGACGTCGACCTCTTCCACGTCCTGCTCGCGCGACGGCCATGCGCCGCGCTGGATGCACTGCACGCAGCGGATGATCTCGGCCATGCCCTGCAGCAGCAGCGTGAAGCCCGCGAGCGGAATGATGAACTTGAACGGGTACAGCGGCAGCGGCTCGGCCGAGAAGGTCTGCTCGCGAATGGCCAGCGACTCGCCCGCATAGACCCAGCCCGCCCAGGTGAGCGCGACGATGCCCGGCAGGAAGAACACGATGTACAGCACCAGGTCGACGATGGCCTGCGTGCGCGGGCGGAAGAAGCCGTAGAGCACGTCGCCGCGCACATGGCCGTTCTTGGAGAGCGTGTACGCGCCGGCGGTCATGAACATGGCGCCGTACAGCATGATCTGCGCGTCCAGCACCCAGGCGTGCGGGTTGTTGAGCGCGTAGCGCGAGAACACTTCCCAGCTGATCAGCAGTGTGAGCAGCAGGGCGCACCAGGCGAAGGTCTTGCCGATCCAGGTGGAGAACCGGTCGACCGCCAGGAGAAAGGATTGCATCGGAACGAACTCCTCGCCGCGGCCATCGGGCGCGGCTTGCTTGCGTGCAGGCATGAAAAAAGAGGGCGCCGCGCGGGCGCCCTTGCGTCACGTGACGCGCATCAGGTCTTCTTGGCCTGCCGTCCGAAGTAGTGGTTGTAGGCCATCTTGAAATCGACCGAATAGTCGTTCTGCCACTGGCCCGCGCGCTCGGCGAAGGCACGCTGCGAGTCGAGCACCTTCTTGAACATCGGGTTCTCGGCCGACTTCTTGGCGATGGTCTTGTCCCACGAGGCGAGCTGCGCGCGCAGCACGGCGTCGGGCGTCTTGTAGAACTTGATGCCGCTCTTCTTCAGCTCTTCATAGTCCTTGGAGTTGCGGTCGATGGCCTTCCAGCTCATGTCGGCACTGGCCGCCTGCGTGGCGTACTCGATGATCGACTTGAGCTCGGGCGGCAGCGACTTGAGCTTGCCGCCGTTGAACAGCACCTCGAACTGCTCGCCGCTCTGGTGGAAGCTCTGCAGCATGCAGTTCTTGGCCACGTCGGGAAAGCCCAGCACGCGGTCGCTGGAGGCGTTGTTGAACTCGGCCGCGTCGATCAGCCCGCGGTCCAGCGCGGGCACGATCTCGCCGCCGGGCAGCGGGTTCACGGCCGCGCCCATGTCGGTGAATACGTCGACCGCCAGGCCCACGGTGCGGAACTTCAGGCCCTTCATGTCCTCGGCCTTGGCCACCGGCTTCTTGAACCAGCCCAGCGGCTGCGTGGGCATGGGGCCGTAGAGGTAGGAGGCGACGTCCAGGTTCAGGCTCTTGTAGATCTCGTCCATCAGCGCCTTGCCGCCGCCGTAGGTGTGCCAGGCCAGGATCATGTTGGCGTCCATGCCGTAGCCCGGGCCCGACCCCCACAGCGCAAGCGCCGAGTTCTTGCCGTACCAGTACGCGACCACGCCGTGGCCGCCGTCGAGCGTGCCCTTGGCCACCGCGTCGAGCAGCTGAAAGGCGGGCACCACCGAGCCGGCGGGCAGCACCTCGATCTTCAGGCGGTTGCCCGCCATGTCATTGACCTTCTTGGCGTAGTCCTGCGCGTACTCGTGGAAGATGTCCTTGGCGGGCCAGGTGCTCTGGAAGCGCAAGGACGTGGTCTGGGCCATGCTGACCATCGGCACCGACATGGCGCCGGCGGCCACGGCGGCGCCCTTGAGCAGCCCGCGGCGGCGGGGCAGTTTGCTGTCTGTCATTTGTCTCTCTCCAATTGGCTGTTCTGACTGGGAAAACCCAGGCCGCCGTCTTGGAGTTATGGTTTGACAGGCCCAAGCCGCCATCATTTGGCGCGAGGGAACACGCGACAAACAGGGTTTTCACGAAGCGGTGAAAAATCCCGCTAGTTGAAAACCCGTACTGCAAGGAAACAAAGAGATGACTGAATCCGTGGCGAACAAGGGCTACGCCGGCGACGTGACGCCCGAGCAGGCCGCCCAGTGGATGACCAGCGGCGAAGCCGTGATGGTCGACGTGCGCACCGACGCCGAGCGCGAATGGGTCGGCTATGTGCCGGGCGCCGTGCCGCTGGCGTGGAAGCAGTGGCCGGGCATGGCGATGAACCCGGCCTTCGACGCGGGCGTGCGCGCGGCCGGTGAAGGCGGCAAGAAGGTCGTGCTGCTGTGCCGCAGCGGGGTGCGCTCGGTGGCGGCTGCCAAGCGGGCGACCGAGCTGGGGGTCGAGGCCTACAACATCCTCGAAGGCTTTGAAGGCAACCCGGACGAGAACGGCCACCGTGGGTTGATCGGCGGATGGCGCAAGCGCGGGTTGCCGTGGAAGCAGAGCTGAGTAGCCTGCCCTCGCTACGATGCAGAAGACCGTGTGGCGCCGCTGCTCGATGGCGCTCTCTTCATGGCGGGGTCAGAAGATCCGGGCGATGGGCGCGGAGCCAGTTCTCGGCATGGGTCAGCAGCTGTGCGGCCTGGGCGATACAGGCCTGCAGCGTGGCGGTGGAAACCGGGTCACCTTCGTAGTCGCTCACGTTGCGTTGCCGGCGCAGCGCATCGAGCACGATGATCTCCGGCTGTGCCACCGCCATCGTCAGGCCGAGGCTCTGGATGGCCGTCTGGTGGTGGCCCGGCTGGCTGGTGGACGTGCGGTAGCCGTTGGCCCACAAACCCAGCATCGCGCATTGCATGATGGATTTGTAGGCCGCATCGAATCGGTTGTCGGCGCTCACCTGTGCCACATGCGCGTCGGCCAGATTTCGCCGCGCCGCCTGAAGCAATTTGGCGATGCCCGCTGCATCAGGCTGATGGGGCTGCAGTCGCCCGATTGCCAGCAAGTTCAGCAAGCTCATCGGCTCCTCCCTTCACGAACAGCTTTGGCTTGGCCAGTATGTCGCGTGCGAATGCATCGCCGCTGCGCGCGCGCTGCGCAAATTCTTCGGGCGTGTAGAGCACCGTGTTCACCTCGCGGCCCAGCGCCGCATGCAGAGGGAACACTGCCTGTGCCAGCGCCATGAAATCCACGCTGCCCAGCACCAGCAAGTCCACGTCGCTGCCCGGCGAGGGTGTGCCACGCGCGATGGAGCCGAAGACCAGCGCCAACCCGATTTGCGCATCCAGAGGCGCCAGCGCATCGCGCACGGCAGGCACCACGCCGTGCGTCTTGCGAAACAGCGCCGCCAGATCATCGAACAGAGGATGGCTTGTGTTGGCGCCGTAGCGCACCTGGTTGCCTTGTTCGCTGCGTACCAGCAGGCCTGTGCGCGCCAGCTTATCTACCTCTCGCGCCAGCGTGCCCGCATGGCTGGCGGTCAGGCGCGCAAGTTCCCGCAGGTGGAAGCTCGACTGTGGCTGCAGCAACAGCACCGCCAGCGTGCGTTGGCGCGCGGCGGGAAACAGCAGGTCCATCAAGGAAGAGTCGTTGCTCATTAGGCGACGATTGTTGCTAATAAGGCGACATTCGGCAAGTGTGGAATGCCGGCTTGTCTCATGCATTGTTCAAGCACCGTCGATCGCGCGGCACTCATGGTGAGCCGAAAACAGGAAGCCCACGGCGTGCCGTGGGCTTGGTTGGCGTCGGGGGCGTCTGCCCTGGCGGCAGAACTGACCGAAAAGATCCGCTCGCCTCACTCGGCCGTGGCCGGGTCGATCACGCTGTAGACCCGGTCCACGCGATTGGCCGGAAAGCCGCCGAGCTCCGCGTGCCGGCGCACCAGGGCCTCGTCGGTGGCCTGGTAGACGCAATAGACGCGGTCGTCGGTCACGTAGCTGTGGATCCACTGGATGTCGGTGCCCATGCTGCTGAGCACACCGCAGGACTTTTGCGAGATGGATTTCAGGTCCGACGGGGTCAGCTTGCCGGCGCCTGGGATGTCTCGCTCGATGACGAATTTGGGCATATCGGTACTCCTGTCTACTGCCTAGAATCGGTCGAAGGTGACCAGTGCCTATGGTGCCGACGCGAAGCCGTTCCGTATTGCCCGCTTCGCCGGACTTGTTGACCGAAACCCCGCCCTCGCTTGCCGGGAGGTGACCATGGATGTCTTGTCTGACGTGCTGCGGACCATCCGCCTGGAGGGCGCGCTGTTCCTGAACGGGGACATGTATGCACCCTGGTGTTTCAAGGTACCCAAGGGTACGGACATCGCGCAGTTGCTCAGGCCCGGTGCGCAGCGCCTGGCCATCTGCCACCTGGTGCTGCAAGGCGAATGCTGGGCCCAGGTCGAAGGCGGGGCGCCGATCCGGGCACATGCCGGCGAAGTCATCGCCGCGCCGCATGGCGACTCTCATGTGCTGGGCAGCGGCCTGCAGCATGCGGCAGTGGACATGGCGCATGTGGTGAGTCCGCGGGCGCCCGAGCTGGAGCGTGTGCGCTATGGCGGCAATGGCGAGCGCACATTGCTCGTGTGCAGCTGGTTCGCGTACGAGGGCGACGCGCCCAACCCCGTCATGGCGAACATTCCGCGCCTGTTCACCACGCCGCTGCGCAGCAGGCCGGCGGGCCCGTGGATCGAGCAGTCCATCGACTTCGTGCTGGGCGATGCGGCTTCGCATACGCCCGGTTCGGAGATGGTCGCCGCCAAGGTGGCGGAAGTGCTGTTCGCCGAAGTGCTGCGCGGCTACATCGAGTCCATGCCCGCCAACAGCCCCGGCTGGCTGGCCGGCCTGCGCGACCCCCACGTGAGCCGCTGCCTGGCGCTGATGCATGCCGAGCCCGCGCGCAACTGGACGGTCGACGCACTGGCGCAGGAAACCCACATCTCGCGCAGCGTGCTCGCGGACCGCTTCACCGAACTGGTGGGCGCGCCGCCCATGCACTACCTGGCGCGCTGGCGCATGATCCTGGCCGCCGGCATGCTGCGAAAGGACCAGTGCAACCTGGCGCGCATTGCCGAGGGTGTCGGCTACGAGTCGGAAGCCGCCTTCAACCGCGCATTCAAGCGCGAGTACGGCGTGTCACCAGGGGCATGGAGGCACAACGGCGCCTAGGAGGCCGTGCGGCGAAAGCGTGAGGAGCGCGCGGCGGCCCGATGGATTGGGCCGCATGCCCTTGAGGTAAACCCTGATGGTTCTTCGACGCCTGTCTGCCTAGGATTGCGTCTCTCTGCACAATCGATTGTGCAAAACATTCAAACCTCTTCTTGTGACGCGGCAGTTCCCGCTCCCCGCGCCATCGCCAGATCATGAAGCTCGGCCTTCCTCGTGACCCGCAACTGTCGTTCCTGCTGCTGGTGAATCTGCTGGTGATCGTTGTCGCGACCGCCTGGTCCCGCGGGCAGTTCGCCAGCGCCGACAACCTCCAGTCGATGGCAAGCCAGCTGCCCGAAATCGGGTTGCTCGCCATCGGCGTGATGCTCACCATGATTTCCGGCAACGGCGGCATCGACCTGTCCGGCGCCGCCATGGCCAACCTGGCCGGCGTGGTGGGCGCGCTGGTTGCGCCGCAGCTGGTGTCTCCCGACGATGCGCCGGCCCTTTTCACCGTGCTCTTCGCCGCCGTGGCCCTGGTCACGGGCGTCGTGGGCGGCGCGGTCAACGGCTTGCTCATCGCACGCCTGGGGCTCACGCCGATCCTGGCAACGCTGGGTACGCAACTGGTGTTCACCGGCATCGCGGTCGTCCTCACCAACGGCTCCGCCGTGCGGCTGGGCTACGTGGAGCCGCTGTCGGCCATCGGCAACGACATGGTGCTGGGCATTCCCATTGCCTTCGTCATCTTCTTCCTGGCCACGCTGCTGCTGGGCCTGGTCCTCGGCCGCAGCGCCTACGGCGTGCGGCTCTACCTGATGGGCACGAATCCGAAGGCGGCGCGCTTCACGGGCATCTCGCCGACCAGGGTCCTGCTCACGACCTACGTCCTGAGCGGCGCGCTGGCCGCGCTGGCCGGCGTGCTCATCGCATCGCGCACCGCGAGCGTGAAGTGGGACTACGGCGGCTCGTACCTGCTCATCACCATCCTGATCGCCGTGATGGCCGGCGTCAGGCCCTCCGGCGGATACGGCCGCATGACCTGCCTTTTCTTCTCCGCCACGGCCTTGCAGGTTCTCTCGAGCGCTTTCAACCTGGTGGGCATTTCCAGCTTTTTCCGCGACTGTGCCTGGGGACTGATGCTGCTGCTGTTCCTGGCCTCCTCACGCGTCGAGTTCAAGCGCTGGCTGCCGCGCCGGGGTTGAGCACCGCGCCAAGTCATCCATTCATTCATTCATTCACTTCCCGAAGGCCCCGGCGCAATTCCCTTCTTGCGTCGGGCGCATGTGTCGAAGGGCGATTTTTCAAGGAGACAGCCAAGATGAAAAACACCAGAAAACTGATCCCGTGCGCTTTGATCGCCGCCGCGGCGGCCACCGCCGTGGGCGCAATCCATGCGCAAGGCAAAGAGCAGGTCATCGCCACCGTGGTGAAGATCACCGGCATCAGCTGGTTCAACCGCATGGAAGATGGCGTCAAGGCGTTCGGCACCGACAACGCCGGCATCAAGACTTTCCAGACAGGCCCCGGTCAGGCGGACGCGGCGCAGCAACTGCGCGTGATCGAAGACCTCGTGGCCAAGAACGTCAGCGCCATCGCGGTCGTTCCCTTCGACCCGCCGACGCTCGAACCGGTGCTCAAGCGGGCGATCGACAAAGGCATCAAGGTGGTGACCCACGAGGCCGACAACCAGAAGAACACGCAGATCGACATCGAGGCTTTCGACAACGTCGACTACGGCGCGCGCCTGAACGACCGCATGGCGGAGTGCATGAACAAGAGCGGCAAGTGGACCTCCTTCGTCGGGTCGCTGGGCAGCCAGTCGCATGTGCAGTGGGCCGATGCCGGCGCGGCGAATGCGTCGAAGAAATATGCGGGCCTGCAGCTCGTCGCCGCCAAGAACGAGTCGTTCAACGACGCGACCAAGGCCTATGAAAAAACCAAGGAGCTGTTGCGCAAGTATCCGGACATCAAGGGCTTCCAGGGCTCCTCGTCCCTCGACGTCCTGGGCATCGGCCGCGCGGTGGAAGAGGCGGGCAAGCAGGGCAAGGTCTGCGTCTTCGGAACCGGCCTGCCCGGCGAAGCCGCCAAGCTGCTGGAGTCGGGCGCCATCACCGGCATCTCGTTCTGGGATCCGAAGGATGCGGGCATCGTCATGAACAAGATGGCCAAGCTGCTGCTGGACGGCAAGAGCCCCGAAACCGGCATGAACCTGGGCGTCAAGGGCTACGAGAAGGTGCTGGTTTCCAAGGGACCGGGACGCGGCGTGATCGTTCGCGGCCAGGCCTGGGTCGACGTCGACAAGAGCAACTACAAGCAATACCCGTTCTGAGGCCGTCCGGCTCGAGCGCATCTGAACGAGACCACAAGCATGGCGTCCACCGAGTTTGCAGAAGAAACGCGCGCGTCCGCGAGCGAACATGAAGTCGAAGGCCGAGCGGGCTCGGCCGCCGTCGGCGCATTCCTGGAGGTCGTGGGCGTTCACAAGCGCTTCGCCGGCGTGCATGCGCTGCGGGGCGTCTCGCTGACGATCCGGCCCGGCGAGGTCTATCACCTGCTGGGCGAGAACGGGTGCGGCAAGAGCACGCTGATCAAGATCATCTCGGGCGTGCAGCCTCCCGATGAAGGCGAGCTTCGCATCAACGGCGTGCGCTTCGCCGCGCTGTCGTCCCTGGACTCGCTCACGGCCGGCATCGAGACGGTCTATCAGGACCTCTCGCTCCTGCCGAACCTGAGCGTTGCCGAGAACATCGGGCTGACGGAGCAGCTCGTTGCGAACCGGGGGCGGCTCTCGCGCGGGCTGGATCGGCGCAAGCTGGCGCAGACAGCCGCCCGCGCACTCGCCATGGTGGGCCTTCCCGACGCCGCCGGCTTCCAGCGTGCGCTGGTGGAGTCGCTGCCGATCGCGACCCGGCAACTGATCGCCATTGCCCGCGCCATTGCCACGAACGCGCGCATGGTGATCATGGACGAGCCGACCACGGCGCTCACGAAGCGCGAGGTCGACAACCTGATCGCCGTGGTGCGCAAACTGCAGTCGAACGGCGTGGCGGTGCTCTTCGTGAGTCACAAGCTCGACGAGTGCTATGCCATCGGCGGCGAGGTCATCGTGTTCCGTGACGGACAGAAGGTGGCGCAGGGGCCCATCGCCGGCTTCGACAAGGCGGAGCTGGCACGCCTCATGACAGGCCGCGACATCGCGACCCAGCGATACAGGACGACGCCTGCCAACGGGCCGGAGTTGCTGAAGGTCCGGGGGCTCGGCCGGCGCGGTGCGTTTTCAGACGTCGACTTCGTGCTCGGTCGCGGCGAGATCCTCGGCGTGACGGGCCTGCTCGACTCGGGGCGCAATGAACTCGCGCATGCGCTGGCCGGCGTGGCGCCGGCGGACTCCGGCTCGATCGCGCTCGACGGCGAGGTCGTGGTGCTGCAGCAACCCGGCGATGCGATCGCTCTGGGCATCGGCTACGTGCCCGAAGACAGGCTCGGCGAAGGCCTGTTCCTCGACAAGTCCATCCAGGAAAACGTCGTCTCGGTCGTGATCTCGAAGTTGCGAGGCCGCCTGGGGCTGCTGGAGCCGCAGCGCGGCCAGGCGCTGGCCGAAACCATCGTGCGCGACCTGCAGATCGCCACGCCCGATGTCCTGCGCCCCGTGCAGTCCTTGTCCGGCGGCAACCAGCAGCGCGTGCTCATCGGGCGCTGGCTCACCATCAAGCCGCGCCTGTTGATCCTGCACGGCCCGACCGTGGGCGTCGACGTGGGCTCGAAGGACATCATCTATCGCCTCGTCCAGCGCCTGGCCGAGGAGGGGCTGTCGGTGATCCTGGTCAGCGACGACCTGCCCGAACTGCTGCAGAACTGCGACCGCATCCTGCTGATGAAGAAAGGCCGGCTCGTCTCGCAGTTCGACGCACGGCAACTGGACGAGAGCACGCTCTACCGGGCGCTGCTGTCGGAGACCTCCCCGAACTGAATCGCCGAATGACCGCCATGACATCGACAGAGCTTCGCACTTCGCCGGCCGTGCAGGCCCCCGCGCGCCAACGCCAGCTTCTGGGCGAGCGCCCGGAATTCTTCACCGCATTGATGATCGCCATGGTTGCGATCACGGTGTCCTTCCTCAACCCCGACTTCCTCCAGGTCGGGATGCTGTTCGACATTCTTCGCTCCTGCACGGTCGTGGGCATCTTTGCCCTCGGCGTGCTCGTCGTGCTCGCGGCGGGCGGCATCGATGTGTCCTTCACGGCGATCGCGGCACTCACGATGTACGCGATCACGAAGGCGGTGACGCTGTGGTGGCCGCAGGCGCCGATGCCCCTGATCCTGCTGGCGGGTGCTTCGGCGGCGTGCTCCTGGGCATCCTCAACGGCTGCCTGGTCGACTGGCTCAAGGCGCCGTCGCTCATCGTCACGATCGGCACCCAATACCTGTTCCGCGGTTTTCTCCTGACGTTCGTCGGCACCGTGTTCCTGATGGAGATTCCGGACCCGATGGACAGCTTCGGCCGCGCCGCATTGCTGCGCCACGTCACCGATCAGGGCGCGATCTCGGTGCTGCCGGCGTCGGTGCTCGTGCTGGCCGCCGCCGCGGGCGTCACCTGGTTCATCCTCAACCGCACGCTGATCGGCCGCGCGGTGTATGCCATCGGTGGCAGCCTGGGGATCGCGGAACGCCTGGGCTATCGGTTGCGCGTGGTGCACATGTTCGTGTTCGGCTACGCGGGGCTCCTGGCGGGCGTCGCCGGCGTGATTCACGTCTCGAGCAACCGCCTGGCCAACCCCTTCGATCTGGTCGGCACCGAACTCGACGTGATCGCGGCCGTGGTACTGGGCGGAGCGCGCATCACCGGGGGGAACGGGACCGTGCTCGGCACGCTGCTGGGCGTGCTGCTGGTCACGCTGATCAACAACGTGCTCATCCTCGCGGGTGTACCCAGCACGTGGCAAAAGGTCATCGTGGGCGCGTTCATCCTGGTGGCCGGCGCACTCTTCTCGATCCGGCGCGCACGCTGATTCCGCCATCGCAATTTCGCTTTCCCCTTATCGCACTCATGAAGCACGCATTGCTTGGCATCGACGTCGGAACCTACAGCAGCAAGGCCACCCTGACGACGCTGGACGGACGCATCCTCAACACCGCCACGATCCCTCACGACATCAGCCTGCCGTACCCCGGGCACGTGGAGCAGGACGCCGACAAGGTCTGGTGGCACGATGTCTGTGCGTTGTGCAAGCTGGTGATGCAAGGCACCGGCCTGAGCACGGAAGACGTCGCGGCAGTGGCGGTCAGCGCGATCGGCCCTTGCGTGGTGCCGCTGGACGCGAAGATGCGGCCGCTTCGGCCCGCCATCCTCTACGGCGTGGATGTGCGCGCGGAGGCGGAAATCGCCGAGATCGAAACGGAGTTCGGGGCCGCCGCCATTCGCGATTTCTCGCTGATGGACCTCACCAGCCAGGCCATCGGACCGAAGATCCGCTGGATCCGCAAGCACGAGCCCGAGGTCTGGGCGGCAACCGCGCACCTGGCCACGGCCAGCTCGTACCTGGCTTGCGCCTCACGGGCCGGCATCGCACCGACCGGCACACGGCAAGCCACTACATGCCCTTGTACAACCCCGGCACGGGGACGTGGGACGAGCGCTTCAACCGCGCCTTCGTCCCGTTGGACGCGCTGCCCCGTCCCGGCTGGTCCGACGAGATCGCCGGCGAGGTCAGCGCGGAAGCCGCGCGAGCGACCGGTCTGGCGGCCGGAACGCCCGTGGCCGTGGGGGCGGTCGATGCGCTGAGCGAAGCGATCAGCGTGGGTGTCGTCGCTCCCGGCGACCTGATGGTGATGTACGGAAGCACCACGTTCTTCGTTCTGGTGCAGGACGCGCCGACACCCGATCCGCGGGTCTGGACCGTGGCGGGTGCCTACGAAGGCCAATTCAACCTGGCCGCCGGCATGAGCACAACGGGCAGCCTGACGCGCTGGTTCAAGGACGAACTCGCGCGCGAACTCGACGAACCCGGCGGCTACGCGGCGCTCTTCGAAGGCGCCGCCAAGGTGTCGCCGGGCGCGGGCGGCCTGCTGGTGCTGCCGTATTTCAGCGGCGAGCGCACGCCCATCAACGACACGCGCGCCAGCGGCGTGATCGCCGGGCTCAGCCTGTCCCATTCCAGGGAGCAGCTTTTCAGGGCCGTGCTCGAAGGCGTGGGTTTCGGCGTGCGCCACAACCTGGAAGCCTTCGCCGATATCGGCGCGAAGGTCCGCCGCGTGGTGGCCGTCGGCGGCGGCGCGCAAGGCAATACCTGGCTGCAGATCGTCTCCGACATCGCGCAGGTGGAGCAGGAGGTGCCGGCGGTGACGGTCGGCGCGAGCTTCGGCAATGCCTTCCTGGCGGGCTGCGCGGCGGGACTGGTGCAGCGCGGCGACATTTCCAGCTGGGTCAGGCCGGGGCGCCGCATCGTTCCCGACCCTTCGCGGCGCGCGATCTACGACAGCCTGTACACCCAGTACCGCAAGCTCTACGACGGCACCCGCGACGTGATGCATGCGCTGAAATCCATCGCCTCGGACAGCGCCGGGCCGAGGGCGCGCTAGCCGGTTGGCAGGGCCGCCGCACCACGCCCGAAGTTCTGCGATGGACGATCTGACTCAAGCGCGACGCGACGCCTTGTTCGAGAGCGAGCTGGCGCGAAACGTCGAACTGGGCGTCGAGCCGTCGGGTGGCATCGGTTGCTACGTCCACGGCGCGCCTTCCAGCCTGGAGCGATGGCACTACCACGACGAATACGAGCTTCAGCTCGTCGTCCAGACATCGGGGCGCATCTACGTCGGCAACCATGTGGGCGCGTTCAGGCCAGGGTCCATCGTCCTGGTCAGCCCCCGCGTCCCGCACAACCTCGTCTCGCTCGATCTACCGGCAACCGGCGTGAGCGAGCGCAGTGTCGTGATTCACTTCGCAAAGGACCTGATGCACAAAGCCGCGGAGCTTCTTGCGGACCTGCGTGGCGCGGTGTCGCTGCTGGACCGCGATCGCTGCGGCGTCGAGTTCCTCAATGCCGACCAGGATCTGCTCGACCGCTTTCGCCTCGTGCAGAACACATCCGGCGTCGCCCGCTTCTGTGCCCTGGCCGAACTGCTGCAGTGCCTGAGCCGGTGGCCCGAGTTCCGGTCTTTCTCTTCGACGTCGGTGCCCGACGCCCGAAGCCCGCGCAAGGTGGCCGTCGACCCGCGGGTCGAGAGGGTGCAGGAGCTTGTCTATCGCAACTATGCCGACCGGCTGTCGCTGGCACAGGCCGGCGATTGCGCCGGCATCGGCGTCCATGCCCTGTCGAGACTGTTCAGGCGGGTGACCGGAAGCACCTACACCGATTTCCTGATCAGCGTCCGCGTTGCCAGGGCCTGCGAGCTGTTGAGCAAGAGCGACGCGCAGGTGTCCAGCATCTGCTACCTGGTGGGCTTCAACAACATTTCCAATTTCAATCGGCACTTTCGCCGGCTGAAAAGCATGACCCCGAGCGAATACCGGAATCGCATGTCGGGCAGGTTTGGCGCGGCCCGGGTGCGGCAGCTCAGGCTTCAACCAATTCGGGCCGGATCTGAATGACCTCGGTGACGCCGAAGTGCCCCGAATCGATGATCTCGAACGCCTTTCCGAGCAGTCCCGGAATGTCCTGCCGCACCATGAGCAACGGAAAGCTCAGGCAAGCCGCGAACGGATCCCAGTCGTAGCTGCCGATCGTGCACTGATGAACTTCCTCCAGCGCAAGGGTCTTGAGGAATCGCACCACGCCCTCCAGCGCAATGGTCGAGTTGACGAACAGCCCGCGCGGCAGCCCGCCCATGCGCTGGTACAGCGCGCGCACCGATGCCTCGGCCTGGTCTGCTTCGTAGCCGCAGGCGTCGACGTCCGCGCCGTCCAGGCTGCCGAAGGCCTCGGTGATGGCGTCTGAAAATCCTTCGATCCGTCGTGCGGTGTTGTGGTCGCTGGGAATGCCGCCGACGAAACAGAACCGGTTGCGTCGCCTGGCGCGCGGCGCCGTCGATCGTTCGATGAGCTTCGTCGTGAGCTCGCGGGCGCCCCAGCGGTTGTCGGAGACGACGGAGGGCGCCAGCTTGCCCGGCAGGTCGACGTTGAGGTGCGCAATGCCGTGGTGCGAGCAGATCCGGCTCACCGCATCGGGCGCGGAGGCCCCGGTCACCAGCAGGTATTCGATCTGGTAGGAGATCAGGGTGCGCGCCGTCTCGGCTTCCAGTTTCGGATCGCGCAGCGTGCTGACCACGATGGGATAGAGATGCCGCTCGCGTGCCAGCCGTTCGAAGGTCTGCGACATGGCGCTGAAGAAGCGGTTGTCGTGCGTCGGAATGAGCATGCCGATCAGGCCGGAGCGCTTGCGCCGCAGGCCGCTGGCCTGCCGGTTGAGCGTGTACTTCAGGTCCTTGGCGAGTGCCAGGACGCGTATTGCCGTGTCCTCGCCGATGCGCCGGCTCTTCCACGTGCCGTTCAGGATGGCACTGACCGTGGATGCGGACGTGTCCGCCAACTGTGCCAGGTCGTAGATGGTCGGCTCGCGTCGGCTCATCGGTCCGGTCCGGCAGGGCAACCCGCACGCCCTTCGGCGGCAGGGCTGCAGGATGGGGCGGCATCGAGCTTGCATTTCATCGGCGGCAGTTTAAGCGCCCGGGTGCCTGCCGGCCTGGGCGTTCGCCGAGGGAGAAGCGAGCGGGAACGATCAGCTCACAACGGCGGAATGCGCAGCTTCTGCCCCGGATAGATCTTGTCGGGGTTGCTCAGCATCGGCTTGTTGGCCTCGAAGATCGCGTTGTACTTGTTGGCGTCGCCGTAGTACTTCTTCGAAATGGCCGAGAGCGTGTCGCCCCGCACCACGTCGTGGTACTGCGCGGGCGGCGCGGCCGGGGCGACGAGGTTGTTCTCCACGCTCGTCACGTTGGCCACGTTGCCCGCGGCCAGCGAGGCTTTCTCGCTGGACTCCTGCGAAGGCGCCTGGCCCGCCAGGGTGACCACGCCGCTGCTGGCGGTGTAGGTCACCACGAGCGCGGTGAGGCCCAGGTTCTGGCTCTCGATGTAGGTCTTGATGGCCGCGCCGGCCGCCTGGTTGGCGTCGGGGGTGTCGGGCGTGGCGGCCTGGGCCGACGATCCGCCGAACAGTTTTTCTCCCGCTTCCTTGATGAAACTCAGCAAACCCATGGTTCTCTCCTTGTGCCTGGTTGGTGGATGGGAACGGGCGATGGTGCGGCCGAACGCCGGGGCCCCGCGTAGGCCCATGCCGCGTATGCGACGCATGCGCCAGCATGACTAATCACAAAGTCGCAATAATCGCGCGCATGGCATCCCCCTTCCTCGCAATCGACATCGGCAACACCCGCCTCAAGTGGGCGCTCTACGACTCGGCCCGTCCCGGTGCCGTGTTGCAGGCACAGGGCGCCGAATTCCTCGACCACATCGAACGGCTGGCCGACGGCCCGTGGGCCGACCTGCCCGCGCCCGGGTCCATGCTGGGCTGCGTGGTGGCCGGCGACGCCGTACGGCGTCGCGCCGAAGAGCAGATCGTCGAGCGCTTCGACTGCCCCGCGCGCTGGGTGATGCCGAGCGCGGGCGAGGCCGGCATCGTCAACGGCTACGACCACCCGACCCGCCTGGGCGCCGACCGCTTCGTGGCCATGATCGGGGCGCGCCACCGCATGCTGGCCGAGCAGCCGGGCGAGCCGGCGCGGCCGATGGTGGTGGTGCTGATCGGCACGGCCGTGACGGTCGAGGCGATCGACGCCGACGGCAAGTTCCTGGGCGGCCTGATCCTGCCGGGCCACGGCATCATGCTGCGCGCGCTGGAGTCGGGCACCGCCGGGCTGCACGTGCCGACCGGCGAGGTGCGCGAATTTCCCACCAACACCAGCGACGCGCTGACCAGCGGCGGCACCTACGCCATTGCCGGCGCGGTCGAGCGCATGGTGCAGCACGTGCGCTCGCACTGCGGCGCCGAGCCGGCCTGCTACATGACCGGCGGCGCGGGCTGGAAGATGGCGCCCGTGATGAACGGGCACTTCGAGCTGGTCGAGAGCCTCATCATGGACGGGCTCCTGGTGATCGCCCGCGAACGGGCGATCGGCTGAAACACTGGCGGTGCGGCCTCAGCGCCGCATCAGCTTCGCCCATGGCCTGGAACGCGGGCAGCGTCAGCGGGTCGTTCGCGCCGTTGGCGGCCACCGGGTGCGCCGCGTAGCGCACGATGACCATCTCGGCCTTCGGGTCCACGTAGATGCTCTGGCCGTGGATGCCGCGCGCCATGTACGCGCCGTGCGGGTTGTTCGTCACCCACCACATGTCGCGGTACGACCAGCCCTTGAGCAGCGCGTAGCCGGCCTTCTCGAACTTGGCCGGGTCGCCGCCGCGCCGGATGTCTTCGACCACCGCCTTCGGAATGGCTTGCTGCCCGTTGGCGGCGCGGCCGTCGTTGCGCATGGTCTCGCCGAAGCGGGCCAGGTCGCGCAGCACGGTGTTCAGGCCGCCGCCGCCCGACTCGGTGCCGATGCGGTCGACCATGAAGTACGCGTCCTGCTCGGCGCCGATGCGGCGCCAGATCTTCTCGCTCAGCAGGTCGGCCAGCGACTGGTTGCTGGCGCGCCGCAGGATCCACGCGAGCACCTCGCGTTCACGGTCTTGTAGGCGAAGCCGTCGCCGTGCTCGCCTTCCTTCTTCAGCGTGACGAGGAACTCGTAGAACGACTTGGGGCCCGTGTAGTTCTGGCCCTGGGTGAGCATGCCGCCGGCGCGGGCGTAGTCCCAGATCTCGGCCTTGGGGTCGGCGTAGTTCTCGGAGTAGTGCACGCCCACGGTCATGTCCATCACCTGGCGCACGGTGGCGTCGCCGTAGGCGGTGTCTTTCAGCTCGGGGATGTACTTGGTGACGGGGGCGGCCGGGTCGAGCTTGCCTTCGTCGGCGAGGATGGCGGCGAGCGTGCCCACGAAGGACTTGGTGACCGACATCGCGATGTGCGGGCGCTCGGGCGTGAGCGCGCCGAAGTACTTCTCGTAGACCACCTTGCCGCGGTGCATCACGAGGATGCCGTCGGTGTAGGTGCCGGCGATCATCTGCGCGAAGTTCAGCGTCTGCTCGCCGCCCAGCGGCTTGAAGGTGACGGCCTCGATCTGCACGGGCGAGGTGGCCGCGGGCAGCGGGGTGGCCGCGCCGGCGCCGCGCCACACGTTGCTGGTGGGCACCGTCTCGCGCACGTGCGAGAAGCTCCAGCGCGTGCGCGGAAACACGCCGCCGGCCGGGTTGTCGAAGGTGATGAGCTTGTCGGGCGGGGGCGGAAAGCCCTTCATCCAGCCCAGCGCGTCGACCGAGGTGGCCGCGGGGTCGGGTAGCGCGGCGGGCGCGGGTGTCTGGGCGTGGCTGGTGTTCACTGCGAGCAGGGTGGTGGTCAGGGCGGCGGCGAGCGCCGTGCGAGCGGAGGTGCGTGGCATGGTGGTCTGTGGGTCCTGGGAGTGAAAGGGATCAGCGGCCGCTGAAGCGCGCTGGCCGGCGCTCGACGAAAGAGCGCACGCCTTCGGCCGCGTCCTCGCTGTTCGACAGGCGCTTCTGCGTCTCGATGAACTCCGACACGGCCGCCAACGGGCCTTGCTCCACCGCCTTGATGACGTTGAGCCGCGTGGCCACCACCGCCAGCGGGGCCTGCGCGGCGATGCGCTGCGCAATGGCCAGTGCCGCGTCGAGCTCCTGCCCGGCGGCCACCACCTTCTGCACGAAGTTCAGGCGATAGGCCTCGGCGCTGTCGAACTCGTCGGCCGTGAGCAGGTGCAGCATCGCGTTGCCCACGCCCGCGCGCTCGGCCATGCGCAAGGTGGCGCCGCCCGTGGCCATGATGCCGCGCTGCACTTCCATCTGCGAGAAGCGGCAGTTGTCGGCCGCCACCACGATGTCGGCGCCCAGCATCAGCTCGATGCCGACCGTGAAGCAGATGCCCTTCACGGCCACCACCATCGGCTTGGTGCGGCGGCGGTAGTCGGGCAGGCCGAAGTCGTGCGGCTCCACCAGCCCGGCGGGAATCGCCTTCTCGCCGCGCTTCATGTACTCGGTCACCGCCGGCAGGTCCAGGCCCGCCGTGAAGTGGTCGCCGAAGGCATGCAGCACGCCCACGCGCAGGTTCGGGTCGTCGTCCAGGCGGGTGTAGGCCTCGGCCAGCTGCTTGAACATCGGCGGCGTCCAGCCGTTGCGCTTGGCGGGCCGGTTGATGCCGATCAGCAGCACGTGGTCGAGCACCTGGGTGTCGATGCAGCCTTCTGCCGGTGGGGTGGTGGGGGTCGCAGTCATCGGTCTTGTCTCCGTGTTGTTGTTATGGCTGCGCGGTTCAGTAGGTGTAGACGCCGCGGCCGGTCTTGCGGCCCAGTTGGCCGGCGGCGACCATTTCCTTCAGCAGCGGGCAGGGGCGGTACTTGGAGTCGCCGAACTGCTCGAGGTAGACCTCCATCACGGCCAGGCACACGTCCAGGCCGATCATGTCGGCCAGCGCCAGCGGGCCGATGGGCTGGTTGCAGCCCAGCTTCATGCCGGCGTCGATGTCCTCGGCCGTGGCAATGCCTTCGGACAGCACGAAGAAGGCCTCGTTGATCATCGGCACCAGGATGCGGTTGACCACGAAGCCCGGCGCGTTCTTCACCGTGATGGGCGACTTGCCGAGCTTCACGGCCAGTTCCTTCACCGTGTCGTGCGTGGCGTCGCTCGTGAGGTAGCCGCGGATCAGCTCCACCAGCGCCATCATCGGCACCGGGTTGAAGAAGTGCATGCCGATGAAGCGGTCGGGGCGCGAGGTGGCGGCGGCCAGCTGCGTGATCGAGATCGACGAGGTGTTCGACGCGACGATCACTTCGGCGGGCAGCATCTCGTCGACCTGCTTGAGGATCTTCAGCTTGAGCGCGTGGTTCTCGGTGGCGGCCTCGATGACCAGCTGCGCGCCCTTGAGGTCTTCGTAGTTGGTCGAGCCCTTGATCAGCGCCAGCGCGGCGGTCTTCTGCTCGGCGGTGAGCTTTTCCTTCTTGATCAGGCGGTCGAGGCTGCCCGACACGGTGGCCAGGCCCTTGTCGACCGCCGCCTGGGCGATGTCGACCATCACCACGTTCACGCCGGCCACCGCGCAGGCCTGCGCGATGCCGTTGCCCATCGTTCCGGCGCCGATGATGCCGACAGTCTGGATAGCCATGAGAAAACTCCTTGAAGAATGAAAAAGCAGGGAAAAAATCAGGGATGCGCGGGGCGGGCGCCCCGGCAAGGCCATCGATTGTGAATCAGCCCCATGGCCCCGCCGTTGCCGTGTGTGACACCCACGCCGCGTGGGTGGCTTACAGTCCTGCGGTTGCTTTTTCTCCCTCTTTTCCCGACCCCCGACCATGACCACCCTCGGCACCCCCCTTTCCCCTTCCGCCACCCGCGTGATGCTGCTCGGCTCCGGTGAACTCGGCAAGGAGGTGCTGATCGCCCTGCAGCGCCTCGGCGTCGAGACCATCGCCGTCGACCGCTACGAGAACGCCCCCGGCCAGCAGGTGGCGCACCACGCGCGCACCATCACCATGAGCGACCCCGCGCAACTCCAGGCGCTGATCGAGGCCGAGAAGCCCACGCTGGTGGTGCCCGAGATCGAGGCCATCGCCACGCCCATGCTGCAGCAGCTCGAAGACGCGGGCACGGTGCGCGTCATTCCCACTGCCCGCGCCGCCCGCCTCACGATGGACCGCGAAGGCATCCGCCGCCTGGCCGCCGAGACGCTGGGCGTGCCCACCAGCCCCTACAAGTTCTGCGACTCGCTGGCAGAGCTGCAGGCGGCGATCGACGAAGCGGATGGAAAAGGAATTGGCTACCCCTGCATCGTCAAGCCCGTGATGAGCAGCTCCGGCAAGGGCCAGAGCAAGATCGACGGCCCCGCCGACGTGCAGAAGGCCTGGGACTACGCCATGGCCGGCGGCCGCGTGAGCCACGGCCGCGTGATCGTCGAGGGCTTCATCGACTTCGACTACGAGATCACGCTGCTGACCGTGCGCGCCAAGGACGCGCCGGCGCCGTCGAAACCAAATTCTGCGACCCCATCGGCCACGTGCAGGTCAGCGGCGACTACGTCGAGAGCTGGCAGCCGCACCCCATGGCGCCGGCCGCGCTGCGGAAGGCGCAGCAGATCGCCCAGGCCGTCACGGCCGACCTGGGCGGCCAGGGCCTGTTCGGCGTGGAGCTGTTCGTGAAGGGCGACGAGGTCTGGTTCAGCGAAGTGAGCCCGCGCCCGCACGACACCGGCATGGTCACCATGGCCACGCAGTGGCAGAACGAGTTCGAGCTGCATGCGCGCGCCATCCTCGGCCTGCCGGTGGACACCTCGCTTAAGAGCCCGGGTGCCAGCGCGGTGATCTACGGCGGCGTGGACGCCACCGGCATCGCCTTCGACGGCGTGGCCGAGGCGCTGCAGGTGCCCGGCAGCGACATCCGCCTGTTCGGCAAGCCCGAGAGCTTCACCAAGCGCCGCATGGGCGTGGCGCTGGTGCACGCGGCGGACACCGACACGGCGCGCAAGCTGGCCAAGGAAGCCGCCTCGCGCGTGAAGCCGCGCAAGGCCACGTAAGGCCGCGTAAGGCCCGATATGGCATAGCCAGTTTCCGCAAGCCGCGCCGCAACGGCGCGGGCATGGTCGGACGGATCCACCGGAGACACCATGCTGCATCCCCAGGCGCGCGCCTTGCTCGACTACCTCGAGGCGCGCGGCATTCCGCCGACCCACACCCTCTCGCCCGCCGACGCGCGGGCCTTCTACCGCGAGCGCCGCACCGCCACCCAGCCGCTGCCGGCTGAAGTGGCCGAGGTGCGCGACCTCGCCGCCGACGGGCCGCACGGCACCATCCCGGTGCGCCTGTACCGGCCATTGGGGTCGGGCGCAGGCCCGTTGCCCGTGCTGGTGTACTACCACGGCGGCGGCTGGGTCATCGGCGACCTCGACACGCACGACGTGCTGTGCCGCGAACTGGCCAACGGCGCCGGCTGCGCCGTGGTGGCGGTCGACTACCGCATGGCCCCGGAACACCGCTTTCCCGCCGCCTTCGACGACGCGCTGGCTGCCACCCGCTGGGTGCGCCGCGAGGCCGCCGCGCTGGGGCTCGACGCGAGC
>NZ_MOWM01000034.1 GCF_016082275.1 Variovorax sp. E3
CGCGCGCCGATGTTGGAGGCCGCCACGCTGAAGTCGATGCGCGTGGTGCCCGGCTCGATCACGCCGGGGTAGCTCGCCGACTTGGCCAGCGTGAGCACCGCGAGGTCGCCCGCGTTCACGATGTCGCGGTTGACCGCGCTCAGGTTCTGCAGCGCGGTGACGACGCCGAGCGTGACGCAGGCGCTGCCCGTCGCGGTGCCGGGCACCGTGCCCTGCACCAGCAGCGCGGCGGTCTGGCCCGGCTGCAGCGTGAGCGCGCCGTTGCTGCCCAGCGCCAGCACGGGGTCGGCCGCGTCGGCCACGCCGTTGTTGTTGCTGTCGCGCACCAGCCGCAGCGCCGCCAGGTCGAAGTTGTCGGCGGGGCAGCCCGCACCGTTGTTCGCGAGGCTGAAGCGGTAGGCCGAGGGCACGTTGCCGGTGTTGGCGATCAGGTGGCTCAGCGTGGCGCCGGTGCCCGGCGGGCGGCTCACCGTCTGGTCCTGCGTGAGCAGCAGCGCCTCGACCTCCAGCACGTTGACGCTCACGCCGTTCGAGTTCGAGGTCTCGGTCTGCAGCAGGCCCGCCGGCACGTAGGTGGCCGTGGCGACGTTGCGGATCACCGTGCCCCCGGGCGCCGACGCGGCATGCGCGGCGGTGCCGCCCCACGACAAGCACAGGAACAGCGCCGCCACGGCGCGACGGCCATGCCGCCGCCCCACCGTTGCGAGCGATTGCTCAGGTACTCGAAAAGAAACTGCACGCCACTGGCCTTCGATGAACTTTTTCCTCTGCCGCCTGCGAAGCAGGCGTGCGCGTGCGTGCGGCCCGGTGCGCAAGCGGCAAGGGAAAAAGGCGAGGCGCGCGCCGTGGCGGCGCCTCGCTAAACCGGCGGAGCAACCCGAAGGCCGCGCCCGCCGGCGACTCAAACCCCGCGCATCACTGATTGATCTTCACGGCGAAGGTCAAGGTGGCCGAGCCGCTCGGGGCCACGGTGTTGGAAGCGCTGCCGCAGCTGACGGTGCCGGCGGGCGTGCCCTGCGCGTAGGCCAGGGCCGTGCCGGTCACGCCGCTGGACGTGCACAGCGCGCCTGCCGGCTGCGTCGCGCTCAGCGTGGTGTACGGCGGCACCGCATCGTTGATGGCGATGTTGGTGACCGACGACGTGCCTTCGTTGGTGGCGACCACGCGGTACACGATGCACTGGCCGGGCTTCATGGACAGCGGGGTCGCGGCGTAGGCGCCTTCGATCACGCCGTCGCAGTTGGCGTCGGCCGCCTGCGTCTTGAGCACGCGGATCTGGCCGGTGATGACGGTGCTGATGTCGATCGCCGACGGCGCGCCGCAGCTCGACGCGCCCGCGGCGAAGGTCGCGGTCACGGTCGTGGTGTCGGTGGCGCCAGCGCTCGCGCCGCCCGGCGCGAACACGCGCACCAGCAGCTTCTGCGGCGGGCCGCCGACCGGCAGGCTCGCGATCGGGCCCGTCACCAGCGTGTCGTTGGCGTCGATCTGGCCGTCGCCGTTCACGTCGATGTAGATCGCCGTGGTCCAGCCGAGCGCGGCGTCGGCCGCCGGCACGGTGGCCGTCAGCGTGTAGGCGCCGCAGCTCTGGGTGCCGGTGTTGGTCAGCGTGTGCGGATACACCACGGTGCCGCCGGGCGCCACCTGGCCGCTGTTGTTCGGCGTGAGCGTGGCGCTCAGCGTCACGGCGGCCGTGACGGTCACGGCGTCGGTCTTGGTGTCGGTCACGAGCACGCCGGTCGAGGCCACGGCGGTCGACTTCACCTGGAAGTAGATCTTCTGCGCAACCACCGCCGGCTGCGTGGCGGGCGGCGTCACGCAGGCGCCGACCTGGCCCTGCGCGGCGGCATTGACGCTCACCGAAGTGATCGCCGCCGACGCGCAAGTGCCGCCGGCCGCCACGAACTTCACCGTCCAGCCGCTGGGCAGCGTGCCGGGGAAGCTGGTCGACTGGCTGGCCGCCAGGTTGTAGGTGTTGTTGACCGTGTCGTTGTTCTTCACGTACAGCGCGAACACCGTGCCGGTGCCGGCCGCGGTGCTGTTGGTGGTGGTCGGGTCCGGGCTCGGGCCCGGGCCCAGGTCGCCGCCGCCGACCGAACCGGTGCCGGTACCGGCCGCGGTGTTGGTCAGGTCGACCAGCGAGCCGACGACGATGGTCACGGTGTCGAGCGTGGCGTCGAGCTTGGTGGTGTCGCCGACCGAGCGGCCGGTCACGGTGGCCGAGAACGGCCCCGTGCCCACGGCCGTGGCCGCCGGCACGTTGGCCTGCAGCACGACGTTCAGGCTGCCGCCGGCCGCGATCGGGCCGGTGTCGGGCACGCCGTCGCCGTTGGTGTCCAGCAGCGGCGTGACGCCGTCGGCCGCGAAGAACACGAAGGTCGTGCCGGCCGGGAACGAGTTGGTGGACACCGCGAGGTTGACGGTGTCGCTGCCCGTGCCCGCGTTGAACACGGTCTGGCCGAACTTGACGCTGCCGCCGGCCACGGCCGACGCACGCGTGGTCAGGTCGTTGGCGGTGCCGTTGGGCGTGCCGGGCGTGGCGTCGACCGCGTTGGCGGCGGTGGAGCCGTTGGCGCCGACCACCACGCTGTAGCTCGCCAGCACCGTGTAGGCCGACGGGTTGGTGCTGGCGCCGGGCGTGCCGATGGCGGCAGCGGTCACGGTACCGGGCACCAGCGTCGGGCTGAACTTGGCGGTGTTGGTGGTGGTGGCGGTGCCGATGGCAGCGGAGCTGTTGACCAGCACCACGAAGCTCACGGTCTGCGTCACGTTCTGGCCGAGCGCGGCCACCACGGTGTTCAGCGCGCCGCCGACCACCTGGAAGTCGATGCCCGCCGGGTCGCCGCCGGCGCCGTCGCCGAGCGCGGTGCCGGGTGCGCTGCTCCACACCGCGGAACCCGCGACGTAGGTCATGCCGCTGGGCAGCGTATCGGACATCGCGAACCGGCCGGGCGCGCCGCCGGTGTTGTTGAAGGTCAGCGTGTACACGGTGTACTGGCAGTTCGCGCTCGAGCTCAGGCCGTTGGACCAGGTGGTCGCGCAGCTTGCCGAGGACGACGAGCGCGGGCCGCCGCTGACCGGGGTAGGCCATGCGCCGCCGCCGGGCGCCGAGACCGACGGAATGCCGATGGTCTTGGTCACGTTGAACGCGGCGTCGCTCGTGAGCTTGACCTCGTCCTTGTCGGCCGCCGAGGTGTTGGGCGCGGTGTACAGCGCCGCGGTGCCCGGCGTGGCGGTGATGGTCGCCTTGTCGAAGTCGCCGTTGCTGCTGGTGGCCGTGCCGGGGATCGTGTAGGCCACGACGAAGCGGAACACGCCGTTGTTGCCCGCCACGGTCTGCGCGGGCACGTTGCACACCGCGCTGCCGGTGACCGTGCACAGCGGCGTGGTGCCGTCGGGCACGCCGTCGCCGTTGGCGTCGGGGTAGACCTCGACCTTGGCGAACTTGCCGCCGTCGGTGCCGACGGCGAGCGTGAAGGTGTCACTGCCGTTGCCGGTGTTGGTCAGCGTGTGCGGCGCATAGACGATGGCGCCGGCCGCGCCGATCTTGGTGTTGACGATGGTGGTGGTGACGCTGCTGACCGTGTCCAGCGTGAACGAACCCACCTGCTGCACCGTGGTCTGGACCAGGTTGGACGTGGCCAGCTGCGTGGTGCCGGCCGAGTCGGAATAAGTGGCGGAGGCCTGGTTGCCGATGACGGTGTTGGCGGGCGGTGCGGCAGCCAGGGAGACCGGGCTTCCGAACAGGAAGCCCAGCGTCAGGGCTGCGGCGCCGGCCCACGACGCAACCGGCCTGAAGCCGCTGCTGCGCCGGGTTGGCAAGGTGGGAATCACGTGGTTTCTCCTCGGTGGTCAAAGAACGGGAACGGACATGGAAAAGCCCGCCCGCGGCGCGGCCGCCGGGGCCGCGCTGCAGGCGGGTCGGACTCGGTTCAGCGCGGGGCGGCTGCCGATGCGGGCGCGGCCGATGCGGCCTGCGCCGTGACGGCGGACGCGGGCGGCGCGACGGTCTCGACCCGCGCGCGTGCGCTCACGGCGGTGCTGCCGTTGGCGGGCAACTGGCCCAGGCTCCAGCGCAGGGCGCGGTAGTCGGCGTAGGGCACGGCCTCCAGGCGGTTGCCGGCGCCTTGCGCATCAGCGGCTCGGGGCCGAAGGCGGCGTCCCTGGTCGCGGCCTGCATCAGCGTGGCGCCGGGCTTGGCGCTGCGCGGCTGGTACTCCAGTCCCTCGGGAATCGGCAGGTCGGCGATCAGGCCGGTGACGGGCTTGCCGGTGTTGTTGGTGTAGGTGGCCGTGTACTCGACGAGGTCGCCGGGCTTGACCGCGCCGGCGTCGACGCGCTGCTCGCGGCCCTGCGCGTCCTTCACCACCTTGTGCTGGGTGAGGACGACGGTCACGGCCTTCTTCTGCGCGGCCTCGGCCTGTACACCGGCGGCGCCGGTGGCCTGGGCCGCCGCCGGCACGGCAACGCCCGCGAACACGGCGAGCACGAACGCGCCGGCCAGGCGGCGATGAAATGGGATCTGAGTCGATTTTTTACTGGACATGGGTCGCTCCGGATTCAAGACGCACAGGACTCCACCCCCGGCAAAATCCGGGCATGAAATGAACTGAAAATCTGCTGAAAGGAAAATGCCGGTCTTTTGCAATGACCAGCATCGGGTGCGCTACCGGCGCCTTTTCTTCCATTGAATGAAAGCAGGCGCAGGCCTCCAATCCGCCGGAAGTTCTTTGCTACCGGTCGGCATAGTCAACAATTGTCAACTTTTATTTCAGAGGTGTCGGACTGTATATTTGAAGTGGGTCTTTTGTACCCATCAGATTCGACAACCCATGATTCGGAATTCAGGTTCCATTTTCGACAACCGGCGCGCGAAAAAAGCGGCTTTCTCCTCTGGAGCGGGCCACTGAAATAGCGCGTGCAGACACCGTCCCGCCGCTGTTCTTCGGCAAAGAATGGGGTGATGCGGGGAAATCGGGCGTCGCGCGTCTGTTACAAGGCGGCGAGCCCCGGGGGTGCTAGAACGCCCTGAAGATGCTCAAGACGTAATCGACAAAGGTCTTGATCTTTGGCGAATTGCGGCGCGACGGCAAATAGACCAGGTTGATTTCCTGCGGCTTCAGATGCAGCTGCGGCAATACCGGCACCAGCAGCCCCTGTTCGATCTGCGGCTGGGCCAGCGACACCGGCACCAATGCAATACCGCGCGCCGATATGGCCAATTGCAGGATCAATTCCAGGTCGTCCGACTGGAATACGCTTTCCACCCGAACCCGGTGGCTTTTCTCGGCCGTCGCAAGGTTGATTTCGCGCTTGCGGCCCTCGGCGTCGGTGGTCAGGAACACGTGCGCGGCCAGGTCCTGCAGGCTCTCGATGGCCGGGTGCGGCACCAGGTAGGTCGGCGCGGCGCACAGCATCAGCGGCTCGTGCTTCAGGTGGCGCGCCACCAGTTCGTCGCAGCCGTCGCGGCCGCGGCGGATGGCCACGTCGGCCTCGTCGCGGAACAGGTCGGCGCGGTCGTTGCCGGTCTCGACCACCACCTCGAGCTGCGGGTAGGCCGTCATGAAGGCAGGCAGGTGGCTCATGAGCAGCTCCCGGCCGTAGTAGTGCGGCACCGCGATGCGCAGCCGCCCCGTCACCGCGCCGCCGCCCGACGACAGGTTGAGCATCACGTCGTCCAGGATGGTCAGCACATGCTGCGCCGCCACCAGGAACTCGCGCCCTTCCTCGGTGAGCGCGAAGCGGGTGGAGCCGCGGTGCAGCAGCAGATGCCCCACCGTGGCCTCCAGCCTCTGGAGCTGGCGCGACGCCGAGGCCTTGGGTACGTTGAGCACATCGGCGGCGGGAGTCAGTCCTCCCAGCTGTGCGGCTTTGGTGAACAGCCGCACGTCCGACAAAGAAAAGTCCTTCATTTCAGATTCGACGGGATCCGTTTTTCTTGTTCTCCCTGGGCGCCCTTCCGTGCGTGCCGACGGGAGCGCCGAGCCGCGGAGCGAAGCAACTTACAGATTCATAAGTGACCTTTAGTTTCATTTTCCGGCAGGTCGCTGATGATTGGTAACAATTGAGTCAACGTTTCATCAAGGGCGGCAAAAGTTCACTGATTCGGGGCAAATCTGCGAAACCAGCTTGCAGAATCGGGCGAACAGGTATCTGAACCGCTGCAAGCCGCGAAAGCGAGCAACCACCGCGCGCGCAGCCCGGACTTTGCCCAGAGGGCAAAATTCGTCCAATCATTGAATGAATAGGCCCCACCGATGCTCGCTCAAGCCCCTCGCACCTCCCTGGCGGACGCCGCCGCCGACAGCATCCGCGCCGAAATCTCGGGCGGCCGCTGGGCGGTGGGCAGCCGCATTCCCATCGAGCCGCAACTCGCCCTGCTGCTGGGCGTGAGCCGCGGCACGGTGCGCGAGGCGGTCAAGACGCTGGTGTCGCGCGGCCTGCTCGAAGTGCGCCAGGGCTCGGGCACTTATGTGCGCTCGGGCTTCGACCCCTCCTCCAGCCTCCAGAAAATGCGGCGCGCCAGCCTGCGTGACCAGTTCGAGGTGCGCCGCGCGCTCGAGGTCGAGGCCGCTCGGCTGGCCGCCGTGCGCCACACGGCCAAGGACCTGCGGCGGCTGAACATGCTGCTCGACAAGCGCGGCGTGCCCGACGCGGACGACAACGGCGCGGACTTCATCGAGCGCGACCTGGCCTTTCACCTGGCCATCGTCGACGTGTCGGGCAACCTCGCGCTGGCCGAGACCTGTCGCTTCATCACCGGCTACATCAAGGAAACGATCGCCAGCAGCATGGGCACCGCCCTGCCCGAGCCCGACGAAGCCGCGCACCGCGCGGTCGTCGAGGCCATCGCGAGCCGCGACCCCGACCTTGCCGCCGCCGCGGTGCGCGCGTTCATGGCGCCGATGATCAACGCACTGGCGGTGGGCACAGCATGAGCGCGGCCACGCTTGAACGCGGCAGCGCCGCCACCACGCCGACAGCGCAACGCACGCAGCCCGCGCAAGCCGGTGCCACTGGTTCCACCAATGCCACCGGCGCGGCCGAAGACCTGCTGATCGACACCGAGGCCGACAACCGGCCCGCGCCGCTCCCCACCCCCACGCCCAACCTGGGCCGCCGCATCCTGCTGGGCGCGAGCGTGGTGCTGATCGCGTTCAACCTGCGGCCGGTGTTTGCCAGCCTGTCGGTGGTGCTGCCGGAAATCATCAAGGCCACGGGCCTGTCGGGCACCGCCGCGAGCCTGCTGACCACGCTGCCGATCGTGTGCCTGGGCGTGTTCGCGCCGCTGGCGCCGGGCCTGGGCCGGCGCTTCGGCACCGAGCGCACGCTGCTGGCGTGCATGGTGCTCATCCTGCTGGGCACGGTGCTGCGCGGCACGGGCAACATCCCGCTGCTGTTCGTGGCCTCGGCCATCGCGGGCAGCGGCATCGCGGTGTCGAACGTGCTGCTGTCGGGCCTGGTCAAGCGCGACTTCGCCAGGCAGGCGGCGCTGATGATGGGCCTGTACACCATGGCCGTGTGCGGCGGCGCGGCCAGCGCGGCGGGCCTCACGGTGCCGATCGAACACGCGCTGGGCGGCGGCTGGACCATGGCGCTGGCCATGTGGGCGCTGCCGGCCGCCATCGTCACCCTGATCTGGGCGCCGCAGGCGCTGCCGCTCAAGCCGGTGGCCAGCGAGTCGGGCTTCACGGTGCGGGGCCTCTGGCGCGACCGGCTGGCCTGGCAGGTCACGTTCTTCATGGGGCTGCAGTCGGCCCTGGCCTACATCGTGATGGGCTGGCTCGCGCCGATCCTGCGCGAGCGCGGGCTGGGCAGCGAGACCGCCGGCTACGTGGTGTCGCTGTCGGTCATGACGCAGGTGGTGACCTGCCTCGTGGTGCCGGCGCTGGCGGTGAAGCTGCGCAACCAACGCGGGCTGGCCGTGGTGCTGTCGCTGCTCACGGTGACCGCCATGCTGGCGATGCTGTTCGCGCCGCTGGGCGGCGTGTGGCTGTGGGCGGTGCTGCTGGGCATTGCGCAGGGCGGCACTTTCGCTCTGGCGCTCACGATGATCGTGCTGCGCTCGCCCGACTCGCACGTGGCCGCGCACCTGTCGGGCATGGCGCAGGGCGTGGGCTACATGGTGGCGGCCTTCGGCCCGCTGGTGGCCGGGCTGCTGCACGGCTGGACGGGGAGCTTTCGCGCCTCGTCGTGGCTGTTCATCGGGCTGGGCGTCGCGCTCGTGATCGCGGGCCTGGGCGCGGGGCGCACCAGGCACGTGGGCACGGTGACGGTGCCGCGCGGCGCCTGACCGACCGACCGGCTGGTTGCTACTGCGGCCCGCCGCCGCAGAAGTCGGCCGAGCCCTCGCTGGCGGAAAAGCGCTGGCGCGTGCTGACGGTGGCGCTGGCCGGCGTGTTCGCGGCCCAGTCGCTCTGCAGCCAGGTGAACTGCCAGTCGTAGGGGCCGCCGGCCTTGGCGGGCTCGCCATAGGCGATGCGCAGGCTGCCGCTGCTTTCGTCGTGGCAGTGCTTCGAGGTCTTGTATTCCTTCTCCGAGAAGCAGGCGCGGATCATCCGGCTGCATGAATACGGAATGCCTTCGTACGCGGCGATGGTCGACTGCGGCTTGGCATCGAGCGGCACGAAGTCGGCGGTGACGAACGACGCGCCGCCGCCCGAATAGCTCTCCGACTGGCGCTGCAGCACCGCCGCGGCCCAGCGCCCGTCGGCCAGCGGATACAGCGCCGGCGCGAGCGTGCGGGCGACCTCGCCGTTGCCCGCCTCGCCTTCCTTGACCGAGCCGCGTAGGCGGTGAAGTCGTGCAGGCGGTCGAGCTTCCATTCGGTGGCCTGCGCGCCGCGCTGCAGGCGCGCCATGGCCAGCGGCGTTTCCGACAGCACCATGTAGTCGCCGGCAGCGCCGCCGCGCGGGCGGTGCAGCGTGAGCTTCTTGGGGTCGCAGGGCTGGGGCAGCAAGGCGCACAGGTGGGCGCGCCAGTCGGCATCGACCGACTCGGGCTGCTTGACCGCCACGAACACCTGCGCGGCGGGGGCCGCGAGCGCGGGCCCTGCGAACGACAGCACGGACAACAGACCTGCGGCAAGGGGCGTTTTCTTCATGGGCCCGATGGTAAAACGCGGGCCGTGAACCAGAACCCCTCCTCCTCTCCCATCCTCCAGCTGGAGAACATCGGCTTCGCCTACCCCGACCAGCCCGCCATCGCGTCGGGCTGGAACGCGGCGGTCGGCCCCGGCGTGACGCTGCTGTACGGCGACACCGGCGCCGGCAAATCGGCACTGCTGCAGGTGATCGCGGGCACGCTGCCCGCCACCGGCCGCCTGACGGTGGCCGGCACGCGCCTGGACGCCTCGCCCAAGGCCTACGCCCGCCACGTGTTCTTCGTCGACCCGGTCACCGACCGCTTCGACCAGCTCACCGCCCGCGAATGCACGCGGCAGCTGACCGAGGGCGACACGGGCTTCGACCCCGCCGCCTGGCAGGCGCTGGCCGACGGTTTTTCGCTCGCGCCGCACCTGGACAAGCAGATGTTCATGCTCTCGACCGGCTCCAGGCGCAAGGTCTGGATGGCCGCCGGGCTGGCCTCGGGCCGCCCGCTGCTGCTGCTCGACGAGCCGACCGCCGGGCTGGACGCCGGCTCGACCCGCTGCCTGTGGCAGGCGCTCACGGCCCTGGCCGCCCAGGCGCGGCGCGCCGTTCTGGTGGCCAGCGCGGCGCAGATCGACACCGTGCCGCTGGCCGCTACCATCGCCCTGCCGCTGGATTGACAAAGCCTCCCGCAGGGTGATCACCCCTCGAATCGGCCACGCCCTCTTCCGCCCGGCGACAATCGCCACCTCGTGAACTGATTTATCCCTGAAGTTCACGCCACCCGACAACACAGGATTTAAGGACGCAAGCGCATGAGCTCGAAGCAACCCACCATCGTCTACACCCTTACCGACGAGGCGCCCCTGCTGGCGACCTACGCGTTTTTGCCCATCATCCGCGCGTTCACGAACCCGGCCGGCATCAACGTCACCACGAGCGACATCTCCGTGGCCGCCCGTATCCTGGGTGAATTCCCCGAATTCCTGAGCGACGCGCAGAAAGTGCCCGACAACCTCGGCGAACTCGGCAAGCTCACGCTGCAGGCCGACGCCAACATCATCAAGCTGCCCAACATCAGCGCCTCGGTGTCGCAGCTCAAGGCGGCCATCAAGGAACTGCAGGGCAAGGGCTACAAGATCCCCGACTACCCCGAGAACCCGACGACGGAAGAAGACAAGGACATCCGCACGCGCTACAACAAGTGCACCGGCAGCGCCGTGAACCCCGTGCTGCGCGAAGGCAACTCCGACCGCCGCGCGCCCAAGGCCGTCAAGGAATACGCCCGCAAGAACCCGCACAGCATGGCCGACTGGAGCCAGGCCTCGCGCTCGCACGTCTCGCACATGCACGGCGGCGACTTCTATCACGGCGAAAAGTCCATGACCCTGGACCGCGCGCGCAACGTGAAGATGGAGCTCATCACCAAGAGCGGCAAGACCATCGTGCTCAAGTCCAAGGTCGCGCTGCTGGACCGCGAGGTCATCGACTCCATGTTCATGAGCAAGAAGGCGCTGCTGGCCTTCTATGAAAAGGAGATCGAGGACGCGCACAAGACCGGCGTCATGTTCTCGCTGCACGTGAAGGCCACCATGATGAAGGTCTCGCACCCCATCGTGTTCGGCCACTGCGTGAAGATCTTCTACAAGGAAGCCTTCGAGAAACACGGCAAGCTGTTCGACGAACTCGGCATCAACGTCAACAACGGCATGGTCGACCTGTACAGCAAGATCGCCACGCTGCCGCAAAGCACGCAGGACGAAATCAAGCGCGACCTGCACGCCTGCCACGAGCACCGCCCCGAGCTGGCCATGGTCGACTCGGCCAAGGGCATCACCAACTTCCATTCGCCCAACGACGTGATCGTGGACGCCTCGATGCCCGCGATGATCCGCAACGGCGGCAAGATGTGGGGCGCCGACGGCCGCCTGAAGGACGTCAAGGCCGTGATGCCCGAGTCGACCTTCGCCCGCATCTACCAGGAGATCATCAACTTCTGCAAGTGGCACGGCGCCTTCGACCCCAAGACCATGGGCACGGTGCCCAACGTGGGACTGATGGCCCAGAAGGCCGAAGAGTACGGCTCGCACGACAAGACCTTCGAGATCCCCGAAGACGGCGTGGCCAACATCACCGACCTGGACAGCGGCGAAGTGCTGATGAGCGAGGACGTGGAGCAAGGCGACATCTGGCGCATGTGCCAGGTCAAGGACGCCGCGATCCGCGACTGGGTCAAGCTGGCCGTCACGCGCGCGCGCAACTCGGGCATGCCGGTGGTGTTCTGGCTGGACGCCTACCGCCCGCACGAGGCACAGTTGATCACCAAGGTCAAGATGTACCTGCACGAGCACAACACCTCGGGCCTGGACATCCAGATCATGAGCCAGGTGCGCGCCATGCGCTACACGCTGGAGCGCGTCGTGCGCGGCCTGGACACCATCAGCGCCACCGGCAACATCCTGCGCGACTACCTGACCGACCTGTTCCCCATCATGGAACTGGGCACCTCGGCCAAGATGCTGTCGATCGTGCCGCTGATGGCCGGCGGCGGCCTCTACGAAACCGGCGCGGGCGGCTCGGCCCCCAAGCACGTGCAGCAGCTGGTGGAAGAAAACCACCTGCGCTGGGACTCGCTGGGTGAATTCCTGGCGCTGGCCGTGAGCCTGGAAGATTTGGGCCTGAAGGCGGGCAACAAGCAGGCCACCATCCTGGCCAAGACGCTCGACACCGCCACCGGCAAGCTGCTGGACAACAACAAGAACCCGTCGCCCAAGACCGGCCAGCTGGACAACCGCGGCAGCCAGTTCTACCTGGCCATGTACTGGGCCCAGGAACTGGCCGCGCAGACCGACGACAAGGAACTGCAAGCCAAGTTCAAGAAGCTGGCCGAGACGCTCACGGCCAACGAGCAGAAGATCGTCGACGAACTCGCGGCCGTGCAGGGCAAGGCCGTGGACATCGGCGGCTACTACCTGGCCGACACGGCCAAGTTCGAGGCGGTGATGCGCCCGAGCGCGACGCTGAACGCGGCGCTGGCTTCGGCGCAAGGCTGATCGGCTGACGAAGCGACGGGCCACGGGACGGCAGCCATTGCCGTCCCCGGCCCACGCGCAAACCGGAAGGGGCGGAACTAGACTGTTCGCCCCTTTTTTACTTTTTCAGGCAGGCCCCCCATGAAACACCGGCTGCTGATCGGTCTCATGCTGGCCTTCGCAGGCGCCGCCCACGGCGCCGAAGACTGCGAAGCGCTGCGCACCCGCATCGAATCGAAAATCGCCGCGGCCGGCGTCAGCCGCTTTGCCGTCACCGTCGTCGATGCCGGGGCCACGGCCAGCGGACAGGTGGTGGGCAGCTGCGAGCTCGGCACAAAGAAGGTGATCTACGAACGCGACGTGGGCCCCGCGCGCGAGGCCGTGCCCTCGTCGTCGCCCGCGGGCGCTTCGCGCGGCGAGCCCATGCTCACCGAATGCAAGGACGGCACCGTGTCCGTCGGCGGCGACTGCAGGAAGCAGCCGTAACAGGCAGGCAGACAGGCAGACAGGCAGGCAAGCAGCCGCTAGCCGCGACCTTCCGGGTCCAGCAGCCCCATCCGGATGCCTTCGCGCACCGCCTGCGCGCGCGACTTCACGGCCAGCTTGCGGTAGATGTTCTTGACCTGCGCATCGACCGTGTGGAGCGAGCGGTAGCTGCTCTCGGCGATCTGCCGGTTGCTCAGGCCCTGCGAGACCATCCGCAACACCTTGAGCTCGCGCGGCGACAGCGACGACCTGGCCCGCTCCGGGCTCGGCGGCTGCGCGTTGCGCACGCGCCTCGGCTTGACCAGCGTCAGCGCCTCGGCCTGCGGCTGCGGCACCTGAAGCTTTTTTCCCGCCGGCACGGACGCGGCCTTCTCGGGCACGCGCCGCGCGTCGAGGATGCGCTTGGCGATCCGCGATGCCGTGGCCGTGTCGCCTTCGGCGATCAGCCGCATCAGGAACGCCAGCTCCACCTCGTTCGCTTCCGAGAACAGCGAGCCCACGGCGCCCGCCGCCGCGGCGCAATCCACATGCAACGCCTGGCCGGCCATCGACAGCGCGGCCGGTTCGCGGTGCGCGGGCGCGATGCCTCGGGCATCCAGCGTGCTGTCGAGCGTGGCGATCCAGCGATCGGGATGCGCCGGGCGGGCGGCCCTGAATTGCTCGGCACCGCGCGCGGTGATCGTGTTGTTCTTGCGCACCGCCTCCTTCAGCAGCGAGGGAGAAATCGGCAGCCTCGGGCCCGCGGGCCGGTCAGCCGCCTGCCGCTGCCTCGACGCCAGCACGGCCATCTGGTCCAGCAGCCGCGAGCGCTCGCGCAGCGCGACGACGCGGGCTCGCGCCCCCCAGCGCTTGACGCCCAGGCTCCGGCGCAAAAGATTGCGCCTGCCCGTCGTGCGCCGGGCGAGCCAGCGCATCGGTGCGGCGGCAACCCGGCTGGTTTTTGCTTTGGACAACATGGAGGCGCTCGCTCGCTCGAGAAGGGTTGGGGGCCATGGAGCCTCGCTGTGCGGCCCCCGGTGCGCGGCCTTGCAGCCGCGTCACTCGATAGATTGCTTTCTCGCTACAAACGGGCTTGACCGTGCGTCTCAGTTCTTGAGAGAATTCGCGAAAAATACGGGATTTCTTGGCACTTTCTTCTTATTTGTAGGTTTTTGATGGCCCAAGGGCCAGATTCGAAGCATCTTTGATGGGCTTACGCGATCTTGAAACCGGCTCCCGTTCCGCCCCTCCGAACGGCCTCGTCCGCAGCCATTTCAACGTGGACGCGGAACCGCCCCAGCGGCAATTCCAGGCCTGGCGCGAGCGTGTCGGCCATGTGATCGACGTGGTGCCGTGGTCGCTCGACAGCGGCAAGCCGTTCCACGCGGCCATCGACCGCTACGTGGTCGGCGACGACATCGTGTTCACCGACTGCCGCTCCGACGCCATGCTGCTCGAGCGCTCGCTGGCGCGCATTTCCACCGACAGCGTTCGCAACTACGCCCTTCACGTGTTCGTCGAGGGCGATGTCGATGGCGTGACCGTACCCTCTTCCACGCACCGCGAAACACCCGCCGCCGCGAAGTTCGTGGCGCTCGACCTGGGCCAGCCCGTGCGCATGCACCGCAACGACTGCCGGGTGCTGACCTTCTTCGTGCCGGGCACGATGGTGCAGGAGGTCTTTCCCGACCCCGAGGCCATTCACGCGCGCACGATGCAGCCCGACTCGCCGATCGCGCAACTGGCCCTGGACCACACCGTGGCGCTCGGCCGCGAGATCGCGACCCTGGCCGCCCCGGCCGCCGAGCGCGCCGTGCGCGACGCCGCGCGCTTGCTGATCGCGGGCTTCGGCAAGCAGGCGCGCCTGAGCGGCGGCGCCGGTGCCGCGGCGCGGGCGGCCATGTTCGGGCAGGTGCGGCGCTACGTGCAGGCCAACCTGCATCGCGCCGACCTGTCGCCCGAAGGCGTGCTCACGGCGCTGCGCCTGCCGCGTCCGACCCTGTACCGGCTGTTCCAGCACGAGGGCGGGCTGGGTGCGTACATCCGCCACCTGCGGCTGCGGCATGCGGCCGACGACCTCGTGCGCTACCCGCACCTGATGGTGACGGACGTGGCCTATGGCGTCGGGTTCAAGAGCCCGTCGGATTTCACGCGGGCGTTCCGCAGGGCATACGGGATGTCGCCGCAGGAATTCAGGGCCTCGTCGGGTACATCGGGCAAGCCTGTCTAGGCGTCGCTGCGGCCCACGACCCGCGCGATCCACGCCAGCAGCACGGCAAAGACTTCTTCGCGGTTGACCTCGTTCAGCGTCTCGTGGCGCGCGCCGCCGAACACGTGGCACGACACATCGCGCAGACCCGCCTCGCGGTAGCGCTGCACCAACGGATAGAACCACTCGGCCTTGTTGCTGACCGGGTCCTGGTCGCCGACGAACAGGTAGAGCGGCAACCCGGGCCGGATGCGCTTTTGCAGCGCGGCGGGCGCGAGCTCGTCCAGGTTCGCGAACATCGAGCCCAGGCCCTCGGCCGAGACCGTGAAGCCGCACAGCGGATCGGCGATGTAGGCGTCGACCTGGGCCGGGTCGCGGCTGAGCCAGTCGAAGGGCGTGCGAACGTCGGGCAACGCGGCGTTCATGTCCTCGAGCTTGAAGCCCGACTGCAAGGCGGCGCCCAGCAGGTCGAGCGCCGTGGTGCCCGAGAGCACCGCGCCCGCCAGCAGCTCGCTGTGCCTGGCGAGGTAGTACTGGGTGGCGAACGAGCCCATGCTGTGGCCCACGAGGATCAGCGGCAGGCCCGGGTGAACGCCGCGCACATGGCGGCTCAGCAATGCCATGTCGTCCACAAGCCCCGCGAAGCCGCGCGGTCCGAATTCGCCGAGCTCGCCGCGCGCCGACGCGCCCTTGCCGTGGCCGCGATGCTCGTTCGCGTAGACGACGTAGCCGGCCTGCACCAGCGCATCCGCCAACGGCCGGTAACGCAGCGAATGCTCGCCCATGCCGTGCGCCAGTTGAATGATGGCGCGCTGCGTCGGCCCCTGCCAGCGATGGGCTTCCACCGTGACGCCGTCGTTGGAGCTCAGGTCGAAGTGCGTCTCGGTGCTCGGCATGCAATGCTCCAGTGAAAAGGAGCCGTCATGCTAGGGGCTGCCGGTTGCGGCCGGCATCAGGGCTTTCCATCTTCTTCGTTCACCGAGCGGATTCGATGCGGAAGTACGTCGTGTAGAGCGCGGGGGCTATCGGCGCGCGGGCGGCACGACGCCATCAACGGTTGGCAGCCAGCACGTCGGCCATCTTCCGCAGTGCCGCTTCGGGCGTCGGCGCGATCTGCACCGAGCAGGCCAGCATGAGGTTCAGCGGCTGGCCGAAGTCTTCGATGGCGATGCCCGTGCCGCGCTCGCGCAGCACGCCGTTGGCGTCCTGCTCGCAGGGCAGCGCAAGCCTGGCGCGCGCCGCGTAGCTGTCTTCGGGCACGCCGTAGGCGACGACGGGAATCCCCAGCGCCACGGCAGCCCCCACTTCGAACACCGTGCCCGAATCGGGCTCCAGCCCCCGGAAGCACGCGAGGTTCGCGACCACGCCGTGCGCGCTTCGCAAGAGCCGCATGTTGGCTTCGTAGATGCGCATCTCCGGCGCGTCGGAACCCGAGAGTTCGTTGCCGTCGGCCGGCAGCAGCGCCAGCAGGCCGAGCGCTTCGCAGGCCGCCGCGAGCTGCACGAAATGGTCTTGCGCATCGGGACGGAAGACATCCGGGCCCGCGAGGTAGATGCGCGGGCGCCGTGGGGTTGCGGGGGGTTCGTGCATCACGCCAGCATGGCCCCTTTTCGCGCGCGGCTCAACAAGGCTTGCGTGACCAGTCGCAACCGGCAAAGACCCCGAGTTCAGCAGATGGTCTTATATGCCCGTATTATTCGCCGCATGCCACTTCGCTCCCCGCACCCGCGATGACAGCCTCGACCACGGAAATCACGCCGGGCGTGTGCAACAGCACCGCCATCCGCAAGGCCGCGCGGCGCCTGACGCGCTTCTACGACGCCTGCATGGCCGGCACCGACCTGCGCGCCACGCAGTACACCATCCTCAACTTGCTGGCCGCGCGCGGCAGCACGACCATGGCCACCCTGGCGGACATGCTGTCGATGGACCGGGCCACCATGGGCCACAACCTGCGCCCGCTGGAGCGCGAAGGCTTCATCACCATCGAGGTCGGGCGACTGGACCGCCGGGCACGCGAGATTGCCCTGACCCCCTTCGGCATCAAGCGCGAAGCGCAAGGCAAGGCCTCGTGGCTGCGGGCGCAGGCCACCTTCGAGGAAGCCTTCGGCAAGGAAGACGCACTGGCGATGCGGCGCATCATGGCGCGCATCACGGCCCTGGACCTCGACGCGGGCGAAAGCCCGCCCTCCCCACCCATCAAGACGGCCAAGCGCGCAGAGCGCTAGGCGGTATCGCCGCAAGAGTGCCACCCGTCCTCTTGCGGTCTCTTCCGAAAAATACGGGCATATAAGCTATATATGCGTTCCACCTGCCATCGCTTCCAACGCGTCCTCCTTGCGTCCCTTGCCTGTTCGCTCTTCGCCGTGGCCGCGCACGCCCAGGCAGCGGATGTCGATACGAGCGACATCCAGCAGGTCCGCGACCTGTTCCTGCGCCAGAGCGCGGCCGAGTCGGCGCACGACATCGACGCGCTCGACAGCGTGCTCGCACACACGCCCGCCGGGCAGCCCGACCCGGTGTCGTTCATCGCGCGGGCCTACCAGTTCATCGGCCGCGACGCGGTGATGGCGCACTTCCGCAAGACCTTTGAAGGCACGTGGCGCCTCGACCCCGATGAAGCCGCGATCCGCATCGTGCCGCTGGGCGCGGACATCGTGCAGATCTACGCGCCGACCCGCGTGACCCTCGGCGCCGCCGGACAGCCACCGAAGACCGCGCCGTTCCTGATCAACGAATTCGCGATCCGCACGCCGCAAGGCTGGCGCATCTCGGCCATCGTGCCGGTGCCCGCGCAGTGAGCACGACGCGCCACACCACACCAGGAAAGAACCCATGAAGCAACGCCTCCTCTCCTTGCTGGCCTCCATGGCCTTCGTTCTCGCGGGTGCCACGGCGCACGCGGCAACACCGCGTGCCATCGATGCACAGGACATCCAGGACATCAGGACCGTGTTCCTGCAACAGGCCGCCGCCGCGACGGCGCACGACATCGCGGCCTTCGAGCGCGTCTTCACGTCCGCGCCGCAGGGCTCGCCCTACGAGGTCACCTTCGTGGCGCGCGCCTACCAGTACTGGAGCAAGCAAGCGGTCATCGAGCACTTCAAGGAAACCTTCAAGGGCGTCTGGAAGTTCGAGCCCGACCCGGCAACCATCCGCGTCATGCCGCTGACCGCCGACAGCGCCGAGATCTATGCGCCCACGCAGGTCACCTTCGGCACCTCGGACGCCACGGCAAAGACCAGCCCGTTCCTGGTCTGCGAGATCGCCGTGCGCACGCCCGAGGGCTGGCGCATCGCGACCATCATCCCGGTGCCCGCGCAGTAATCGCTTCACCTCACTTCACCTCACTTCACTTCACTCCAGCGAGACGAGACGAGAAAAATGAAAGCAGCTGTCTACTACGCCAACGGCGGTCCCGAAGTGTTTCGCTACGAGGACATCGCCGACCCCGCATGCGGCGCGGGCGAGGTCCTGATCGGCATCGAGGCGATCTCCATCGAAGGCGGCGACCTCGTGAACCGCGAGATCCGCCCGCTCGCGCGCGTTCCCCACATCGTCGGCTACCAGTGCGCGGGAACGGTCGTCGGCGTCGGCCCCGGCGTGCACGAGCGCAGGTCGGGGACCGCGTGGTCGCCGTGCTCGACTGGGGCTCGCATGCGCAGTTGGCAACGGCCCCCGTGGCCGACACCTGGGCGATCCCCGAGGGCATGGACTTCGACACCGCCGCGGCCGTGCCCGTGGCATGGGGCACGGCGCACGAATGCCTGTTCACCGCCGGCCGGCTCGAGGCAGGGCACAGCGTGCTGGTGCACGCCGGCGCGGGCGCGCTGGGCCTGGCCGCCATCCAGCTCGCGAAGCAAGCGGGCGCGCGGGTCTTCGCCACGGCGTCCAGCGCCGGGCGGCTGGCGCAACTGAAGCCCTTCGGCCTCGACGTGGGCATCAACTACCGGGACGACGACTTCGTCGCGCAGGTCATGGCCCACACGGACGGCCGCGGCGTCGACGTGGTGCTGGACAGCATCGCCGGCAAGAACCTCACGCGCAGCATCCAGTCGCTGGCCTACGGCGGGCGGGCGATCACCGTCGGCGTCTCGGGGCGCGATGCGGAAAAGCTCGACCCGGTGACGCTCTGGCGTGGCAACACCAGCCTGCACGGCGTGTACTTTCCGAGCGCGCTCGACCGCGAGCACGAGCGGGTGCATGCGCAGGTGCAGCGCATTCTGGAGCGCGTGTCGCGCGGCGAACTCCGTGTCGTGATCGACCGGGTGTTTCCGCTGGCGCAAGCCGCCGAAGCGCACAGCCACGTGCTGGGCCGGCACGCGTTCGGCCGCGTGCTGCTGCGCCCTTGAGGAGACACGCACCATGCGCATACAACAGATGATCTTCGCGCTGCTTGCGTTCGCGCTGCAGGCAACCGCGTCCGCCGAACCACCGCCGCAGGCCGAGATCGTCGCGACCGGCGTGCGCTTCGGCGAAGGCACCGTCTTCGTCGGCAGAAGCTGCACTTCGTGGACTACGCGGCCTCGACCGTCTACCGGCTCGACGACACGGGGCCGACGCCCGTGCGGCACCTGGACGGCTGCGGCGCCAACGGGCTGCTGCCGTTCGAAGACGGCCTGCTGGTCGCGTGCTACGACAGCGGCACCGTGCAGCAGATCACGCTCGACGGCAAGCTGCGCCGCACGATCGCGCGCGACGACAAGGGCGCGGCTTTCGACCGGCCCAACGACCTGGCGCGCGCCCCTGGCGACGGGGTCTACTTCACGGCCTCGGGCGGCGACGGCGGCACGCCGGGCAAGGTCTTCCACATGACCGCCGGCGACACGCCGCCACACGAAGTCGCCAGCGCCATCCAGAACGCGAACGGCGTGGCGGTGTCCCCGGACGGCAAGCGGCTCTACGTCGGCGAAAGCAGCACCGACAAGATCCTGCTGTTCGACATTGCCGGCGACGGATCGCTCGCGAACCGACGCGACTTCCTCGCGCTCGACGTCGTGCTGACAAGCACACCGGGCCGCCACACGCCCGACGGCATCCGCACCGACAAGCAAGGCCGCCTGTTCGTGAGCCTCTACAACGGCGGCGGGTTCGCGGTGTTCGACGCGGCCGGCCACGTGCTCACCAACGTAGCGATTCCCGGCCAGCACCATGCCAACCTGGCCTTGTCGCCCGACGAGCGCCACGTGTACGGCACCATCGCGCAGGACGACGCCGCGCCGGGGCCTCCAGGCGCCCTGTACCGCGTCGCGAACCCAATGGCGAAATAGCCCGCGCACGCCGCGCGCCGTTGCTGGTGGATCAGGCAAGAAATCCGCACGAAGCAGCGACCGGCTGTCACGCGGCTTTCTCGAAAATGGTGCACGTCGCCCTAGCGCGAAAGCATTCAGCGGCAGTGCCCCAGCAATGCGCCCCGCCACACCTTTTGCAGGATCAGGCAAAAACCCCGTTCGATCCGGATACCGCCTGAAGCCCCCTGCAAGCGAAACTTCTTTCCATGCCCGGCGTGCCCTCTTCCTGAGTACGCGCCCCACGGCGATCGACCAGCACAAGGAGTTCAGCATGACCGCAATCCAGGAAAAAGTCGTCCTCATCACCGGCGCGAGCGGCGGTATCGGCGAAGCGACCGCGCGGCTGCTTGCGCGGCGCGGCGCCAAGGTGGTGCTCGGCGCGCGCCGCACCGACCGGCTCTCGGCCCTGGTGGCCGAGATCGAAGCCACCGGCGGCACCGCGAGCTTCCAGCGGCTCGACGTGACGCATCGCCCCGACATGGAGGCCTTTGCAGAGTTCGCGCTCGAGCAGCACGAGCACATCGACGTGCTCGTCAACGCGGCGGGCGTGATGCCGATGTCGCCGCTGTGGAACCGCAAGATCGAAGAGTGGGAACTCATGATCGACGTGAACCTGCGCGGCGTGCTGCTCGGCATCGCGGCGGTGCTGCCGACGATGCAGGAGCAGGGCTGGGGCCACATCGTGAACGTGGCGCCGGTGGCGATGCATGGCGTGTCGCCCAGCTCCGCCGTGTACCACGGCACGCAGTACGCGGTGAACGCGATTTCCGAGGGGCTTCGCCAGGAGCACGCGGGCCGCCTGCACGTCACGGTGGTGAGCCCCGACGTGCACGGCCCCAGCGACCCGCTGGCCGAACGCATCGCGGCCAGCTACGCCCGCGAACGCATGCGCACCAACCGGCGCATCGCGGTGCCCGTGGACGCGGTGGCCCGCTCGATTGCCGGCGCCATCGAGGGCTACGGCATCACGGCGGGCCCGACGCACCCGGCGGCGCGGCAACGGCCGCGTCCCGCCGAGTACGCTCAGTAGGACTTGTAGGGCAGGAACTTGCCCGACAACACCACGTTGACGCGGTCGCCCTTCGGGTCGGCCTCGCGACGGATGTCCATGCTGAAGTCGATGGCGCTCATGATGCCGTCGCCGAACTCTTCATGGATCAATTCCTTGATGGTGGTGCCGTACACGCTCACCACCTCGTACCAGCGGTAGATGAGCGGGTCGGTCGGCACGGGCGTGGGCAGCGAGCCCTTGTAGGGCACGACCCGCAGCCACTTCTGCTCTTCGGCGCTCAAGCGAAGATCTCGCCGACGATGGCGGCCTGCTTCTCGTCGAGCGTCATCTGGCCGAGGCAGGCGGCGGTGGTCCACTCTTTCGACAGGCCCACTTGCTGGGCCACGTCGGCCCACTGGATGCCCTTGCTCACCTTGGCGGTGATGATCTTCTCGGTCACGTCGTTGCGGTTCATGCGGTCTCCTGTTGAACGCCGTCGAGCAAGCAACAGCCGTGCCGGGGATCAGCGCAACTTGCGGTCCTCCTCCTTGATCGGCTGGTCGTTGATGCTCGCGAAGCGCCTTTGCATCAGGCCGTTCTCCGCGAACTCCCAGTTCTCGTTGCCGTGGCTGCGATACCACTGGCCCGCGTCGTCATGCCATTCGTATTCGAAGCGCACCGCGATGCGGTTGTCCATGAAGGCCCACAGCTCCTTCTTGAGCCTGTAGTCGAGCTCGCGCACCCACTTGCGCGACAAGAACTCCACCACCTGCTCGCGGCCGTTGACGAACTCGGCGCGGTTGCGCCACTCGGTGTCGGGCGTGTAGGCCAGGCTCACGCGCACGGGGTCGCGCGAGTTCCAGGCGTCTTCGGCGGCCTGCACTTTCTTCAGCGCGGACTCGAGGGTGAAGGGCGGCAGCGGCGGGCGGGATTCCATGAGGCTCTTTCAGTGAAGTGATGAAGGGGAACAGGCCGCAATGTGCCACATGTAGACAGACCTGTCTACATGACTACAATCGCGCCATGGACATCTCCACGCTCCCCGCGCGCGAGCGCATCCTGCTCACCGCGCACGATCTCTTCTATGCCGACGGCATCCGCGCCACCGGCATCGACCGCGTCATTGCAGCGTCGGGCGTCACCAAGGTCACGTTCTACCGGCACTTCCCTTCCAAGGACGACCTGGTGCGCGCCTTCCTCGACCACCGGCACGGCCTGTGGATGGCGTGGTTCGTCGACGCGCTGGGCCGGCGCGGCGCGCAGCAGCGCATCGCCGACGGGCAGGCGCTGACGGTGCTGGCCGACGTGGTGGCCGAGTGGTTCGCCGACCCGGTGTTTCGCGGCTGCGCGTTCATCAACTCGGTGGTGGAAGTGGGCGCGAGCGTGGCCGGCGCGACCGACATCGCGCGCGCGCACAAGCGCGAGATGGTCGATGTCATCGCCGGCCTGCTGCCGGAATCGCTCGGGGGCCCGCAACGCATGGCCGTGGCGCAGGCGGCGGCGCTGGGCGTGGACGGCGCCATCGTCAAGGCGCAGATGGGCGACGCCGCACTGGCGCGCGAAGCGGTCGACGACCTGCGCCGGCTGCTTCAGGCGTTGACGGCCGCTACTACTTCACGACCATCAGCGTGAACGGCCACACATAGGCCTGCAAGGTCACGTAGAAGCCCACCAGGCAGGCCAGCGCGATGGAGTGGAAGAACACGTAGCGCAGGATCTCGCCCTCGTGGTTGAACCAGCGCGTGGCGGTGGAGGCCACCACGATCGACTGCGCGTCGATCATCTTGCCCATCACGCCGCCCGAGCTGTTGGCCGCGCCCATCAGGTTGGGGCTCAGGCCCAGCTGGTCGGCCGCCACTTTCTGCATGCCGCCGAAGAGCACGTTCGACGCCGTGTCCGACCCCGTGAGCGCCACGCCCAGCCAGCCCATCAGCGTGCCGAAGAACGGATAGAACATGCCGGTGTTGGCAAAGGCCAGCCCCAGCGTGGTGTCCAGCCCCGAGTAGCGCGTGAGCGTGCCGAGCGCGAGCATCAGCATGATGGTGAGCAGCGAGAACTTCACCAGCCACAGCGTGCGGCCGTAGGCGGCCACGAGCTGCACCGGGTTGTACTTCATGACCAGCCCGCCCACGATGGCCGACACCAGGATGCCGGTGCCCGTGGCCGAGAGCAGCAGCAGCTGGTACACCGCGCCCTCCTTCGTGGGCTTGGGCACCACGGGCGCCACCTTCTCGATCATGTTGTGCAGCCCGTCGATCGGGAAGTTGGGCGCGAAGATGCCGTTGAGCCAGGTCTTGACCACGGGCAGGCCCCAGATGAACACGAACACCGTGAGGATGAGCCACGGCGTCCAGGCACGGATCACCGCGGCACTCGAATGCTTCGCGGGCGCAGTGGCCGGGGCCGCCTCGCCGCCATCGGTTTCATGGCCCTTGAGCGACACCGAGGTCCAGATCTTCTTCGGCCGCCACACGCGCAGGAACAGCACCAGGCACACCATCGACACGATGGCCGCGATGATGTCCACCAGCTCCGGCCCGATGTAGTTGGACACCAGGAACTGCGGAATCGCGAACGACACGCCCGTCACCAGGATGGCGGGCCACACCTCCATCATTCCCTTGCGCCCCGCGAAGGCCCAGATGAGCCAGAACGGCACCAGCAGCGAGAAGAACGGCAACTGCCGCCCGATCATCGCGGTGACCGCCATCAGGTCGTAGCCGTGCACCTTGGCCAGCGTGATGACCGGCGTGCCCAGCGCGCCGAACGCCACCGGCGCCGTGTTGGCGATGAGCGAGAGCCCCGAGGCCGCGAGCGGCGAGAACCCCAGCCCGATGAGGATGGCCGCCGTGACCGCCACCGGCGTGCCGAAACCCGCCGCGCCCTCGAAGAAGGCGCCGAAGGCAAAGGCGATGAGCAGCAGCTGCAGCCGCCGGTCTTCGGTGATGCCGGCGATGGAGTCCTGCAAGACCTGGAAGCTGCCGTTCTGCTGCGTCAGCTGCTGCAGGAAGATGATGTTCAGCACGATCCAGCCGATGGGCAGCAGGCCGGTGATGCCGCCCAGGAAGGCGGCCTTGCCCGCCATGTCGGCCGGCATGCCGAACGCGAACACCGCGATGACCACGGCGCTCAGCAGGCCGAGCCCCGCCGCGTAGTGCGCCTTGACGTGAAGCAGTCCCAGACTCACCAGCATCACGACGACGGGTATCGCGGCCAGTGCCGTCGATACGATCATGTTGCCGAACGGGTTGTAAACCTGTTGCCAGACCATGCGCTTGTCTCCTCGTTGTTGGAATCTTTGTGAGCCGGCAACGCGAGGCAATACGGATTCCGCCACGAGCGACCGAAAGCGTTTCGCTACCATCCTACCCCGCTCTTTCCGGCAGCAACAGATGGTTTCACCGCGTCTCCCCTCGACCCAGGGCCTCCAGGCCTTCGAGGCCGTCGCGCGCCTGCGCAGCGTGAACCTGGCCGCCGAAGAGCTCAGCGTGACGCCCAGCGCCGTGAGCCACCGCATCCGCCAGCTCGAGCTGCTGCTGGGGCTGAAGTTCTTCACGGGCAGCGATTTCGGCCTGAGCACCGACGGCATGGCCTACCTCGTGCGCGTGCGCGAGGCCATTGCGGCGCTGCAGCAAGTGCCGGGCCGCGAGCCCGCGTCGCAGGTGCGGCGGCTGCGCGTGGCGGTCACGCCGACCTTCTCGCGCCAGATGCTGCTGCCCCGGCTCGCGCGCTTTCGCGACGCCTACCCGAACATCGAGCTGATGCTGCAGGTGACGGCGCCGGTGCGCAACACCACGGTGGAAGAGGCCGACATCGAGCTGCGCTTCGGCACCGGGCCGTTTCACGACCGCGAGTCTTTCCAGCTGCTGGCCGACGAGGTCTCGCCCGTGTGCAGCCCGGCCTACCTGAAGCGCCACGGGCCGTTCAACGGCTTCGCGACCGACGCCGAGGTGTCGCGCGCGCAGCTGCTGCGCACGCCGCTGGAGTCGTGGCGCACCTGGTTCAAGGCCTGCGGCGTGGGCCTGCCCGAGCCCGCCACGGGCCACCAGTTCAACGACCTGGGGCTGGCGCTCGACGCGGCGGCCGAAGACTTCGGCGTGGTGCTGATGCACCTGCGGCTGGGCAGCGCCTGGCTGGACAGCGGGCGACTGGTGCGGCTGTCGCAGCGCAGCGTGCCCTCGCCCAACGCCTACTTCCTGTGCTGGCGGCCGGGGGCGATGGAGCGCTGGGAATGCGCGACCTTCGTGGCGTGGCTGAGGGAAGCGCTGCGGGACTGAAGGCGCGACCGGACAACCCGGCGGCTGAATTTTTTTCAGTTGCGGGGCCGGCTTTTTTCAGATGGGACGCTAAAGCGCCTGCCGATAATGTTTGGTTAGCCCCAATAAACAAATCAACCGCCAGGAGACCGCCCGTGTCCGACCTTTCCAAGATCACCAGCATCGAAGACCTGCGGGTGATCGCCAAGCGGCGCGTGCCGAAGATGTTCTACGACTACGCCGACTCCGGCGCGTGGACCGAGGGCACCTACCGCGCCAACGAGAGCGACTTCCAGAAGATCAAGCTGCGCCAGCGCGTGGCCGTGAACATGGAAGGCCGGTCGCTGCGCACCACCATGGTCGGGCAGGAAACCGCCATGCCCGTGGCCATCGCGCCCACCGGCCTCACCGGCATGCAGCACGCCGACGGCGAAATCCTCGGGGCCCGCGCGGCCAAGGCCTTCGGCATTCCGTTCACGCTGTCGACCATGAGCATCTGCTCGCTCGAGGACATTGCCGAGCACACCGACCGCCACCCGTTCTGGTTCCAGCTCTACGTCATGAAGGACCGCGACTTCATCGAGCGCCTGATCGAGCGCGCCAAGGCCGCCAACGTGACCGCGCTGCAGCTCACGCTCGACCTGCAGATCCTGGGCCAGCGCCACAAGGACATCAAGAACGGCCTGACCGCGCCGCCCAAGCCCACCATCCGCAACATGATCAACCTGGCGACCAAGCCGCACTGGTGCATGGGCATGCTGGGCACCAAGCGCCGCACCTTCGGCAACATCGCGGGCCATGCCAAGGGCGTGAAAGACCTGTCGTCGCTGTCGTCGTGGACCGCCGAGCAGTTCGACCCCGCGCTGAGCTGGGCCGACGTCGAGTGGATCAAGAAGCTCTGGGGCGGCAAGCTGATCCTCAAGGGCATCATGGACGTGGAAGACGCGCGCCTGGCCGCCAACAGCGGCGCCGATGCGCTCATCGTGTCCAACCACGGCGGGCGCCAGCTCGACGGCGCGCCCTCCTCCATCGCGGCGCTGCCGGCCATTGCCGAGGCCGTGGGCAGCGAGATCGAGGTCTGGATGGACGGCGGCATCCGCAGCGGACAGGACGTGCTGAAGGCGCGTGCCCTGGGTGCGCGCGGCACCATGATCGGCCGCAGCTTCCTGTACGGGCTGGGCGCCCACGGGCAGGCCGGCGTGACGCGCGCGCTGCAGATCATCCAGAAGGAGCTGGACATCACCATGGCCTTCTGCGGCCGCACGAACATCGACGACGTCGATTCGAGCATCCTGCTTCCGGGCACGTTCTGAGAGCTTGAGCAAGGCCCCTTCGGGGGTAGGCTGATGCGGCGCCGGCTGACACGCCGTGGCCCCATGCCGGCGCAGAATGTTTTGGCAACAACAACATCGCCGGCCTGCCCTGCCCTGCCCTGCTCGCATGGCGGCCGGGACAGCATCATGAGCGCAGTCACGCCTACCCAGGGAGGCCCGTCGGCCTCCGCTTCGTCCGCCCCCCACTACACGGCCGAAGAAAAGCGACACCGCGTCTTCGCCATCATGGCGGCCTCGTCGGGCAACCTGGTCGAGTGGTTCGACTTTTATGTCTACGCGTTCTCGGCGCTGTACTTCGCGCCCGCCTTCTTTCCCAAGTCAGACCCCACCGCGCAGCTGCTGAACACCGCCGGCGTGTTCGCGGCGGGCTTTCTCATGCGGCCCATCGGCGGCTGGCTGTTCGGGCGCGTGGCCGACCGGCTCGGGCGCAAGACCTCGATGCTGATCTCGGTGACCATGATGTGCGGCGGCTCGCTCGTCATCGCGGCGCTGCCGACCTATGCACAGATCGGCGCCTGGGCGCCGTTCCTGCTGCTGGTGTGCCGGCTGTTCCAGGGCCTGTCGGTGGGCGGCGAATACGGCACCACCGCCACCTACATGAGCGAGGTCGCGCTGCGCGGCCAGCGCGGCTTCTTCTCGTCGTTCCAGTACGTCACGCTGATCGGCGGGCAACTGCTCGCGGTGCTGGTCATCGTGGTGCTCGAGCAGCTGCTGACCGAGGCCGAGCTCAAGGCCTGGGGCTGGCGCATTCCGTTCGTCATCGGCGCCATTGCCGCCGTGGTCGCGCTGCTGCTGCGCCGCACGCTGCATGAAACGCAAAGCGCCGAAGCCAAGGCCAACAAGGAAGCCGGCAGCATGGCCGCGCTGTTCAAGCACCACACGCCGGCCTTCCTGACCGTGCTGGGCTACACGGCCGGCGGCTCGCTGATCTTCTACACCTTCACGACCTACATGCAGAAGTACCTGGTGAACACGGTGCACCTGCCGATCAAGACCGCGAGCTACGTGATGACGGGCGCGCTGTTCGTCTACATGTGCATGCAGCCGGTGTTCGGCGCGCTGTCGGACCGCATCGGGCGGCGCAACAACATGCTGCTGTTCGGCGGGCTCGGCGCGCTGGCCACCGTGCCGATTCTCACGGCGCTGCAGCACACGACGAGCCCGGTGACGGCCTTCGTGCTGATCATCGTGGCGCTGGCCATCGTGAGCTTCTACACCTCGATCAGCGGCATCGTGAAGGCCGAGATGTTTCCGCCCGAAGTGCGCGCGCTGGGCGTGGGGCTGGCGTATGCGGTGGCCAACGCGATCTTCGGCGGCTCGGCGGAGTACGTGGCGCTGGGCCTGAAATCGCAGGGGCACGAGTCGGCCTTCTTCTGGTACGTGAGCGCGATGATGGTGCTGGCCTTCGTCGTGAGCTTCAGGCTGCCGCGCCAGGCCAGCTACCTGCATCACGATCACTGAGGGCGCAAAACCCCTTTGTTCGGGCAATTCAAGTACGCATCGAAGGGACATACTTCCGGCCTCCAAGAGGAAAGAGGCATGAAGTCAAAGCTGGAAACAGCCATGGTGTGCGGCGCAGCCGTGCTCGTCTACGGCGCGCTGATCGGCGTCTTCGCCGCATATCCACCCTCCACCACCGGGGAGTGGGCGGCGTGGGCGCAGGCCTTCGGCTCGGTCGCCGCCATCGGGGTGGGCCTGTGGATGGTGCAGCGGCAGCACGCGCTCCAAGCGCAGCGCCGCGCGGCACGAGAACTGGCGGCCCGCCTCTCGGTGCACCAGGGCGCGCTGCAACTGGTCGACGCGGTCTACAAGGTCGCGGAGAGGGTCAAGTCGCACCCCGATGAAACCGCGCTCGACCTGCTGCACCTGTCGCTCGAGGTCGAGGGCATCACGTCGGCGCTGTCGAATGTCGACCCCCTGCGCTTCGAGACCCCGCGCGCCATCGACGCGCTGCTGATGGCGCAGGCCGCTTCGAGAAAAATGCTGGCGCACCTGCAGCGCGCATACGACCTGTCGCTGGACGGGCGCGGGCACAAATGGGCACCGGTGAAGGAGTTCGCCGAGCAGGCGAGCGCATCGGTCAAGCCGCCGATGGATGCCTTCAGGGCCGAAGTCGGCGAGGCGGAGAAGGCGCTGGCCGCCGGTTGAAGCGTCTACAGCGCGAAGATCTTCGTCATCCCCACCCACTTCTGGCCTTCGGGCGTCCACGGCGTGGGCGCCTGGAACTTCCACATCAGCGCTTCCCATTCGCGGATCTTCGGATCGGTGTGCGACGCGTGCGCCATGGCTTGCGCGTCGTACCGCGCGTCGTCCGTCTCCATCAGCATCACCATGCGCGTGCCGAGGCGATGGATTTCCATCGCGGTCACGCCATGCGCCGCCAGGTGCGCGCGCACCTCGGGCCAGATGTTTCGGTGATAGGCCTCGTACTCGGCGATCAACGCCGGGTCGTCCTTCAGGTCGAGGGCAAGAAAGTGGCGCATCAGGTCAGCGCCCTGTCGAGATGCGTGTAGCCGCCATCGACGAACACCCACTGCCCGGTCGTGTGCGAGGCCTGCGCCGAGAGCAAGAACACCACCTGGCTGGCGACCTCTTCCGGCGTCGTCATGCGATTGCCCAGCGGGATCTTGCTGGTGATCTGCTCCAGCTTGCGGTCGGGCTCGTCGAAGGCCGAAATCCAGCGCTGGTACAGCGGCGTCATCACCTCGGCCGGAATCACGGCGTTCACGCGCACGCCGTCTTCCAGCAGCGAGGCGGCCCACTCGCGCGTGAGCGACAGCTGCGCGCCCTTGGCCGCCGTGTAGCCGCTGGTGTTGCCCTGCCCCGTGACGGCCGTCTTCGACGAGATGTTGACGATGGCGCCCCGGCTCGCCTTCAGGTGCGGCAGGCAGTAGTGCGCCATCACGTAGCAGTGCACGAGGTTGCGCTCGAGCGACGCCACGAAAGCCTCGCGCCCCGCCTCGAGCCCCACGCTGTCGTTCACGCCCGCGTTGTTGACCAGCCCGTCGATGCGGCCGAATTCGGCCGACGTGTCGGCCACGGCCTTGGCGCACGCGGCTTCTTCCATCAGCTCGAACTGGAAGAAGCGCATGCGCGGCTGCAGCGCGCGCAGCGCTTCTTCGAACGGCGCGTCGAGCGGGTTCTTGCCGCAGATCACCGGCACCGCGCCCTCCCGCGCCAGCGTCATCGAGATGGCCGCGCCGATGCCGCTGCCGCCCCCGGTGACGAGCACCACCTTGTCTTTCAGATGCAGGTCCATGGTCGTGCGATGCCTTTCGTTTCGACTGGTCTCGTTTCGTCTTGACTGGCCTCAGCCGCGGAAGCGGTAGCGCTCGAGCGACTCGGGCTTCATGGTGATCGAGAAGCCCGCGCCCTTGGGCGGCATGTAGGCCGCGTTGCGGATGTCGCAGGGCTCGATGAAGTGTTCGTGCAGGTGGTCGACGTACTCGACCACGCGGCCCTCGCGCGTGCCCGAGATGCAGAGGTAGTCGATCATCGACAGGTGCTGCACGTACTCGCACAGCCCCACGCCGCCGGCATGCGGGCACACGGGCAGCTTGTATTTCGCGGCCATGAGCATCACCGCAAGAATTTCGTTCACGCCGCCCAGGCGGCACGAATCGATCTGCACCACGTCGATGCCGCCGCGCATGATGAACTGCTTGAACATGATGCGGTTCTGGCACATCTCGCCCGTGGCCACCTTCACCGGCGCGACGCCCTCGCGGATCTTGCGGTGGCCCTCGACGTCGTCGGGGCTGGTGGGCTCCTCGATGAACCACGGCTTGGCGAAGGCCAGCTGCCGCACCCAGTCGATGGCCTGGTCGACCTCCCAGACCTGGTTGGCGTCGATCATCAGATGGCGATCGGGCCCGAGCACTTCGCGCGCCACGGCCAGGCGGCGGATGTCGTCCTGCAGGTCGCGCCCCACCTTGAGCTTGATGTGGTTGAAGCCCGCGTCCACCGCCTCCTGTGCCAGCCTGCGCAGCTTGTCGTCGGAGTAGCCGAGCCAGCCGGCCGAGGTGGTGTAGCAGGGATAGCCCTCGGCCTTGAGCGTGGCGACGCGCTCGGCCTTGCCCTTGGCCGCTTCGGTGACCAGCGCCAGCGCTTCCTCGGGCGTGATGCAGTCGGTGATGTAGCGAAAGTCGATGCAGCGCACGAACTCCTCGGGGCTCATGTCGGCCACCAGCTGCCACACGGGCTTGCCTTCGGACTTGGCCCACAGGTCCCACATGGCGTTGACGACCGCGCCGGTGGCCAGGTGGATGGCGCCCTTGTCGGGCCCGATCCAGCGCAGCTGGCTGTCGGAGGTCACGTGGCGCCAGAAGCGCCCCATGTCTTCGGCCACCCATGCGAGGTCGAGCCCCACCACCAGGTGGCGCATGGCCTCGATGGCGGCGCAGCAGATCTCGTTGCCGCGCCCGATGGTGAAGGTCAGGCCGTGGCCTTCGAGCCCCGGCTGGTCTGTTTCGAGCACCACGTACGCCGCGGAGTAATCCGGGTCGGGGTTCATCGCATCGGAGCCGTCCAGCTGCTGCGAGGTGGGAAAACGCACGTCGAGCACGCGCATCGATCGGACAATGGTCATGAGGTCTTCAGGTCTTCTTAAAAAAATCAGTCGTACAACACGGCCGCGATCTTGGGGTCGGCGATGTTGCTCTTGTCGTACCAGAAGAACCCGGTGTCCACGACCTTGGGCAGCTTCTCGCCCTTGATCGCCTTCACGGCCATCTCCACGGTCTTGTAGCCCATGCCCACGGGGTTCTGCGTGATGGCGCCGGCCATGCTGCCGTCGGCAATGGCGTTCTTCTGCTGCTTGCCCGAGTCGTAGCCGATGACCACGACCTTGCCGGTGCGCTTCATCTCCTTCACGCCGTTGACCACGCCGATGGCCGAGCCCTCGTTGGCGCCGAAGATGCCCTTGATGTTGGGCGAGGCCTGCAGGATCGACTTGGTGATCTCGGTCGACTTCAGCTGGTCGCCGCCGCCGTACTGCACGCTCACGATCTTGATGTTCGGGTAGGTCGACTTGATGCGGTTCACGAAGCCGTCGCGCCGGTCGACGCCGGTGCGGCTGGTCTGGTCGTGCACCACCAGCGCCACCTCGCCGCTCTTGCCGATCAGCTCGGCCATCTTGTCGGCGGCCAGCGCGGCGGCGGCCTTGTTGTCGGTCGTGGTGGTGGTCACGGGAATGTCGCTGTCCACGCCCGAGTCGAAGGCCACCACCGGGATCTTCGCGGCCTGCGCCTTCTTCAGCAGCGGAATGGCGGCCTGGCTGTCCAGCGCGGCAAAGCCGATGGCCTGCGGCTTCTTGGCGAGCGCGGCCGAGAGCATGTCGATCTGCTTGTCGACCATGGCCTCGGTCTCGGGGCCCTCGAAGCTGACCTTGACCTTGTAGTCCTTCGCGGCCTGCTCGGCACCCGACTTCACGGCCTGCCAGAACTGGTGCTGGAAGCCCTTGGAGACCAGCGGGATGTAGACCTCTTGCGCCTGCGCCCGTGCGATGCCCCCGAACGCGATGAGCGCGGCGCCCAGCGTGAACGTCACTGCGGCTCTTCTGTGGATCATGCGATGTCTCCTGTGGTTGTGGGAAAGTCGTCGTTCAGTGCTTGCTTGCGCCGCGGCGGCGCAGGATGTCGGCGTACACGGCCAGGATGATGATCACGCCCGTGATCACCGTCTGCCACTCCTGCGCAACCGACAGGATGCGCAAGCCGTTGGTCAGCACGCTCATGATGAAGGCGCCGATGATCGTGCCGACGATGGTGCCGGTGCCCCCGCTCAGCGAGGTGCCGCCAATGACCACCGCCGCGATGGCGTCCAGCTCGTAGCCCTGCCCCAGCGCGGGCTGCGCCGAGTTCAGCCGCGAGGCGATCAGCAGCCCCGCGATGCCGCAGATGCCGCCGCTGACCGTGTAGACCACCACCTTCCAGAAGTCGGTGTTCACGCCCGACAGGCGCACCGCCTCTTCGTTGCTGCCCAGCGCGAAGGTGTAGCGCCCGAGAATGGTCTTGTTCAGCACGATGCTCGCGGCAACGGCCACGAGAAACAGGATGAGCACCGCGTTGGGAATCGGCAGCGACGGCACGAAGTAGCCGATCAGCGAGTCCTGCGAAATGGCGGTGAAGTTCGGCGTGTCGTTGAAGTAGATCGGCTTGGTGCCCGAGATCACCAGCGACAGCCCCTTGAGCAGCATCATCATGCCCAGCGTGGCAATGAACGGCGGGATCTTGAGCTTGGCGATGAGCACGCCCGAGGTAAAGCCCGCCAGCGCGCCGAACAAGATTGCCGCCGCGATGCCGAGCGCCAGCGGCATGCCCATGTAGGTGAGCACCACGCCCGCCATCACCGCGCAGAAGGTCATGAGCGTACCCACCGACAGGTCGATGCCCGCGGTGATGATGACGAAGGTGCAGGCAATGGCGAGCACGCCGTTCACCGCGGTCGACTGCAGGATGCTCACCAGGTTGTCGGTCTGCAGGAACTGCGGCGACGCAATGCCGAAGAACACCATCAGCACGACGAGGCTGGCAAAGGCCAGCAGCTTCTGCCGCGTGGCGGGCCGCAAGAGCCGGGCCTTCAGGCTGCCGCCGGCGGAGGTGGCTGCGGTGGCGGGGGCGATCGAGGTCATGAGGCGTTGTCTCCCTGGTGTCGTGTGTCTAGGCCGCCGCGACCGGCGCTTCGCGCTGCGTGGCCAGTTGCATGATCTTTTCCTGCGTGGCCTCGCGCCCCGGCAGCTCGCCGTTGATGCGGCCTTCGCACATCACGAGCACGCGGTGGCTCATGCGCAATATCTCGGGCAGCTCCGAAGAGATGATCACGATGGCCTTGCCCTGCGCGGCCAGCTCGTGCAGCAGGCGGTAGATCTCGGCCTTGGCGCCCACGTCGATGCCGCGCGTGGGCTCGTCGAAGAACAGCACGCCGCAGTCGCGCAGCAGCCACTTGGCGATGACGATCTTCTGCTGGTTGCCGCCCGACAGCAGCCGCACCTGCTGGTGCACAGAGGGCGTCTTGATGCGCAGTTGCTTCACGTAGCGCTCGCCCGCCGCGCCGATGGCCGCCTGGTCGATGAACGCGCCCATCGACAGGAAGCGCTTCATGTTCGGCAGCGCGATGTTGGTTTCCACGTCGAGCCCGGTGGCCAGGCCGAAGTGCTTGCGGTCTTCCGAGAGGTAGCCGATGCCGTGCGCCACCGCGTCCTCGGGCGAGCGGATCGACACCTTCCTGCCGCGCACGAATACCTCGCCCGCGTCGATGCGGTCGGCGCCGAACACGGCGCGCGCCAGCTCGGTGCGGCCCGCGCCCATCAGCCCCGCGAAACCGAGGATCTCGCCGCGTCGCAGCACGAAGCTGGCGTTGCGCACCATCGCGCCGCGGCAGATGCCGCGCGCCTCCAGCACCACCTCGTTGCCGGCGGTGTCGGGGAATTCGTTCTCCACCTCGGTGAGCTGGCGGCCCACCATCATGGCAATGAGCGAGCCCATCGGCGTCTGGTCCATCGGCACGGTCGCGATGTACTGGCCGTCGCGCATCACGGTCACGCGGTCGGCAACGCGCTTGAGCTCGTCCATCTTGTGCGAGATGTAGACCACGGCCACGCCCTGCGCCTTGAGCTGGCCGATGATGCGGAACAGGTCGCTCACCTCCTCGTTGTTCAGCGCGGCGGTGGGCTCGTCCATGATGAGCACGCGCGAGTCGAACGACAGCGCCTTGGCGATTTCCACCATCTGCTGCTTGGCCACGGTGAGCTCGCCCACCGGCGTGCGCGGGTCGAGCCGCAGGTTCATGCGATCGAAGATGCGCTGCGTTTCGGCGCGCATCGCCTCTTCGTCGATGAACAGGCCGAGCACGCCGAGCGGCTCGCGGCCGATGAAGATGTTCTGCGCGGCGCTCAGGTGGTTCATCAGGTTGAGCTCCTGATGGATGATGCCGATGCCCAGCGCCTGCGCGGCGCGCGGGCTCGCGATGTCCACGGGCTGGCCGTCGAACAGCACCTCGCCCGCGTCCTTGCGGTACACGCCCGCCAGCACCTTCATGAGCGTGGACTTGCCCGCGCCGTTCTCGCCCATGAGCGCATGCACCTCGCCGGGCATCAGCTCGAACTGCGCGTTGTGCAGGGCCCGCACGCCCGCGAAGGACTTGCACAGGTCGCGGATGGTGACGATGGGTTGCATGAAGAAATGCCCGTTCAGTCCAGGGAGAGGCCGTAGAAGCGCCGCGCCGTGCCGTGCCACACGTCGGCCTGCTCGTCCTGCGAGAGGCCGCCGATGCAGGCCTGGCTCACAGCGACCCAACCCGCGTAGTCGCCGGCCAGCGTGAGCACCGGCCAGTCGCTGCCCCACATCAGCGCGCGGGGCCGAACACCTCGAGCAGGTGCTCCCACACCGGGCGCACGGCGCGCACCGTGGCCGCGACGTCGCCATGCACCGACGCCGGCGCCTCGCCCCACAGCCCCGAGAACTTGCAGCACACCTGCGAAAACGCGGCGACCTCGGCGATGTCCGCGCGCCAGCGCGCGAAGGCTTCGCTGTCGTGCGCGCCCACGGGCGGCTTGGCCGCATGGTCGATCACCACCGGCAGCTCGGGCCAGTGCCTGAGAAAGCGCAGCAGCGGCGACAGATGACGCGGCTTCACCAGCGCGTCGAAGCGCAGGCCGAGCTGCTGCAGCGCGCGCATGGCATCGGGACGCGGCCGGCTCGCGATCCAGTCGTCGTCGGGCAGGTCTTGAAGCATCGGGCGCACGCCTTTGAACTTCGGGTGCCGCGCCATGCGCTCGAGCGTGCCGACGGCGCCGGGCCGGCCCAGCTCGACCCAGCCGACCACGCCGCCGATCGATGCATGGGCGCTGGCCAGGTCGAGCATGAACTCGGTCTCGGCCCGCGACTCGGCCGCCTGCACCAGCACCGTCCGGCCGACGCCGTGCGCCGCCAGCAGCGGCGCCAGGTCGTCCGGCAGGAAGTCGCGCAGCAACGGCGCCAGCGCGGGTACGTCGGCGCGCAGCCACCGGTAGTCGCCGCGCGCGGGCCGCCAGAAGTGCTGATGGGAGTCGATGCGCTGGATCATTTTCGGGTCGCTCGCGGCGGGTGCCGGCGAGCGCCTTGCCTCTCTTTATCCATAAGTGAATAGAGTATTTACATACGAACTTTCAACGTCAAGGGCGAGAACTCGGGGCTTACCCGTAATACGAAACTTGCAATTCCTCGAATCCGCTGTTGAAATTCACCAGTGAACAAGACAATGCAAACAATCATTTCTCCAAAGGCCGCCGCCGACGAGCAGGACCGCTACCGCGCGCCCGCGCTGGACAAGGGCCTGGACATCCTGGAATTGCTGGCCGACCAGCCCGACGGCCTGACGCGCGGCGAGATCGTGAAGGCGCTGGACCGCGGCCCCAGCGAGATCTACCGCATGCTCGAGCGGCTGGTGGCGCGGCACTACGTGATGCGCTCGCTGGCGGGCGACCGCTACAGCCTGAGCCTGAAGATGTTCGACCTGGCGCACCGCTACCCGCCGGCCGAGCGGCTGGTCACGCAGGCGCTGCCGGTGATGGACCGCTATGTGAAGGAGGCCGAGCAGTCATGCCACCTGGGCGTGTACGACCGGGGCAACGTGCAGATCGTGGCGCAGGTCAACAGCCCCGCCGCGAGCAACATGACGGTGCGCCCCGGCACGCGCGTGAACCTGCTGGACACCGGTTCGGGCCAGGTGCTGCTGGCCTGTGAATCGCCCGAGCGCCGCCGGCAGATGCTGGCCGAGCACGTGGCGCTCGACGGCGAGGTGCAGATCCCGCCCGACGAGCTGGAGCACATGCTCGAGGCCGTGCGCGCCACCGGCTACCGGCAGCGCGAGAGCCTGCAGTACTTCGGCGTGATCGACATCTCGTGCCCCATCGTCGGGCCGCACGGGCATGCGCTGGCGGTGCTGACCACGCCGTACATCCGGCGCATCGACCGCCACGCGATCCCGTCGCTGGACCGCGCGCGCGAGCTGATGCTGCAGGCCGCGCGCGAGCTGTCGCTGGTAACGAACGCTGCTTAGTCGGCGTAGACGCCGGCCGCCTTGATGATGGGCGTCCACTTGGCGATTTCCTCGGTCACGAACTTCTTGTGACCGGCCGGTTCGATGCGGCCGTCGGTCGCGACCACCGCGCCCAGCAGCTCTTCACGCTTGATGAAGTCCGGGTCTTTCAGCGCCACCTTCAGCGCGTCGTTGAGCTTCTTGAGCACCGGCGCGGGGGTGCCCTTGGGCGCGTACAGGCCGTGCCAGATCGTGACCTGGAAGTTCTTCAGGCCGGCCTCGTCGAGCGTGGGCAGGTCTTTCAGCATCGGCAGCGCCAGCCGCTTGGGCGTGGTCACGGCAAAGGCCTTGACCTTGCGGCCTGGATCTGCGGCGTGGTGTTGGTGGTCTGGTCGCACAGCAGGTCGATCTGGCCGCCGATCAGGTCGGTGATGGCCGGGGCGGTGCCCTTGTACGGCACCGCCGTCATCTCGGTCCTGGTGGCGCTCTGGTAGAGCAGCCCGCACAGGTGCGAGGCCGAGCCCACGCCGGCGTTGCCGATGTTGATCTTGCCCTTGTTGGCGGCGATCCAGCTCGTCAGCTCCTTGTAGTTGGTGGCCGGGATGCTGGGCTTGGAGATCAGTGTCATCGGCACGTCGTTGACGATGCCCAGGTACTCGAAGTCGCTCTCCACCTTGAACGGCAGGTTGCGCACCAGGCTCGGCACGGTGGCCATGGCGATGTGGTTCAGCAGCAGCGTGTAGCCGTCGGGCGTGGCGCGCGCCACCTTGGCCGCGCCGATGGAGCTGCCGGCGCCGGGCACGTTGTCGATGATCACCGTGCCGCCGCCCAGCGGCTTGCGCAGCGCCTCGGCCAGGTCGCGCGCCACGCGGTCGGTCGGGCCGCCGGCCGCGAAGGGCACGACGATGGTGATCGACTTGCCGCTCGGGAAGTCTTGCGCCTGCACCGACGTGGCGCCCACGGCGGCAGCGGCAATGGCTGCGAGGGCGAACAGTTTCTTCATGGAATCTCCAGCAGTTTTGAAAAAGGAAAAAAGGGGGAATTCAGGGCGCACGCGGCGGCACGCGGCTCTCGAGCGCGGGCGGCTGCCACTCGGGCTTGATGTGGCAGCCGTTCTTGCCGTCGGTGTCGTAGCGCGCCATCGCGGCCTTGCAGCGTTGCGCCAGGCCTTCGGGCGTGGGCTTCTCGCCCTTGTCGATCCAGTCGAGCAGCGCGGCGAAGAGCGCGGGGTATTCCGAGTCGCTCAGGTAGCTGTGCTCGCGCTCGCTGCTGAAGCTCTGCACCAGGTTGCCGCCGGTGCCGGCTGCGTCGCGGATGCGGCGGTACGAATTCTCGAGTTCCACGAACGCGGTCGGGTCGTCGATGGCGTGCAGGCCCACGGTGGGCAGCGCGGTGCGTCCGGTGGGCTGGCTGTCGGCCGCCAGCGCGCCCTTGGCCTGCGGGTCGGCCGCGTAGCGCAGCACGCCGGCATTGAGCGCCGCGTCGTCGGCCGAGCCGCTGTAGACCACGCCGATGTTGCCGAAGGGGTTGCGCCCGCCCAGGCGCTTTTGCACCAGGTCCTGGAACAGCCACGTGGCCCAGGCCAGGTGGCCGACCAGCGAGCGCTCCTGGATCTTCACGACCGACAGGATGGTCTTCAGGTGCGCCGCCTGCTCGGGCGTGCGTTGCGCGGCCGGCAGGCCCACGCCGGTGCAGGCCTTCACGCGCTCGGCGAGGTCGGCGCGCGTGAGCTTCGCATCGAGCGGCAAGCCCATCCACAGCGGGTACTGCGGCTCGTCGGGGCGCGGGTGGTTGCGGCACACGTACTGGTAGACCACGCGCAGGTCGAGCCGGAAGTCGTAGTTGTTGTTGCCGCCGCCGATCACGCCGCTCGTGAGCAGCAGGCCGTCGTAAGGGCTCTTCGCGCCCCCGGCGGGCGCATACAGCTCGGCCGCCTTGGCGGCCACGCCGCCGCCGTAGCTCTGGCCGTGCAGCAGCGTGCGGTGCGGCTGGCCGAAGTGGCGCACGAAGATCCGGCGCAGGCGCTCGGTGTCTTCGGCCGACATGGTCACGCCGTAGCCGCCGCGCCGGTAGGTGGAGCCGGCCCAGGCGTAGCCGGCCTTCACGGTGACGGCCCAGCGCTTGAGGTCTTCCTCGCTGCGCTCGAGCTTGGGCGGGCCGGTCTCGGGGCCGCCGTGGGCGTGCATCACGAGCACGCGCTTCGCGTCTTTTGCCCAGCCACCCGGAAGGGCGATCCAGTAGAGCGCGCCGGTGCCGTCTTCACCGGTGTAGCAACGCGCGGTGTCCGGCACGGGCGAGGGGCAGGCCGCGGGCCTGGGCGCCGTGGCCGTGGCCGCGTGCGCGGACAGCAGCGGCGCCGTGCCGAGCAAGGCGAATGCAGCGAGCTGCGTCAGTCGTTTTTTCAATGGCGTACTCCGAATTCCAGCGCCGCATTCGATCCGGGGTCGGAGACGAATGCAAGAACGCCGCTGTTGAAAATCAATCGGCCGGGCCGGCCCGCGTCGGACGACAGCACGCCGTCCACGAGGGGGCTGGTGCTGCTCAGGGTCGCCGCGGCGCCCCCCAGGTTGAACGCGCTCCCCGCCACCGTCGCGTCATGGTTCTCCCCCTTCACGCTGACCATCGCGTAGTTGCCGTCGGCCGTGCCGGAAGCCAGGGCCTGCTGCAGGCCGAGGATGCGCAGCCCCCGCGTGAAGACCGTGCCGGCGACCGGCGCGAAGGACTTCGGCAGCAGATGCAGCGGCACCATCGCGCCGTTGACCAGGCCGATCACCATCGAGCCGCTGAGCGTGCCGCCGCTCGCAATGGCCGGGTCTCCCGGCGGCGTGGTGAACACGTCGAATGCACCGTGGCTCGCGTTGTAGGCGATGTAGCCCTTCTCGGTCTTCGTGCAGCTGGCGTTGTACATCATGAAGCTGTCCGACACAGGGTCGCGGCAGTACTGGAAGGTGCCTGCCGTGCGCAGCTTCACCACCGCGCCGTAGGCGCCGCCCGTGTCCTGCAGCACGCCCGCCGCATTGAAGGTGTTGGCGATGGCCTTGAAGTCGGTGGGCGTGGCCGCGTTGTCGTAGGTCTTCTGGAACGCCAGCAACGGTGCAAAGCTGGTGCCGCTCGGCGCGTCCATGCCGCCCGACAGCACGCCACCGGCGCCGAAGCCGAAGACCGCGCCGCCGCTCCCCGAGCTTGTGAAGGTGCAGTCGCCGAGCTTCGTCAGCGTGCCGGGGTGCTGGGTGCCGACGCGGCCCGCGTCGCCCGAATCGATGGTCACGTTGTAGGTCATGGCGGCGGGGTCGACCTGCACGCGCAGCTCTTCGCCGAAGCTGTTGCCGCCCTTGTAGACGGTGACGGCGGCCGGCAGGTTCGGGCAGGCCAGCGGATCGCCGACCTCGGTCACGCAGCTGTAGTTGACGGCCGCGTCGAGGCTGCCGCTGCCGCGGTACTTGGGCCACGACGGGAACAGGCACAGCGGGCGCGTGCGGCCGTAGGTGCCGGCCACCGCATCGACCGCCACGCCGGTGGAGGGCGCCAAACCGCCCTCCACCCAGCCTTCGAGCGCAGCCAGCGAGTCCCAGTTGGGAATGAAGCTGCCGGTGCCGTGGCCCATGCCGGGCACGGTGTAGAAGCGCACGTTCCGGTCGACCGACGCCTGGCCCACGGTGGCGATGAGCTGCTTGTAGTAGTCGATGGTCGAGTTCGGGCTGATCACTTCGTCGGCCAGCCCGTGCAGCATGATGAGGCGCCCGCCGTGCGCGAAGAAGGGCGCCAGGTTCGGGTTGGTCGCGTCCGTGAGGTTCGACACCTCGGTGACCCGCACGGCAGAGTCGGCGCCGGGGTTCTGCGGATCGAAAGTCAGCGTGTTGAAGTTCGTGATGCGCGTGACGAAGAACTTCACCCACTGGTCGCCGGTGACGTACACGTTGGCATCGGCCGAAGAGGCCGGGTTGGCCGGCACCGCCTTCGAGCCCAGGTCGCGCGTGGTGAACGGTCCCGCCACCAGAGCGCCTTCGAGCAGGTTGTAGCCGCCCGCGCGCTTCACGCCGTTGGCCAGCGAATAGGTGCTGAGTTCGAGCGGGAATTCGATGGCGCGCACCGTCTTGATCTGGTCGTCGGACAGGCAGGTGTCGCTGGGTGGCGTGCCGACGGGGCATTGCACCGACGCCAGGATCTGATCATTGAGCTTGCGGCAGCTTTCCACGTTGCTCACGATCTTGTCGACCGCGCCGTCGAGCGCGTCGCAGGCATCCATCGCGGCCTTCTGCACCAGCAGCGTCTGGGCCACGTTCATCCAGCCCGCGCCGGCGTTGTTGTAGAGCGCGCGGCCCACGGCCACGTTCGACAGCCGCGTGCCGGTGTAGTTGAGCGCGGGCTCGTTGGCGATCACGCCGTCGTAGTCCTCGGGCCAGCGCTGGATGTAGCTGAGCGCGTCGCGCCCGCCGGTCGACGTGCCCAGGAAGTAGGCGTGCTTCGGCTTCACCGCGTAGCGCGCGAACACCAGCGCCTGCGCCACGTCGCGCGTCTTCTTGAGCGACTGGCCGCCGTAGTTGGCCAGTTGCTCGTCGTTGGCCGCGAAGCGCCCGTCGGTGATGCTGCCGGACTGGTGGCCCGAGTCGTCGCCGTAGGTGGCGTAGCCCAGCGCCAGCGGCGCGGGCTTGCCGGCGGGGCCGAAGCGGATGGCCTCGGTGCCGTCGATCAGCACGCCGTCGAAGCCGCCGCCGCCGAAATGAATGGTCTTCTGGTTCCACTTCTCGGGCAGGTTCACCGCGAAGTTGATGACCGACGCGCTCGCATCGACCGGCTGGATGGTGCCGCGCACGCGGCAGTAGTCGCCCAGCAGGTTGCCTGCGTCGCCGGCGGCCACGGGCGTGGCGCTGGTGACGGTGGCGCCCTGCGTGGGCAGGCTGATCAGCGAAGCCGGCAGGCTCTTGCCGTTCAGGTCGGCGCAGGCCACGACGGGCTGCAACACGGGCGGGCCGGCCGGCGGATCTTCGGCGGGCGGGTTGTTGCCGCCGGCGGCCGGCGGAACGAACGGCAGCAAGCCGGGGCTGCCGCCCCCTCCTCCACCGCCGCCGCAGGCGGCCAGAACGAGCGAGATGGCGAGCGCGGGGCCGAACGAGCGGCAGGCGCGCAGGGCGACGCGAATCTTCGAGGCAGGGCGCTGTATGCGCATGGGTCTTGTCTCCGGCATGCGGCCTCGTTGGGCCGCTTTTTGAATGGGCGGCCGGACGATAGTTTCCCGAGTGACTTCGGGTCAAATAAAATAACAAGGCACTTTCAATACCAAAAACATATGGACATCAGGGCGCTGCGCTACTTCGTGGCCGTCGCGGGCACCGGCCACATGACGCGCGCGGCCGAGCAACTGGGCATCCAGCAGCCGCCGCTGAGCCTGCAGATCAAGGCGCTCGAACGCGAGCTGGGGGTGCTGCTGTTCCGGCGCCATCCGCGCGGCGTGGCGCTCACCGACGCGGGCCGGCTGTTCCAGGCCGAGGCGCTGCGCATGCTGCAGGACATGGAAGCCATGAAGCAGCGCATGGCGCGCGTGGCCAAGGGCCAGGCCGGCACGCTGGCGGTCGGCTTCACCAGCTCGGCGGCGGCGCACCGCTTCATGCCCGAGGCGCTGCGCGCGTTCCGCCGCGCCTACCCCGCCGTGGAGCTGCAGCTGCGCGAGGACAACGCGGCCGAGCTCACCGACGCGCTGGCCGCCGGGCGGCTGCACTGCGGCCTGCTGCGCGTGCCGGTGGCGCGGCCCGAGGGCCTGGTGTTCGAGACGCTGCTGCGCGAGCCGGTGCTGGTGGCCATGCCCAGCGACCACCGCTTTGCCCTCGCGCGCACCAAGCTTCGCGCCCGCTGCCGCTGGCCAAGCTGTGCGAGGAAGGCATCATCCTCGTGCGGCGGCCGGGTGCGCCCGGCCTCTATGCCGAGCTGCTCGCGCTGTGCCATGCCAAGGGGCTGCGCCCGCGCGTGGTGGCCGAAGTCGATCGCATGATGACCAACCTGAACCTCGTGGCCGCGGGCGTCGGCCTGTCGGTGGTGCCCGCCTCGATGACCGGCGTGCACGCGCACGCCATCGCCTACACGCGGCTGGCCGACGGCGGCCAGCTCGACGCGCCGCTCACGCTGGTGTCGCGCGCCGAAGAAGACAACCTGCCCGCGCAGCATTTCGCGGCGCTGCTGCGCAAGCTCGCGAGCGGGCACGCGGTGTCATGAGCATGCGCGCGCGACGCCGCTTCGTGCAGGGCGCCGGCGCCCTGTTCGCCGCGGCCTGCGCGGCGCCCCGTCTCCTGCACGCCGCCCCGTCGATCTGGCCGATCCGCGCGGTGCGCCTCATCGTGGTGTACCCGCCCGGCGGCGTGAGCGACGGCATGGCACGCGTGCTGGCGGAGCCGCTCGCACAGGCGCTCGGCGTGCCGGTGCTGATCGAGAACCGCCCCGGCGCCGGCGGCAGCCTGGGCATGGACGCGCTCGCGCGTTCGGCGCCCGACGGCACCACGCTGGCCTTCTCGGCCATCAGCCCGCTCACGCTGCACCCGCTGCTGGCGCGCGTGCCCTACGACCCGCTGCGTGCCTTCGCGCCCGTGGCCAGCGTGATGCGCACGCCGGTGCTGGTGGTGGGCACGCCGGCCTTCGCGGGGCGCGGCTTCGACGCGCTCATCGCGCAGGCGCGCAGCCGGCCGGGCGCGGTGCGCTGGGCCACCTCGGGCGTGGCCACCATCGGCCACATGGTGCTGGCGCAGGTGCGCATGCAAAGCCGCACCGACATCACGCACATCCCCTACCAGGGCGGCGGACCGCAACTCAACGACGCGCTGAGCGGGCAGTTCGAGGTGCTGTCGACCAACGTCGCGGCGCAGCAGTTGCAGTACATCGAGGGCGGGCGCTTCCAGGCGCTGGCGGTGGGCGCGCCCGCGCGCATCGACGCGCTGCCCGCCGTGCCCACGCTCGCGGAACTGGGCTTCGAGAAGGCCAACCGCGATTCGCTCTTCGGCATCTTCGCGCCGGCGCGCACACGGCGGCGGTGGTGCAGCGGCTCAACGCCGAGATCAACCGCGTGCTGGACAGCGACAGCGTGCGCGCGCGCCTGCGCGGCGCCTACAACCTGCCGGCCGGCGGCGACACCGACGACTTCGCGCGCGAGATCGCGGCGGACCGCCGGCGCAACCGCGCGCTGGTCGCGGGCGACCGCTCGCAGTTCGACTGACGGATGGCCCGCCGGCCGGCTTGCTACGCCTCGGCCGCCCAGAGCCGCGGGTAGTCGCGCACGAAGCTGTCCTCGGTCACGCCCAGCGTGGCCGCGTAGTCGAAGCGTTTGGCCTCATAGGCGTACTCGGTGTCGCCGAGCCGCTCGTAGCGCTGCGCCAGTTCGCTCAGCACGCCGCCGCCGTCCAGGTCCAGCCACGCGGCCGGGGCGTCGGCGCCCTCGCCCTTCGAAAGGCTGAGCCGGCGCAGTTGCAGCAGGTTGGTGGCGGGCGTGAAGCCCAGGTCGAGGTCGACGCAGTGCGACAGGTCGGGCACGGCCTCGTCGTTGAGCTTCCAGTGGCCGCGCGCGTCGCGCGTGATCGACAGGTCGATCGCCGACTCGCCGAGCCAGCCGCGCACGGTGCCCCACTGGGTGTGCCAGTGCAGATCGCAGCGCACGCGGTAGTGCAACTGGGCGATGCGGCCGCCTTCCAGGCGGAACACGGCCGCGCCATCGAGCTGCCAGGCCGAGGCGTTGCGTTCGAGACGGCAGGCGTCGTGACCCGGAACATCGAGCCTGCGCCAGAGGATGGAGGCGACGGTTTGCATGGCGCGCATGATGGCACCGCCATGCTGCGGTGCGCAAGCAATGCCCCGCTGCCCCGAGGGTGGCGCCCGGCAAGGCCGGCCCCGAATGACCGCACAATGCCCGGCCATGACCGCTTCGTCCCGCCCCGCGTTCGCCGCCCTGGCCCTTGCCGTACTTTCGGCCCTGCTGTCCGGCGGGGCCGCGCACGCGGCCAGCGCCGCGCTGAAAGACGGCGACATCGTCTTCCACACCTCCCGCTCGGCGCAGAGCGTGGCCGTGCAGCGCGCCACCGGCTCGCGCTACAGCCACATGGGCATCGTGCTGATGCGCGGCGGCAAGCCCTACGTGTTCGAGGCCGTGGCCACCGTGCGCTACACCCCGCTTGCCCAATGGACCGCGCGCGGCAACGGCGGCCACTACGTGGTGAAGCGGCTGCGCAATGCCGACAAGCTGCTGACACCGGGCGCGGTGGCCCGCCTCCGTGCCGGCACCGCCGATTTCGAAGGCCGCCCCTACGACCTGACCTTCGAGTGGTCGGACCAGCGCATCTACTGCTCGGAGCTCGTGTGGAAGCTCTACCAGCGCGCGCTGGGCGTGCGCATCGGCGAGCTGCAGAAGATCCGCGAATTCAACCTGGGCGACCCGGCCGTGCGCGCCAAGATGCGCGAACGCTACGGCGACAAGGTGCCGATGGACGAGCCCGTGATCTCCCCGGTGGCGATGTTCGACTCGCCGCTGCTCACGACCGTGGAAACGCGCTGACACAGCAGCCCCGCGCGGGCGCAAGCGGCCCGGCCGCGAGACAATCGGGGCCGTGAGTTCCCCGACCCCGCCCGCACCGCCGATACGCCGCATCGCCCACCTCGACATGGACGCCTTCTACGCGTCGGTCGAGCTGCTGCGCTATCCGCAGCTCAAGGGCCTGCCGGTGGTGATCGGCGGCGGCCGGCGGCGCGTCGACGAAGCCATCCGCGACCTGCCCGAGGGCGGCACGCTGGCCGACATTCCGGTCGCGTCGTTTCCGCTGCTCAAGGACTACACCGGGCGCGGCGTGATCACCACCGCGACCTACCCGGCGCGGCAGTTCGGCATCGGCTCGGCCATGGGGCTCATGAAGGCCGCCAAGCTGTGCCCGCAGGCCATCATCCTGCCGGTGGACTTCGACGAATACCGACGCTACTCGCGCGCCTTCAAGCAGATCATCCTGGAGGTCGCGCCGCTGATGGAAGACCGCGGCGTGGACGAGGTGTACATCGACTTCACTCACGTGCCCGGCGGCCAGCGCGACGGCGGGCGCTCGCTGGCGCGCCTGATCCAGAAGGCCATCCTCGACGCCACCGGCCTGACCTGCTCGATCGGCGTGGCGCCCAACAAGCTCATCGCCAAGATGGCGAGCGAGTTCAACAAGCCCAAGGGCATCTCGGTGGTCTACGAACAGGACCTCCAGACGCTGATCTGGCCGCTGCCCTGCCGCAAGGTGAACGGCATCGGCCCCAAGGCCGACGAGAAGCTCAAGCGCTTCGACATCGAGACCGTGGGCCAGCTCGCGGCGCGCGACCGCGACTGGCTCATTGCCACCTTCGGCAAGGCCACCGGCGCGTGGATGCACGAGGTGGCCTGGGGCCGCGACGACCGGCCCGTGGTGACCGAGAGCGAGCCCGTGTCGATGAGCCGCGAGACCACGTTCGACCGCGACCTGCACGCGGTGCGCGACCGCGCCGAGCTGGGCGCGATCTTCACGCACCTGTGCGAGAAGGTGGCCGAAGACCTGCAGCGCAAGGGCTACGTGGGCAAGACCATCGGCATCAAGCTGCGCTACGACGACTTCAAGATCGCCACGCGCGACCAGACCATCGACCGCTTCACGGCCGACGCCAGGACCATCCGCCAGACCGGCGGGCAGTGCCTCAAGCGCGTGCCGCTGGAGCGGCCGCTGCGGCTGCTGGGCGTGCGCGTGGGCGCGCTGGCCAAGGCCGGCAGCCCCGAGGCGCTGGCCCCCGCCGGCAGCGGCGCGCAGCGCCCGGCGCAGGAGCCCGCGGCCACCACCGCGTCGCTGTTCTGAACACGCCATGGTGAAACGCTGGCTGCGCCGCATCGCCTTCACCCTGCTGGGGTTGGCTGCGCTGGTGGGGCTGTATGTGGCGGTGGCGTTCGCGCTGGTGCTGTGGCCGGCCAATGCGGGGGCGGCGGCCGAAGCGCCCGCCGAGGTGCAGGCCTGGGTGCTGAGCAACGGCGTGCACACCGACTACGTGTTCCCGATCCGCTCGGCCACCGTCGACTGGCGGCAGGTGTTTGCGCCGCAGGACTTCCGGGCCCCGCCGCCCGATGCCGAGTTCGTCGCCATCGGCTGGGGCGACCGCGAGTTCTACCTGAACACGCCCACCTGGGGCGACCTGACGGCGGCGCGCGCCTTCGGGGCGCTGTCGGGCGGCAACCGCTCGCTGCTGCACGTGAGCTACCTGCGGCGCGGGCAGCTGGGGCGCGGCGCCTTCGAGCTGCCGCTGTCGCAGGCCCAGTACGCGCGGCTCGTCGACCACGTGCGCGCCACCCTGCCCCCGGGCCCGGCTGTGCCCATCGCGGGCGCGCACTACGACAGCCAGGACGCCTTCTACGAAGCCCGGGGCGCCTACAACCTCTTCGAGACCTGCAACACCTGGATCGGCCGCGGCTTGCGGCACGCAGGCGTCACGGCCAGCCGATGGACGCCCTTCGACTTCACGGTGACCTGGCACCTGAAGCCGGCGCGGCCCTGAGCGGCCCCGGCCAGGTTCAGGGCGCGTTCAAGGCTTGGGCACGCCGCCCTGCCACTGCGGCCAGTGGGCCACGATGTGGTCGACCACGCGGCTGCCCACGCGCTCGACGTTCTCCACCGTCTCGGCAAAGCCGCCGGCCGTTTCGCCCGGCGCCGGGTCCAGGTGCTGCAGCGTGGTCTCCTTCGGGTTGCCCTGGTCGAAGTTGACCGCGCCGCGCAGGCTCATCACGCGGTCGGTGCCGTGGGTGCGCTTGATCACCAGGGTGATGGCGGCGGCCTCCATTTCGGTGATGACGTAGTCGTCGGCGCCGTACAGCTTGGCGATGTACTGCGCCTGCTTCGACATGCCGGGGCCGTGGAAGAAGGTGTCGCCCGTCATGTGCGTGCCGGTGCCGACGAAGGGCGCGCGGCGCGCCGCCGCGTCGGGGTAGCGCAGGCGGTAGGCGCGGGCCGAGTCGGCGTCTTTCAGCGGCGTGTCGGCCGACAGCTTCATGGCCCAGCGCACGAGGTCGGGGTTGAGCTGGAAGCGGCGGTAGTCCTCGTAGCCCTTGCGCGGCATGAAGGTCGCGCGCCGGCCTTGTTTTCTTCGGGGGCCCAGCGGTGGCCCAGGTCGTAGTCGACCAGCCATGTGCCCCAGTTCACTTCGCCGATGGTGCCGCGCGAAGGCGGCGTGCCGGCCACGCCGGAAATGACGTAGTAGGCCTGCGAGAAGTCCAGTTGCGGGTTCAGCAGAATGGCTTGCATCGACGCCGACGAGTTGACCTTGCCCATGCCCAGCACCGCGCCGCACACGCCGTCGGTGTTGCAGTACACGGGCTGCAGCGCGCCGGGCACGGCGATGGGTTGGGCGTCTTTCCAGTAGCGCTCGTACCAGTGCTGGAACTCGCCCGCGCGGTCGCCGGTGTTCTTGCCGATCTCGAACATGGCGGCGACGAAGACCTTGACCTTCACGGGCGCGGGTGCTGCCGTGGCCGTGGCCGCCGGGGCGGAAGAATTGGAAGCGCAAGCCGTGGCAAGCAGCGCGGCGGCCGGCAGCAGCAGCCAGCGGGTGCGGAAAGACGAAGGGCTGGAAGACATTCGAAAGCTCGATAAGGGAAAGAAGAGACGGGCCGCATTTGCGGCGTCCTACAGGCGGTGATTGTCGGCGCTGGCAAAAACGGTGCCTACCACCACGCAAACCCCATGCCGGCCCCTGCCCTCTCCAGCGCTCCCGTATCGACGCCGTCCGCAAGGCCGCCGTCCAGGCCCACGCCCATCACCAACGGGCTGGTCTACGTAAACCCCGACATGCCGGGCATCCGCCGCCTGAAAAACGGCGAGCGCTTTCGCTACCGCGACGCCAAGGGCCGATGGCTGCGCGACGTCGACGAGATCTCGCGCATCCGCATGCTGGCGATTCCGCCGGCCTACACGCAGGTGTGGATCTGCCCGCTGCCCAACGGCCACCTGCAGGCCACGGGCATCGACGCGCGCGGGCGCAAGCAGTACCGCTACCACGCCGACTGGCGCCTGATGAAGGACGAGACCAAGTTCGACCGGCTCGAGGCCTTCGGGCGCGCGCTGCCGCGCATCCGCGCCCGCGTGGCGCGCGACCTGCGGCCGCCCGAAGGCGGCAAGGCCCCGAGCCGCGCCGAAGTGCTCGCGGCGCTGGTGCGCCTGCTCGACACCACGCTGCTGCGCATCGGCAACGAGGAATACGCGAGCAGCAACGGCTCCTACGGCCTCACCACGCTGCGCAACCGGCACGCGGCCGTGCGCGGCGCGGCGCTGCGGCTGAAGTTCAGGGGCAAGAGCGGCGTGATGCACGAAGCCACACTCGACGACCCGCGCGTGGCCAAGGTGGTGCGGCAGTGCCAGCAGTTGCCGGGGCAGGCGCTGTTCCAGTACGCCGACGAAGAAGACGGCGAGCTGCGCAGCGTGTCGTCCACCGACGTGAACGACTATCTGGCCGAGGCCGCGCCGGGCGAGCGCTTCACCGCCAAGGACTTCCGCACCTGGCACGGCACGGTGCAGGCGCTGGAACTCACGCGCCTGGCTTGCGAGCCGGGGCGCAGCGCGGCGGACGGCACCCGCTACAGCGCCAAGGACATATTGGGGGCCGTGGCCAAGCAGCTAGGCAACACGCCGGCCGTCTGCAAGAAGGCATATGTGCATCCGGCCGTGCTGGCGCTGGGCAGCGCGCTCGCGGACGACGACGAGGCCGAAGCGCTGTTCCAGAAGATCGCGGGGCGCAACGCCGCCAAGCCGTCACGCGGCCTCCATGCCGCCGAGCGGCGGCTGCTGGCCTTTCTTCGCGCGCACCGGCAAGGGCAGCGCGCCGCCCCACGCGCTCAACGCACCCAACGCACCACGGGCCAGTCCGCGAAGAAGGCTCGGGCTCAGTCGCCGAGCGCGAAGCGCACGCTGTCGCCGTCGACCTCGACCATGTAGCCCATGTCTTCGGCCAGGCTCTGCAGCGCGACGGCGTCGATGGCCAGCGCGCGCGGCGCGCGATGCGCGTCGAGCACCGCGTGGGTGGCGCCCGGCTCTCGCGGCAAGGCGGTGAAGCGCAGCGCGTCGGCGCCGTCGGCCTCGACGCGGATCGTGCCCGCCTCGGCCGCGCCGTCGTGCAGGTAGCCCAGCACGCCGAGAAAGAGATAGCGCAGCGCCGCGGCGGCGGGCCGGCGCGCTTCGCCGTCGCGCGGTTCGAGGTCGGGGCCGGTGTCGAGCGTCACGCCGTGCAGGTCGAAGGCCGAGCGCATCAGTGCCATGCACTGCGCCACCAGCGCGCTGCGCGTGATGCCGTCGTCGGTGGTGGCCAGTTCCCAGTCGCGCAGCGAACGGATGGCGTTGACCAGTTCGGCCACCTGGTTGTCGATCAGCGCCACGCGTTCTTCGCAGGCGGCGGCATCGATGGTGGCCGCGCCGACCTGCCGCTTGAGCATCAGCAGCGCCATGCGGATCACCGAGACCGGTGCCGCCATGTCGTGCCGCAGGGCGGGCAGCGCCCGTGTGAGCAGTTCGTGGCGCACGCCGGCGGCGATCCAGCTGCGCGCGCTGGGGGACGCCTTCATCGGGCGGCGGCCATGGGCTTCGGGTTCATCGGCACGGTCACGGGTACTTCCTGAAACGAGAGAGAGCAACAAGTATGGTGCCCGACTCCCGCGCCGGGTGTAGGAACGTGCCTACGGCTGCCGCCACCGGGGTTCGCGCCCGCGCCCTCAGGGCTTGCCGAGGTAGGTGCGCACGTCCTTCACCTCGACGCCGGCGGCGGCGATGGCCGAGCGCAGCTGCGCCTCGGTCACGCCCAGGGTCTGGGTCCAGTAGCGGACCTCGTGCGCCTCGTTCACGTTGATGCGGGTGGCATCCTGCGGCCCGCGCTTGCTCAGGTCATCGGCCATGGTGTGGTTTCCTTTGCAGAAAACCTCACGATGCGGCCGGCGCGGCGGGGTGGGCTGGAGGACTGCGGCGCGCCCGCTTGCAGGAAAACGCCGAGGTCCGTGCCTGCCCCCGCCTACGCTGCGCGAAGGCGCGCCTGCAGCTCGCGCTTGAGCAGCTTGCCGTTGGCCGTGGTGGGCATCGCATCGATCAGCTCGATGCGCGCCGGGCGCTTGTACGGCGACAGGTGTTCGACCAGGTGCGCGCGCAGCGCCTCGCGGTCGAGCGCCGCGCCGGGCTTGAGCTCCACGAAGGCCACCACCTGCTCGTTGCCGTCGGCCTCGGGCGTGCCGACCACGGCGCACAGGTGCACGCCCTCGAAGCGGCCGATGACCGCCTCGATCTCCGCCGGGTACACGTTGAAGCCCGAGCGGATGATCATTTCCTTCAGCCGCCCGACCACGAACAGCGCACCGTCTTCGCCGAAGCGCCCGAGGTCGCCGGTGGCATACCAGCCGCCGGGGCGCATCACCTGCGCGGTGGCGGCCGCATCGCGGAAGTAGCCGAGCATCAGGCCCGGCCCGCGCAGCCAGATTTCGCCGGTGTCGCCCGGCGCCACGTCGTGCCCGTCGAGCGACACGATGCGGGCCTCGCCGCCCTCCACCGCGTGGCCGGCCGCCGTGTCTGAGCGCGGCGACTCGGTGCGCGTGAGGAACACCGAGCCCGCGTACTCCGACAGCCCGTAGCCGTAGTGCAGCGGCTGGCCGAACAGCTGCTCCACGCGCTGCTTGAGCGCGGGGTCCAGCGGCGCCGAGCCGGTGTACACGTAGCGCAGTTGCGGAAAGCGCGGTGTCGCGCGTTCGGCCTCGATGTGCGCGAGCAGCCGCGCATACATGGTCGGCGGGCCGAGCAGGTTCGACACCTGTTCGTGCGCCAGCGCCTGCAGCATGTCGGCCGGCGAGAAGCTGCCGCGCAGCACCAGCGACGCGCCGCCCGTGAGCGCGGCCATCAGCACGGTGCCGATGCCGAAGATGTGCGTCATCGGCAGGAAGGCGTAGGCGCGGTCGCGCCCGGTCAGCGCGCGCACGCCGGCCGACACGCGGCCGAAATGCAGCAGCCCGCGGTGCGACACCATCACGCCCTTCGGCGTGCCCGAGGTGCCCGACGTGAAGATGATCGCGGCGGTGTCGGCCAGCGCGGGGGCTGTTTCAGGCAGCGCCTGCGCACGCACCGGCGAACGGCTGACGCCGGCCAGCGCGGCGGGCACCGCGCCCGCCCGCGCCGCATGCTTTTCAGCCGCCTCGGACACGCCGCCCGTGAAGCAGCAAAGACGCGCATCCGCCCGCTCGACGATCGCCGCGACCTCGCCCGGCGACATGCGCGCGTTCACGCCGCACGACCACGCGCCGACGCGGCTGCACGCCATCAGCAGCGCGATGTGCGCGGCGCAGTTCTCGGCCACCAGCACCACGCGGTCGGTCGGCCGCACGCCCGCGTCCAGCAGGTCTTGCGCGGCCGTCTCGACCATGGCCTGCAATGCCGCGTAGGTGGTGGTGCCGCCGGGCTCGAAAAGAAAGATCGCCTGCGGCGTGCGCGCCGCGCGGGCTTCCAGCAGTTCGTGAATCCGTTGCCGCATCGCCTATTCCGCCTCGATGCCCTTGGAGGCCGTCGCCCAGAGCTGGCGGTCGGACTTGCCCTTGGTCGCCAGCAGGTCGGCCGCGCCGGACCACACGTCGTAGCCCTGCTCGCGCAGCCGGCTCGCGATGTCCTCGCGCGCCAGCATCTTCTGCGCGGCGGCGTTCATGCGCGCGACCAGCGCCGGGTCCATGCGCGCCGGGCCGTACAGGCCGAACCAGCCGCCCACGTCGTAGCCGGGCACGCCCGACTCGATCATGGTCGGCACGTCGGGCAGCATGCGGTTGCGCTGGCGCGAGGTGACGGCCAGCGCACGCACCTTGCCGGTCTGGATGAAGGGCTTCGACGTGGCGATGATGTCGAACATCATCGTCACCGTGCCGCCCATCACATCGGCCAGCGCCGGCGCGCTGCCCTTGTAGGGCACGTGCGTGAGCTGCACGCCGGTCATCTTCTCGAGCAGCGCGCCGCTCAGGTGGTTGGACGCGCCCACGCCCGCCGAGCCGTAGAACACCTTGCCGGGTCGCGCCTTGGCATAGGCCAGCAGCTCGGCCACGCTGTGCACGGGCACCTCGGTGTTGACGACCAGCACGTTGGTGTAGTCGACCAGCGGCGCAATGGGCGTGAGGTCCTTCATCGGGTCGAAGGCCATGCGCCGCTGCACGTTGGGGTTGATGGTGATGGTCGGGCTCGCGCCGAAGAACAGCATGGCGCCGTCGGGCTGCGCCTTGGCCACCGCGTCGCCGCCCAGCGAGCCGCTCGCGCCGGGGCGGTTGTCCACGATCACCTGCGTGCCCAGGGCCTGGCTCAGCGCGGGCGCCAGCAGGCGCGCGGCGCCGTCCACCGGGCCGCCGGCCGAGTAGCCGACCACCAGCTTGATGAGCGGCGGCAAGGGTTGCTCCGCGAAGGCGCGTGAAGGCAAAGCGGCCAGCGCCGCGCTGCCCGCCAGCGCGGCCACCATGTGGCGGCGCGAGATGTCGGTGGATGTCATGAGCGTTGTCTCCTGTTATGAATTCTTCGGCGCGTGCATCGCTCAGGCCGGCAGGTCCAGGACCTGCCGCGCGAGGATGTTGCGCTGTATCTCGTTGGTGCCGCCGTAGATCATTGCGGCCGTGGCGCCGATGAGCGGCGAGAGCACGTTGAAGGTCTGGCCGTCGAGCACCTGGTCGCCGGCCACGGCGCCTTGTTCTTCGCCCGCCTCGACCAGCAGCGCGCCGATGCGGTGGTAGGTCTCGCTGGCCCAGATCTTCAGCAGCGACACCGACGCCGGCAGCGGCTTGCCCGCGCGCACGATGTTCGCGAAGCCGGTGTACGCGGCCGACAGGTCGAGCACGTCCAGCCGCAGCGCCGCGAAGCGCTGCGCGAACACCGGATCGGCGAACAGGCGCTTGGCCTGCGCCAGCCGCGCCAGTTGCCCCAGCGCGTACTGCGACTGCTTGGGGCTGCCCAGGAAGATGCGCTCGAAGCCCAGCAGCGCCTTCGCGATGGTCCAGCCGCCGTGCAGCTTGCCCACCAGGTTGTCGGCCGGCACGCGCACGTTGTCGAAGAACACTTCGCAGAACTCGGGCTCGCCCGCCAGCGTGTGGATCGGCCGGATGGTGATGCCCGGCGTGCGCAAGTCGCACAGCAGGAAGCTGATGCCTTCCTGCTTGCGCGCGTCCTTGTCGGTGCGCACGAGCAGGAAAATGTGGTTGGCGTCCTGCGCGAGCGTGGTCCAGATCTTCTGGCCGTTGACCACGAAGTGGTCGCCTTGCGCGTCGCGCGCCGACACGGCCTCGGTGCGCAGGCCCGCAAGGTCGGAGCCGGCATTGGGCTCCGAGTAGCCTTGGCACCACACGTTCTCGCCGCTCAATATGCGCGGCAGAAAGCGCTGCTGCTGCTCGGGCGTGCCGTGCTGGATCAGCAGCGGGCCGATCATCACGATGCCCTGGTCGGGCGCGCGTGCCACGCCGTGCTGCTCCAGCTCTTCGATCCACGCGATGAGCTTGTCCGCCGGCAGGCCCATGCCGCCGTGCGCCTGCGGCCAGGCGGGCGCGATCCAGCCCTGCGCGGACAGCGTGAGGTACCACTCGCGCATCTCGCGCCAGCGCGCGCGGTGCGACAGGTAGCGCAGTTGCGGCGGATAGCGCTGCTGCAGAAAGGCGCGCACCATGCGGCGGAAATCGGCCTCGGGCATCGCGGCCCAATCGGCGGTGCGCGGAAACTCGCCCTGCCATTCGGCGGCGCTCGCGGTCGCTTCCGCTTCGCCCGCCAGCGCCGCATGCCGGCGCTGGTGCGCGGTGACGTTGCCCAGCCAGGCCGAGAGGCACAGCACGCGCTTGTAGAACAGACTCAGGTCGCACTCCTGCGTGTAGCCGATGGCGCCATGCAATTGCACCGACGCGCGCGAGGCCTGCAAGGCCGCGGCCGTGCAGCGTGCGTTGGCGCGGCTCGCCTCGGCTTCGAGCCGGTCCGATGGCAGCCCTTGCACCGCGAGCGCGAGCACTTCGTTCAACGTGGCCTGCGCCACCTCGAGGTGAATGAACATGTCGACGCAGCGGTGCTGCAGCGCCTGGAAGCTGCCGATGGGCTTGCCGAACTGCGAGCGCGTGCGCAGGTAGGCAAGCGTCTGCGCGAGCATTGCCTGTCCCGCGCCCAGCAGCTCGGCCGCCTGCAGGACCTGGCCCGCCGCGAGCGCCTGGCGCAATGCATCCTGCGCGGCCGGGCCTTCGGCCAGCACCGCGTCGGCCGGCAGCGCGACCTGCTCGAAGCGCAGGTTCGACGCCTGGCTGCCATCGACCAGCGGCACGATCGTTTCGCTCACGCCCTCGGTGCCGCGCGGCACCCACAGCAGCACCGCGTCGTCTTCGCCGCGCGCCGACACCAGCCAGCCGCTGGCGGCCGCGCCGGGCAGCACCATGAGCTTCTCGCCCTGCAGCAGCACGCCGCCGGCATGACCGGTGCGCGCTTCGCAGCCGCAGGCCAGCGGCACCGCGCTGAGGTCGCCCGCGCTCTCCTGCCAGGCCAGCGCCGGCAAGCTGCGGCCCGCGACCAGTTCG